>JAJDAH010000188.1 GCA_029261965.1 Polyangiaceae bacterium
GACCGAGATGGCCATGCCCGACGCACCGTTAATCCCGCCGGAGCCGGTTGAAACGACTCCACTGCCGCCGGCCTCCGCAGCGGTCACGGAGATTCCCAAGGAGCTCACCGGCGCCCAGCTCTTCGACGCCCCGATGCCGGAGCTCATCGACAAAGCCTTCCAGCAATCGAAGACCAAGCGGCCGATCAACGTGAACAAGCTCAAGCTCATGTACGCCTACGGGCAGGAAAACCCCGACGACCCGCGCCCGCAGCTGATCTTCGCGTTCGACGACATGAACCGCGATTGGCATAACGCCGCCATCGATCACTATCGCGCGGCTTTCGACGCCGACCCGCGAGCCGCGGATCATCCCCGCATGCTTCCCGATCTCATCAACCTCTCGATGCAGGCGAGCCAGCACCCCAAGGCCGTCACCGCAATTTCCGAAATCTACGGAGACAAAGCGCGAGGTGCTGTCGAAGCCCAGCTCGCGGAGGTCAAAAAGCGCGGCTCGAACCTCGAAGCGGTGTTTCTGCAAAAGGTGCTCGACGCGCTCTGAAAAAGCACGCTGGTCGCAGCCGAGGGCGAGCGGTACTCTGAAGCCACCGACGTGTTGGTCGACAGAAGCCTGAGCTTGGCGGCGAGCACGTTCGTCGCGCTCGCCACCGCTTGCGGCAGCAGCGGCAGCGCTGACCCCGTGGCTTTTGGTGGCGGGCCGAGCGCCGGCGGGGCGGGCGGAAGCGGCGCGAGTCCGGGCCAAGGGGGCACCGCGGCGACGGCGGGAGCGGCGGGAAGCGGGGGCACGAGCGGCGGGGGCACCGGAGGCGCGGCCGTGGGCGGCGCGGCAGGCATGTCCGTGGGGGGTGGCGCTGGTTCTGCAGGCGCCGGAGGGGTCGCGAGCCAGGTTCCGCCCTACGACGAGCGCGCCAGCGATCGCGACGGGTGCGTTTTCGCTCCGGGCATGCTCACCACCGAAACCGTTGGTCCCAACGTGCCCCACGGCGACGCGCTGCCTTTCGAGCACGTGGTCGTGCTGATGATGGAGAACCGGAGCTTCGACCACTACTTTTCGAAGCTTCCGGACGTCGGGATCACCGACGTCGATGTGGCGAGCGACAGCGACTTCAACTTCGACCCGCTGCAGATCCCACCGGAGCAGGTCACTCGATTCCACGAAACGCGACAGTGCATCGTCGACGTTGCGCACCATTGGACCGAAGTGCACTTGCAATTCAACCTCGGCATGATGGACGGCTTCGTCGCCACCAACAATCCGGGTGGTGCGCGGGCGATGGGCTACTACGACCAAAACGATCTGCCCTATTACTATTGGTTGGCGCAGAACTTCTCGCTGAGCGACCGGCACTTCTCGTCGCTGCTCGGCCCGACCTGGCCAAACCGGTTCTACTTCTACGGAGCCACGTCGTGGGGCAACACGAAAACCGGCGACATCAGTGTGCTCATCGACGACAGGTACCAGACCGCGAACAAGATCACCGACCAGCTAGACGCCGCGGGTCGCTCTTGGAAGATCTATCGCGACGGGCTCGTCAGCTTCGGGATAATTTTCGACCCGCTCAACCCCAGGTACATCGGCACGTCGATGGCCGAGTTCGACGCCGACGTGGACAACGACACCCTGCCGAACCTGTCGATCATCGACCCGACCTTCCTCGGAAGCCAGCAGAACGACGAGCACCCCCCCGCCAACACCCAGCTCGGCCCCGAGTTCGTCGGTCGGGTGCTCAACAAGATCCTGTCGAACCCGGTCGTGTGGCAAAAAACGGTGTTCGTTCTCTTCTACGACGAGCATGGCGGCTTCTACGACCACACGCCGCCGCCGCCGGCCTGTGAGCCCGACAACTTCGTGCCGCAAGACTTCCGGTTCGACCGCCTGGGCATCCGCACGCCCATCATCGTGGCGAGTCCCTGGAACAAGCGCGGATACGTGAGCCACATCGTCACCGATCTGACGAGCGTCACACGGTTCATCCAGAACCGTTTCGATCTGCCGGCGATGACGGCGCGAGACGCCAACGCATGGCCGATGCTCGACATGTTCGACTTCACGAATCCGCCGAACCTCGCCGCTCCCGCCGGCGCGCCCTCTCACCTCGCCCCGCAAGCCGGCAAGGATTTCTGCGCGAACAATCCGCCGGGAACCGGGCGCCCATGAATCGGCCGCTTCGCCGTCGTGCAGGGAGTTGGCTGACCATCGCGACAATCGCCAGCGTCATCGGCTGTAGCAGCGACGGATCGAGCCGCGGTGGATTCGGCGGCGCGAGCGCCGGCGGAACGTCTGGCGGCGCCGCCGCGACGGGGAGCGGAGGTGGCGCTGGAGCGGCTGCAGGCGGAGCTGCCGGCGCCGCCGCCGCGGGAGGCGCGGCCGGTACACCATCCGGCGGTGCCGCGAACACCGGCGGTGCCGCGGGCATGGCAGGCAGTGGGGGCGTCGGTGGCAGCGCTGGCACCGGCGGCAGCGCTGGCATCGGCGGCAGCGCTGGAGCTGGCGGTGAGGGCATGGCCGGAGCCGCCGGGCTCGGCGGTACTTGCCCCGACACCGGCCCGGAGCCGAACAACAGCGAGGTCCTGGCGACACCGGCGTGCACGCCGGGCCCGTGCACCCTGACCGACACCGATACGACGGGTTCGACCGGATACGGCGGGATGAAAGCTCCCTTCACCGGAATGACCGGTCCCGGAGATCCCGACTACTTCACGTACGAAGGCGAAGACAGGCTCTTTGCCTTCACCAACCCGGCGGCGAAAACTGCGGATGGTGGCTTTCGGATTTGTCAGTTCGCGGCGTGCAAGAACGGAACGAACGACGTGACGTGCAGGCAGGGAATTGCCGCGATGAGCCCGAACGGGATCCGCGGATGCTGCGCCATGGCACCCGGCGAAGTGCAGTCCGACCACGATTGTCCCGCGAGCCCGACCGACGACGACTCGGCCACGGTGTGGGTGCGCATCGACATGGCGACGGCGTGCACGAGCTACTCCGTCGACTATCACTTCTGAGAAGTGCGCGAACGACGAGCGACCATCGGGCTCATCGCGGCGGCCATGGCCGCGGGCGGGGCAACGGCGTATTGGATTTGGTCGACGCAGATCGACGACGCGCCCGCTCGCAAATCACACGTGAGTCCCGTGGGCCCGAGGACGGCGACCTCGACGCTCCCGACCGAGGAGCGTCCGGCTCCCGCACCACCGCCGAAGAAGATTGCCGACTTCGAAGTCGGTGCCGCCGCCACAGCATTCACTCTGCGTGTGGACGGGCGGGCCGAGGCGGCGACGATTCTCGTGAACGCGACGTTCGCCGAAGGTCGCGGCTCGAATAGCTGGCTCGTGCGCTCCGCCGATCGCGGAGCCTCCTGGACCTCGTCGTCCCTCGGCGTTGCCAAGAGCGAGCCTCGCGTCGTTTTCGACGACCGAGGAGCTCGCGCGAGCATTCATTGGGCGGGCGGACCCGAGCCGGCTCGAGTCCGTTGGCTCGACGGGAAGGTCGAGAGCCACGAGGTGGGGCCAGCGACGGAGATGCCCGCCAAGGTCGGCTCTATCGCCGCGCTCATCGAAAGGAACGAAGAAACATGGCTCGCAATCGCGAGCACCGACGGCGTCCGATCGACCGTCCGGTACTTCCCTCGCGACGGCGGACCGGTGATTCGACGACCCATGCCCTCGGGACAGCTCGCCGCCGTTTGGTCCGGTGCGGCGCCGCGCGTGCTGTGGCACACGAAATCGAAGACCGGCTTCTTGCAACTCGAGCAGCGGGGCATCCCGCCGCCAGGCGAGGACTGGCCCGCTCCGACGACGACGATCGTGCCCTACACACCGGCCCTGGAACTGGTGCCGACCGCGGATTCCAGCTGCGGTCGAGACGATCCACGATTCGCCGCCTTCGTCGGTAGGGGTCCGGAGAAGAGCGTGCTCGTGCTGGCGCGTGACGGCGAGCTCCTCCCCTATCGCTTCTCGGGACACAGCAAAGAAGTCGACGTGCTGTGCGGCGCGTGTATTCCGGGGCTTCTCGAACGATCCGACGATGGCCTGCGCGTCTTTCTGCCGGTGCGTAGAACGTTGTCCGCAACGAAGATCTCCACCGATCCGGGGTTCGACTCGAAAGCAAACGCCATGGCTACGGCAACGTGCACGCGGGGCGCGCTTCTGACCGTGTATGTCGCCCATGGCCGCGTTTTCGTCCAGCGCTCGGATCCCAAAGTTGCCTGGCGATTTCTGAAGCCGTACGCGCTGAGCACGAGCCCCCCCGAAGGCACGGTCGAGGCGATCGGGGCGATCGGATTAGAACAGCGTTTTGTCGTCGTCTGGGCGCGCAGGACCGGCGAGCAACTCCGACTCGAAAGCCTGATGAGCGACGACGGTGGCGCCACGTGGACGAACTGACCCCCGCGCTCAGGTGCCGACTGGGATCTTGACGCAGAAACGCGCTCCTCGAGGCTCGTTGTCCTCGACCCAGATCCGTCCGCCGTGGACCTCGGCAGCGAGACGGCAGAACGTCAGACCCAAACCATGGCTGCCGCCGGAGCGAGGCTCGTTGTCGATGCGAGCGTACTTGTCGAAGATCCGTTCGCGATGCGGCTCGGGCACACCGGAGCCTTCGTCGGAAATCCGGAGCTCCACGTACCCGTCTTCGACCAGTAGGTCGACGCCGACGGCGGTGCCCGTGGGCGCGTGCGCGATGGCGTTGTCCACGAGATTCGCCACCAGTCGACGAACCAAGTCGCGGTCCACATTCGCCACCGCCTCGGCCACCACCGACGATTGGATGCTCACCCCTTCCTCGGTGGCGCGAAGCCGCATCGCTCCGACGACCTCGTTGACCAACTCCGCGAGATTGGCGTCGGCGACCTGGGGCACGAGCTGGCCATCCTCGGTGAGCTCGATGTCGAGCATATCCATCAGCATTCGATGGATGATGTCGGTCGCCTCCTTGATCTCGGATATCTGTTCGCGGTGCACACCGCTCAAGCTAGGATCCGAGAGCATGACCTGAGCGTTCAACATGCACGTCGTCAGCGGATTTTTGAGATCGTGCATCAAAAGCGCCGCCAGATCTTTTCTCTGCTGCTGGGCCCGCTCTAGCGCATCGAGCTGAGCGCGAATCACCGTCTGGGCACGCCGCACCTCGGCGCGGAGTCGACCTATGGACCCGGCGGATCGAACTCGGACCAGAAGATCGGCTCGTTGGATCGGTTTGGTCAGAAAATCATCCGCCCCCGCTTCGACCGCGCGGCGCCGCGTGCCCTGGTCGCCGAGGGCCGTCATCATGACGACGGCCACGTCGACGCCTCCGGGCTCGCCCCGGATCTGCCGCAAGACCGCGAAGCCATCCGCATCCGGCATGAGCACGTCCAACAATACGAGCGCTGGCTGCCGCTCGCTGAAGAGCTCTACCGCCTGGGCTGCATTGGAGGCCGCGATGATGTCGTAGCCCGATGCGCCGAGCATGACCGTCAGGGCTTCGCGCAACTCCGCATCGTCGTCGACGACCAAAACGCATTCGTTTGTGGAGCCCGCCCCCTGGCTCAAATCTCCCCCGCCTTTCGCGCGCAGTGTACAGAACCCGCGCCGGGCGCGCGAGCGCTTACGTCAGGACCAACGAGGCGCCAGCAAGCGTCGTTTTCCTACAGCAGCTAGCGGCACGTCCGGCGAATCGAGCTCGAGTCGATCCCAAAGCCGACACGTCACCTGTTTGTGCATCTGGTCCAGGCCTTCGCAATAGTTGGTGAAGGAACACCTTCGGATCTCGTCACCCCTGCCGAGGTGCATCTTCCGGAACCAATCCGGATCCGCGAGCGACTGGCGCGCCGCGCCGATGATATCGGCTCCGGCGCGTTCGAGGATGCCCTCGGCTTGATCGAACGTGGAAATCCCACCGGCCACGACCACCGGAGTCTGAAAACCCGCCTTCCTCACCGAAGAACGCACAGTTTGCACATCGGCGACGTTCCGACCGAAGGGGCCGACTTCGTCGCTCAGTACCGTCGGCATGCACTCGTAGCCGCTCCGGCCGGTGTACGGATACGCCGCCTCGCCCACCCGCGGTTGTTTGGCGTCCTCGAACTTGCCGCCCCGCGAGAGGGAGAGGAAGTCGACGCCGGCGCGGGCGAGCTCGACGGCGAAGAACTCGGCATCTTCTGCGCGGCTCCCGCCGTGGATGACTTCGTCCGTGAGGTATCGAGCGCCAACGGCCAAACCAGTACCGACGCGGGCACGCACCCGGGCCAGCACTTCCAGCGGAAGGCGCGCGCGGCCTTCGAGCGACCCTCCGTAGCCGTCGCGGCGGTCGTTTCGAGCGCTCAAGAACGACGCCATCGTGTAGGCGTGCGCGTAGTGAAGCTCGACCCCGTCGAAGCCGGCCTTCTCGGCGCGCGACGCGGCGGACGCGAACAAGTCCGGCAGCACTCGAGGAAGTTCGCGCACGTGCTCGAGGTGCGTATCCGTAACCCGTTCGCGGTAACCGAACCTCAACGCCTCGAGCTCGCGCTCGCTCAGGACCGTTTCGAGCTCGGCTTCCGGCATGGCGGCGAGCACGGTGCGGATCTCGTCGTCGGTCTTGGCGCGGGCGCGCAGCGCGCGGCGGTGCTCATCGGTGACGAGCAAATACCTCGAAAAATACTTCTCGGTCGTTGGCCGGCGATGGATACGCAGAAAATCGATGATCTGAATCAGCAGGCGGGTCTTCCCGCCGCTCGCCCGCGCGACCACGCGGACCAGCTCCGCGAGACCCGGCAAGAACCGATCGTGCCCGATGCGAAGAAGAGGCCCGCTCTCGACGTCGCGGATCCCCGTGGCCTCGACGACGATGGCCCCGGGCCGACCCCGCGCGAACCGCTCGTACCAGCCGAGCACTTCGTCGGTGACAAAGCCGTCGGCGGTGGCGCGCCAGGGCACCATCGCCGGCACCCAAGTGCGTTGCTCGAGTGAAATTGGCCCGAGAGACACCGGGCTGAAGAGTCGACTCGCTTCGGCTTCTGGCTTCGAGGGCCAACGGGCTTCCAACAGTCCGTGCCGACGTCGATTCGGGGGGCGCCACATGATCGCTTCTCTCGTCTTGGCCGGAGCTCCGTCAGCTGCCGCTCCGCCTCCTCAGTCGGCGAGACCGAGCTCGGCGGCGACCGCTTCGTCGAGGATCGCGCCCAGGGTTTCTATGGTGCTCTGCCCTTCCTCCGCCGACGCGTCCGCGGGATGTCCGAAGTACGCGCGCGGCCCGCCGGCCTCCTCGAACGTGCTCTTTCCCTCGCGGATGGCGGTGGAAAGGCTCGCCGGGTTCGGCAAGAGCTCCCGCCGCAGCTCCTCGCGCACGAGATCGGGCCTCGCCGCCATCACGATCGAACCCTCGTATTGACCCGCGTGGCAAGCCCCGCTCTTGAACTCGTCGGTCAGGCGAAGCGCCCACGGCTTTCGTGTGACGTCGGGAAAGACGAGCTTCAGCGGACCGCGCTCAGCAATCTGTTCCGCCGCCGCTCGAATCGATGCGATGTTCGACGGCTCGAGGTGCGCGTTGGCCACCGCGAGCGTGCGGACGCCATGACGGGCGAGGGCCGCGGCGACATCCACCACGAGCGCGGTCGCCGTGGCCGCCCCTATCGACACAGTGCCCGCGAACCCCGCCGCGTAGGCCGCGACGGTGTAGGCCATCGGGGGGGCCAGCAGGGCGAGCAGGCCCCGCTCTTGCAGCTTGGTCGCCGCGCGTTCGGCCATGGCCTCCGCGATGACCACGTCGGTGCAGAGCGGCAGATGCGGGCCGTGCGCCTCGGTCGCGCCAACCGGGAGAATCACCACCAGCCGCTCCTTGTCGAGCGCTTGAAACTCCTCGAAAGTCAGGTCACCGAGCCGCACGGGCCCATTGTGCACCCTCGGCTGGCCCCACGCGAGCCGACCGAATCCGCAGTCCGGACCGCAGTATTCTTCGGTGCCCAGGAGTGCCCGCTAGCTTTAGCCTGAGACGCATGAGTGCCACGTCGGACCAGCTCAACATCGCCGACTACTTTCTCGACGCCCGGGTGCGAGAGGGCTTCGGCGACAAGACCGCCATCATCTGCGGCGACGTTCGCCGGACCTATTCCGAGATCCAGTCATTGGCGAATCGTGTGGCCAACGTGCTCGACGATCTCGGCGTCGAGCGCGAGCAGCGAGTCCTCGTCGGCTTGCCGGACATCCCGGAGTTCGTCGAGGCGTTTTTTGGCGTCTTGAAGAACGGCTCGGTCGTGGTGATGGTCAACTGTCATTTGAAGCCGGAAGAGATCGCCTACTTCTACGAGTACACCCGAGCCAAAGTCGTTTTCGCCCACGTGGACACGGCCAGCGCGTTCGAAGAAGCGGCCAAAGGCGCCAAGCATCTCGAGCACCTCGTGCTCGTCGGTGGCGACGGCGACGGCTCGTTCGAAGCGCTCACTCGAAAGGCCAGCGCCGACTTCGAGACTCGAACGACCCACCGCGACGAGGCATCGATCTGGCTCTTCTCCGGCGGAACGACGGGTCGGCCGAAAGCGGTAGTTCAGACCCACCGAGCTTTCGTCAATACGACCGAGCTTTACGCCAAGAACGTTCTCGGGTTCTGCAAGGACGACATCACCCTGAGCGTGCCGAAGCTGTACTTCGGTTATGCCACCGGGTCGAACATGCTCTTTCCGTTTTCCGTCGGCGGCACGTCGATTCTGTTCCCCGGCCGCTGCACCGCCGACGTGCTGTTCGAGCAAATACGAGCACACTCGCCAACCATCCTCATCAACGTGCCTACGATGATCAACAAGATGCTCGCGCACGAAAAAGCGAGCGAGCAAGATCTGTCTTGCCTCCGTCTGGCCACCTCCGCTGGAGAAGCGCTTCCCGTCGAGCTCTACAACCGCTGGAAAGAGGCCTACGGGGTCGAGCTCTTGGATGGTCTCGGCACGGCCGAGATGTGGCACGTGTTCTTGTCCAACCGACCCGGCGACGTCAGGCCGGGTACGCTGGGCAAGGTCGTGCCTGGCTTCGAGGTTCGGGTGCGCGACGACGACGGCGGCGACGTCCCACGTGGAGAAGTCGGCTGGCTCTGGGTGAGAGGCGCTTCGCGCGCCATCGGCTACTGGCAGCAGATGGACAAGAGCATGAGCGCCTTCCGTGGCGAATGGTACGTGTCCGGCGACATGTTGCGCCAAGACGAAGACGGCTACTTCATCTACGGCGGCCGCGGCGACGACATGCTGAAAGTCGGCGGCAAGTGGCTCGCGCCGAGCGAGGTCGAAAACTGCCTACTCCGGCACGACCGCGTAAAAGAGTGCGCCGTGGTCGGCGTCGTCGACGACGCCGGGCTCACCAAACCCCGAGCTTTCGTCATCCCGACGGCAAAGCAGCCCGGCCTCGAAGAAGAGCTCAAGAAGCACGTGCGCGACGAGCTCGAGCCCTACAAAGCTCCGCGAGACGTCGTCCTGATGGACGATCTGCCGCGCACGCACCTCGGCAAAGTCGACCGCGGCAAGCTCCGAGGGCTCGGTTGAGCCGTGCCCATTTCACGAAAACTCGACCGCATCGTCTGCGTCGGCGGCGGACCCGGCGGCCTCTACAGCGCAATCCTGCTCAAGCTCGAAAACCCGTCGGCGAAAGTCGAGCTCTTCGAGCGCAATCGCGCGAACGACACCTTCGGGTTCGGCGTCGTGTTCTCGGACAAAACCATGGACAACCTCGCCGCCGCCGACGAGGGCTCCCACCGCGCGATCCTCGCGAGCTTTCACCACTGGGACGACATCGACACGCACTTCGACGGTCGTGTCATCAAGTCGACGGGTCATGGATTCGCGGGCATGAGCCGTCAGAAGCTCCTGACGATTCTGCAGAACCGCTGCCGCGAGCTCGGCGTCGAGATGAGCTTCGAAAAGGAAGTGAGCTCGCTGGAAGAGTGTGGCGACGCGGATCTCGTCATCGTGGCGGACGGCGTCAACAGTGTGTTTCGCGAGCGGCACGCCGACTGGTTCTCGCCGAAGGTCGTGCTGCGACCGAACAAGTTCACCTGGCTGGGTACTAGTTTTCCGTTCGACGCGTTCACGTTCTACTTCGAGGAGAACGAAGACGGACTCTTCCGGGTGCACGCCTATCGCTACGAAGCCGACGCTTCGACCTTCATCGTGGAGTGCCGCGAAGAGACGTGGCGTCGCGCTGGCCTCGACCAGGCGTCCGAGGACGAGACGATCGCCTACTGTGAAAAGCTCTTCGAGAAGCAACTCGCTGGCCACCGCCTCAGGAAAAATCGCAGCCTCTGGAGAAACTTCCCGACGGTCAAGAACGAGCACTGGTTTCACGGCAACGTCGTGTTGGTCGGCGACGCGGTTCATACGGCACACTTTTCCATTGGCTCCGGCACCAAGCTCGCGATGGAGGACGCCATCGAGCTGGTGCGCTCGCTCGGTGAGCACGAGTCCCTCGACGACGCTTTGGCGAGCTACGAAAACGAGGGAAAAGAGCGCGTCGGCAGCATCCAGCGAGCCGCGCAGGTCAGCCTCGAGTGGTTCGAGAACACCGAACGCTACATGGACCTCGATCCGCTGCAGTTCACCTTCAGTCTGCTGACCCGCAGCCTGCGGGTAACGCACGACAACCTCGAGATGCGGGATCCCGAACTCGTCGGCGAAGTGAACGACTGGGTCCGCCGTCAGGCGGCGAAGCAGAGCGGGGCGGAAGTGCCCAAAGAAACGCCGCCGATGTTCACGCCGCTCAGGCTTCGCGGCCTGGAGCTCGACAATCGCGTCGTCGTGTCACCGATGTGTCAGTACTCGGCGGAGGACGGGCTCATCGGCGACTGGCACCTCGTGCACCTCGGGAGCCGCGCCACAGGCGGCGCTGGCCTCGTCATGGCGGAGATGACCGACGTGAGCCGCGACGCGCGCATCACGCCGGGATGCGCGGGCATGTACGACCCCAAACACGTGCTCGCCTGGAAGCGAGTGGTCGACTTCGTTCACGAGCACAGCGATTCGAAAATCGGCATTCAACTCGGCCACGCGGGGCGCAAGGGCTCGACGAAGCTCATGTGGATCGGTCCGGACGAGCCCCTCGACGACGGCAACTGGCCGCTGCTCGCTCCGTCACCCCTCGCCTATTCGTCGAAAAGCCAAATCCCGAAGGAGATGAGCCGGGGCGACATGGAGAGAGTTCGTGACGACTTCGTCCGCTCCACCCGAATGGTGAACGACGCCGGATTCGACCTGCTCGAGCTGCACTTCGCCCATGGCTATCTTCTCGCCACCTTCCTGTCGCCGCTCACCAACCACCGCACGGACGAGTTCGGCGGCTCGATCGAAAATCGTATGCGGTTCCCGCTCGAGCTGTTCGATGCCGTGCGGCGCGCGTGGCCGGAAGACAAGCCGCTCGGCGTTCGAATCAGCGCGACCGACTGGGCACCGGGCGGCATCAGCGAGACCGACGTCGTCGAGGCAGCCAAGATGCTTCGCGAGCACGACTGCGACATCATCGACGTTTCCGCCGGCCAAACCGTGCCCGACCAGAAGCCGCGCTACGGACGGCTGTTCCAAACCCCGTTCAGCGAGCTGGTCCGCCTCGAAGCCGGCATCAAGACCATGACCGTCGGCAATCTCTCCTCCTACGGGGACACCAACAGCATCATCGCCGGCGGCCGCGCCGACCTCTGCGTGCTGGCCCGCGCGCACCTCTACGACCCCTACTGGACGCGCCACGTCGCCAACGAGCAAGGCCACGAGGTCGAGTGGCCAGCGCAGTACCGAAGCGTCCAGCGATACACGCCCCGATTCAAGTGAGCGTCGAGGCGCGTCTGTTTTGCCCGGCAGCACGCGGCGCTCCGAAGCTCTTCCCGGCACTCGTGCCGGGCGCGCCCAGGCAGTGTTAACCAGAGCGCATGCAGATCGGGTTCGTCTTGCTCGTGGTCGCGGTGGGAATGGTGCTGCCTGCGCAGGCCGGCATCAACGCGGAATTCAGACGCCACGTGGGGCATCCGTTACTCGCCGGGGTGCTCAACTTCTTGGTAGGTCTCGTCGCCTTGGCGGTGGTGACCGCGGCGATGCGCATTCCGCTACCCGCAGCGGGCCGCATGCTGCAGGCGCCGTGGTGGGCATGGACCGGTGGCCTGTGCGGGGCAACGTTGGTCGTCTCCGCCGTCGTGGCAGCGCCTCGCCTCGGCGCCCTCCTGCTCGTGGCGTGCTTGGTCACCGGTCAGCTCGTGGCGTCGGTGGTCATCGACCACTTCGCGTGGTTCGGCTTCGACGCGCGCCCCATCAACTGGGAGCGCATCGCCGGGATCGCCTTTCTGATCGTGGGCGTGCTCTTGGTTCAACGCGCCAGCTGACGAAACCCTCAGTCGCGAATTCGGCCTTCGCGCTTTTTCGGGCGATAAGTCGAGTCGAGCATCTTCTTCCTCATCCTGAGCGCGTCCGGCGTGATCTCCACGAGCTCGTCGCGATCGATGAACTCGAGCGCGGTCTCTATCGTGTGTTTGTGGTGCGGCGAAAGCATGACGTTTTCGTCCTTGCCCGACGCCCGCATGTTGGTGAGCTTCTTCTCGCGCGTCGCGTTGACGTCGATGTCGTTGGCGCGATTCGCTTCGCCGCAAATCATGCCTTCGTAGACGATCGTGCCGCCGCCGATGAAGAGCGTGCCGCGTGGCTGGAGGTGAAAAAGCGCGTACGGCGTCGCTCGCCCTGGGCGATCGCAGACCAGCGCGCCGGTCTGCCGGCGAAGCATGGGGCCAGTGTCCGGCGCCCAGCCGTCGAAGATCGTGTTGAGCAGCCCAGTGCCGCGGGTTTCCGTCAGAAACTGCGATCGAAAACCGATGAGCCCCTTCGACGGTGCGCGATACTCGATGCGAGTACGCCCACCGACGTGATCCATCGAAATCATCTTGCCGCGACGCTCGCCGAGATGCGTGGTCACCGTGCCGACGAATTCTTCGGGCACATCGATGACCACGCGCTCCATCGGCTCGCACAGTTGGCCGTCGACCTCGCGGGTGACGACCTCCGGCATGCCGAGGGCGAGCTCGTAGCCCTCTCGGCGCATCGTCTCGGCGAGGACCGACAGCATCAGCTCTCCGCGCCCAAACACGATGAAAGCGTCAGCGTCGTCGGTCTCTTCCACCCTGAGCGCGAGGTTTCTTCGGGCTTCTTTCTGGAGGCGATCCCGGAGGTGTCGTGAGGTCACCCACTTGCCGCTCTTGCCGGCAAACGGCGACGTGTTCGTCGAGAAACGAATCTTGATGGTCGGCTCTTCGACCTCGATGCGCGGCATCGCGGTGGGGTCTCCGGGGCTGGCGATGGTGTCGCCAATCTGCACCTCTTCCATCCCGGCCAGCGAAACGATGTCCCCGGCGCTCGCCTTCTCGATCTTGACGCGACGCGGCCCTTCGTAGCCGTACAGGGCATTGATCTTGTGGTTGCTCTTGGACGCCTCCTGCAGAAGCACCACCGAATCCCCCACCGCGACGCTCCCGTCCCAAACGCGGGCGATGCCAAGCCGACCAACGTAGTCGTCGTGCTCGATATTGTGCACGAGCACGCGGAGCGGCGCTTTCGGATCACCCTTTGGTGGCGGCACCGCCTCGACGAGAGTCTCGAACAGCGGCTCGAGGTTGTCGCTCTCGTCTTCGAGCTGTCGCTTGGCGACACCGTCTTTGCCGACGGCGTACACGAGGGGGAAATCCGCTTGAGCGTCGCTCGCCTGCAAGTCGCAAAACAGGTCGAAGACTTCGGATACGACGTCTTCCGCCCTCGCGTCATGTCGGTCGATCTTGTTGATGACGACGATGATGGGGTGGCCGAGCGCCAAGGCGTTCTTCAACACGAATCGCGTTTGAGGCAGCGGACCCTCGGCCGCGTCGACGAGCAGGAGCGCGCCGTCGGCCATGGCGAGCGTGCGCTCGACTTCGCCGCCGAAATCCGCGTGACCGGGCGTGTCGATGATGTTGATGGTGTGCTCGCCCCACGTCACGCTCGCGTGCTTCGCGAGGATGGTGATGCCGCGCTCACGCTCCTGATCGTTGCTGTCGAGCACACGATCGGTCAGCTCGGCGTTGGCGCGAAACACCCCCGTCTGGCGCAACATCGCGTCGACCAACGTGGTTTTGCCGTGGTCGACGTGCGCGATGATCGCCACGTTGCGCACCCGGCTCTGGGTATCGGTCGCCATGCGGCGCGGTGGTTAGCGCAATTGCAGCACTAGTTCCAGGCCGGGGCGCAGCGCCGCGGTCGGCTGCCACGCGCCGTGGGGCCTCAAACTTGCTAGAACCCCGAGGGAACTCGCGATGGACGAGCCAAAAGACACGGTCAGAGCCCCCTCTCGAATGCCGCTCGCCTTGGGCCTCTCGATGGTCGGCGTCGGGGTGGCGGCGCTGGCTTTTGTGTACTGGCCGTCCGCAGACAAGGAAAAACAACCACCGCGTGCGAGCGACGAACCCATGGCGGCCCGGGTCACACAAAGCGCCCCCAAGACCCAAGCGAACGAGGCAACACGCTCAGTCGCGCCACCAACGGCGTCCGCGCCGGCCGCACCCGCCAGTGGAAAACCCGCCTTCTGGGACGAGCCTGGTCCCGAGTTCATCCGCGTGGCCTACGACTTCATGACGACCGATGAGCGGCGAATGCGCGGCGAGAAGACGATGGAGATCTACAAATACGGTCAAGAGCACCCCACCGACGCTCGGCCGCAGCTCTTGCTGGCTTTCGAAGACGTGAAGCGCGGTTGGTGGAACCACGCCGTCACACACTACGAGCTCGCCCACGGCGCCGACCCGCGCGCGCTCGACGAGCCGCGCGTGGCACGCGACCTCGCGGTGGTCGTCGGGCAGGAAAAACATCGAGAAAAGGCGTGGGCGCTCATGCAGAGGCTTTTCGGCGCCGACGCGTTGCCCCTGATGCAAAAGGAGCTCGAAAGGCTCCAGGGTTTCGACGACAAAGGCAGCCGATTTCGGCGCAAGAGCATCGAAACCGCGATTGCTGCCGTGAAATAGACGCTCGGCCGCGCCCAGTCAGGCGTTTTTTGGCTCCATCATGGGGATTTCGGGCCGTTCAACTCCGGTATGGCGGACGGCTTCGATGAGGACCTTTGGCTGGCCCCGGGCACGGACAGCGCGGCGAAAAAAGCCGCGGAGGCGAGCGTCGCGGCTCGGGTGGGCCGCATAATCGGTGCGAAACCTTTCCCGGCGGCGGTGAACCGGCTGAACGAGCTGACCGCGAGCGAGGACTGCAAGATGCAGGACGTCGTTCGAGTGCTCGAAACCGACCCGGGCCTCTCATCGAAGCTGCTGCGACTGGTGAACTCCGCGGGCTACGGACTCAGAGTTCGGTGCACCTCCGCGCGGCACGCCGCGCCCCTCGTCGGCCTCGAGAAGCTTCACCAAATAGCCACGACGGCCGCCGTGCTCGACATGTTCGAGGCCGGCAACAGCGCGGCGCAGACGGTGGTGGAGCACGGCACCGTCGTTGCGGCGCTCTGCCGATACTTGGCGGGTCACCTCGGACTCAACGGCGACGATCTCTTCACTTGTGGATTCCTGCACGACATCGGCAAGCTGATGCTGATCGAAACCGAGGGAACCGAGTACTCGCACCTGCTCCGACGCCATCAGAGCTCACCGGACTCGATTCATCCACACGAGGTCGAGCTCTTCGGGTTCGATCACGGGGTGCTCGGCGCTCACGTTCTACGGGCGTGGAACATTCCGGAGCCAATTCCGCAGGTGATCGCTTGGCACCACCGGGTCGAGCTCGCCTACCAAGCGAGCTCGTCGATGGCGATGATGGTCAACGCGCTCCGACTCGCCGACGCCATCAGCTACGCGCTCGAGAGCAGCAATTCGCGCGAGAACATCGACGAAATCGCCCGGAGCGATGCCGCCTCCTACCTCGACATCTCGGCGCCACAGCTCGATGCGCTTTGGGACGAGATGGCCGCCCTTCGCCACCGATCCCGGGCGTTGATGCGCGGCGAGACTCCCGACATGAGCGTGGTGTCGGTCCGCCCGCCTCCTTCGATGGTCCCCAAGGCGAAGGCGCAGAACTCTGGTTCGAGCGCACCTCCCGAAGCCGAGACGGAATGCGACGGTGCGTCCGAAGCGCCGCGACAACTCGACTGCGTGGTCTGCGGCGGCGCAAGCTACGGTAGCCGATGCGGAGCTTGCGGTGGTTGGATGTGCCCTGAACACGAAGCGGCCAACGAAGCGTGGTGCTCTCTTTGCCTCGAGACGTGCAACGAGCTCCTGAGAAAAGCCACGCCGTCGGCTCCGACGCCGGGACGACTCGCGGCGGCAGCGGCGACCTTGACTCTGGGTAGCTTCGTTCTGGCGTTGCTTGCCGGGCCCGGCACTGCCATCGGGTTATTGCTGCTTGGCGCCCTCGCCGCGACCCTGTGGCTGGTGGCTCGACGCTGGAGAGTGCGGGCAACCTTCGTACGTCAGCAGGGCGAACGCGTCCCGCCGTTGGACTTCGACTCGATCTCCGAACCGCGCTCCGCCTCCGAACCGCGCTCCGCCTCCGAACTGGCGTCGGCTTCCGAACCGACATCGAGCGTCGTCCGTGTGCCAGAGAGCGCCGTGATCCCGGCTTCCGGGCGTCCCGAGGACGTGCCCGTGGCTCGAGTCGAGCGGGCCGAAGACCCTCCGAGCGTGCCAGACGTTCTCGTGCCGCCGACGGCGCCCGTCGTCAGCTTCGTCGACGAGCTCAGCGGAGCGCCTACGGAGCCCGCGCCGGCGCCCGAACGAACTTCAGCTCCCACCCAGCCGGCACCTCCGCCGTTCAGCCCGGTCGTGGAGCTGCATCCGACTTCCGATCGAACGCCTGAGCACACCTGCGCGCCGGTGGCAGCCCGCGAACCAACCAGCCCGGTGTTCAGCACTCTGTGCTGTCGGGGCGCGTCGTCGACGGCCGAAGCCCAATCGACCGTGGCGACCGGCTGAAAATCGCCAATTTCCGCGGCGACTCGGTCGGGGCTGCTGTGTATCCTGCGGCGCGATGAGTTGGGGTCTGCCGAAGTTCGACCACTCGGTGAAGTTCGCCGGCGTTTCACACGCCGGGACGGTTCGCGAAAACAACGAGGACAGCTGGCGCGCGGACATGGCCACCGGGTCGTTCGTCGTTGCCGACGGTATGGGCGGCCACGCATCGGGTGAGGTGGCGTCGGCCATCGCCTGCGAGACGTTCGTCCGGGCCATCCAAACCCCGGCAGTCGGCGAGAGCTTCGACGCCTATCGCTCGGGCCCGACCCTCGAGGCGCGCGAGCAGGTGCTCAAGAATCTCGAATGGGTCGTGCAACGCGCCCACAAGGCCGTGAGGAGCGAGACCGAACGGGAGAAGTCGCGTCGCGGCATGGGCTGCACGCTGGACGCCGTCGTTCTCGTCGCGAGCCGCGCCTTCGTGGCGCACGTGGGCGACGGGCGCGTCTACCTCACGAGGCCGACAGCGACGATCCAGCTCACCCACGACCACACGATCGGCGGCTCACTCGTGGCGCGCGGCCTCGAGACGCCGTCGAAGCCGCCGCCGGCGCGCAACGCCCTCACCAGCGTGCTTGGCTCCGATCGCAAACCAAACGTTGAAATGCTCACCACCGAGGTCAACGAAGGGGACCGACTGATTCTCGTCACAGACGGCGTGTACGGTCCGCTCGGCGACGAAGCCACGTTTCAGAGCTTCGCCCCGAAGGGCAACACCGACGAAGCGGCCTTCGCGCTCGTAAATGCGGCGCTCGAACGCAAGGGGCGCGACAACGCGACCGCGCTCGTCGTCGACGTGTTCCATCGCATCGCCGACCAAGTCGCCTACGACGGTGGGCTCGCGCAACGCGACTTCGCCTACGCGTGCCAGTGTCCCCTCTTCGCCGACCTCGACAAACAGCTGGTGGGACGAACGCTGAGCGCCGCCGTCGAAGTCAGCTTCGGTGCCGACGAGCACGTGCCGCGCTTCTTCACCAACGACCGGGTGGGCTACATCGTGCTCGAAGGGCAAGTCGCCCTGCCGGACGGTTGGTCCCTCGGCGCCTCGTCGTTGCTCTACCCCGAGTCTCTCGCCAGCGGCGGGAAAAAGGGCAGCCAGCTGTGCATGACCAAGACACCGGTCCGCGCACTGCGGATCCGCGCCGACGACTTTCGCGAAGTTTGCTCGGCCGATCCCGAGCTCGCCGCCATGCTCTACGAGCGCTTGGCCCGAACGGTCGTCGGATGAGGGGCGAGTAGGGGTCATCGCGTGGAACCCAACGCTCGCGCAGCCGTGATGCTCGCCCTTCTCGCCGCGAGCTGCGGGGGAACCTCCGGGGACGGCTTGTTCGACGAGGGGAGCTTCGGAGGCAGCGGCCCGCGCGACGCGAGCACGAACGGCGCCGGAGGATCCGCTGCCTCCGCCGGTATGCCCGCAGGGTCGGGTGGCTCCGCCGTGGGCGGCAGCACGGCGGTTGGTGGAAGTGCCGCAGTCGGCGGCAGTACGGCCGTCGGCGGGGCTGGCGGCGCTCAGGGTGGTAGCGGCGGCGGCGCTCAGGGCGGCGGCGCGGCTCTTGGTGGCGGACCGCCGACCGACCCTTTCACCGCCGCCTCACCCCCGCCGCCATGCCCGCCCGACGTGCCGCCGCCACTTCAGTGCAACATCCTCACCGACAACCTCGCCGGTGGCTGCATCTACACGCACGGAGGCGGCCAGATCGTCAACTGTGTCTGCGCGGGAACTTGGGTGTGCACCGGCGCGGAACCCTGCGCCACCGACGGGCACTGCACCAGCGCCCCGCGCTGTGATCCAATGTTCGGCTCGTGCGTGGAGTGCTCGAACAACGGCGAATGTGGCGGCGAGCGGCCCGTTTGTCATCCGTTGTTTCGACGCTGCGTTCAGTGCCTGAACGCGGGCGATTGTGGGCCGCCTGCACCGTACTGCGATCTCGCCAGCAATCGCTGCGTGCCCTGCATGACCGATCTCGATTGTCCCGCGGGCTCCGCCACGCCGGTGTGCGAGCCGTTGGTAAAAGTCTGCGTCGAGTGCAACAACGACGGCCATTGTGAGGAGCCCGGGCTGCCGATCTGCCAACTGCCGGGGAGTCGCTGCGTGCAATGCACCGGCGACCAGCACTGCGCCGACGCCGGCACCTGCGACATCTTTACCGCCACCTGCCGCTAGTGTGGTGGACCAGGGGTCCACCACACTCTGGAAAGAATCGGGACACGGATCAGATCTGTGCCTTTGCCGTCGAATCACAGATCCAGGGGACTAGTCGCGCTCCTCATCCGGGGACTCCAGTCCGAGGGTTCTCAGAGCCCGACGGCGCGGTCACCGCCAGCGCGTTTCGCTTCGTACGCCTGTTTGTCTGCCCGTTGCAGCAGAGCCACGGCGTCGTCGCCCGCGACCGCTTCGGCGACTCCGATGCTCGCAGTCACCGGCCGTTCGGAATCGAACTCGAGGCCCACCCGGCGCACGGACTCGACCAGCCGATTCACGACCTTTTTTGCATTGGCGGGAGGCGTGTCCGGCAAAAGCACCAAGAACTCGTCACCTCCGTAGCGGCCCACCACGTCCACTCGGCGGGTGGCATCCTGCAGCGCTCGGGCGATCTCCGACAGTAGCTCGTCGCCCCGAATGTGGCCGTGCTCGTCGTTCACGGCCTTGAAACGATCGAGGTCGATCATCGCCGCGACTAACGGGTGGCCCCGACTCACCCTCGCCACCTCGAGCTCGATGCGCTCGAGCAAATGTCGGCGGTTCGACAGTTTCGTCAGATAGTCGTGTTGACTGATGTGCTCGAGCTGAGCTTCGCGGCTCTTGACCTCCTCCAGCAACTTGCCGACGAGGGTCACTGCGCCAAGAAACACGATCGGAAACCCGACGGCAGCGATGAGGAACACGTTGCGATGGGGCGGTTCTGCCCACGGAGCGCCGTCCGGGGCGTAGGGCAACACGCCATAGGCCTCCGAAAGCGTGACGAGCACGTATGCTGCCGATCCGAACACCGCCAGAATCTGTGCGTTGCGCAGTCCCAACGCGAGCGCGTACAGCATGCCGATGAGCATGTAGAGCGTCACCAGCACCGACGATTGGCTCCCGAGCAGGTGCAGGAAGAACGTCAGAACGCCGAGGTCGATGAAGCCGGTGGCGAGTTGTCGGAAACGACCCCCGATGTCGCGATAGATCGCGACCTGAACGACAGCGGCGCAAATGAAGTACGCGGCGAGCACCCAGATGTGTTGACGCGTGCGTGGCGTCATCAGTGGGAGCAGCAGCATGCCCGCACCGCTGAGCGCGAGTCGCACCCACCCCGCCCGGAAGTTCAACCGCCTCCTCGGCGTCGACATTTCGGTCGTCTTCGTCACCCGAGCCCGAGCCTACCCCGGACGAGCGGTGCTCGGCTTGCGCCAGGGCTGAGCCGGGCTCACCCTCGGGAGGATGCAGACCCAAACGCAGGCCGCCGGCGCGCCAGCAACCCTCCTCGTCAGCAACTGGATCGGTGGAGAAGAACGCCGCCCGAGCAAGACCTTCGAGCGAAGAAGCCCGGTGAATCGCGACGATCTCGTGACCATCGCGCCCATGAGCACCGCCGAAGAGGTCCGCGAAGCCTGCGAAAAGGCTCGGGCGGCCCAGAAGGCTTGGGCTCGGGTCCCCGCTCCCCAGCGCGCGCAGGTCATCGGACGGCTCGGACACCTTCTGACGCGAGAAAAGGAACCGCTGTCTCGATTCGCCACCCGGGAGATGGGCAAACCGATTCGCGAGGCTCGGGGGAGCGTGCAGGAGGCCATCGACACCGCCGAATTCTTCCAAAGCGAGGGGCGTCGTCTCTACGGCCAGACGGTGCCGAGCGAGCTCCCGCACAAGGAGCTGTTCACCTATCGCCGACCAGTCGGCGTGGTCGGCGTCATCACCGCCGGCAACTTTCCGGTCGCGGTGCCCTCGTGGAAGATCGTTCCAGCCGTTCTGTGTGGGAACTCGGTCGTCTGGAAGCCGTCGGACGACGCTCCGGGAACCGCGGCGCTTTTTGCCGATCTGTGGCGTCGAGCCGGTTTGCCGGCGGGCGTCATCTCGATCGTGCACGGCGCCGGCGCCGGCAGTGCGGGCCAATACCTCGTCGAACAGATGGACCACGGGCTGCTCGACAAGATTTCGTTCACCGGATCGACCGCCGTCGGCCGAAAGATCGGAGAAGTCTGCGGTCGAAATCTCAAGCGCCCCTCCCTCGAGCTCGGAGGAAAAAATCCGCTCGTAGTGCTCGCCGACGCGAACTTGGACCTCGCCGTCGACGGCGCTCTCTGGTCGTCATTCGGAACCGCCGGCCAGCGCTGCACCAGTTGCGGCAACATCATCGCCGACAAACGCGTCATGCCCGAGCTCACGGCCCGCCTCGTCGAGCGTGCGCGAAAACTCGCGGTCGGTGATCCCAACGACGAGTCCATCGACTACGGACCGTTCATCAACGAGAGATTCCGCGACAACTGGGTGGCTCAACGCCAAGTGGGGCTGGACGACGGCGCCAAGCTCCTGCTCGACGGCGTGCCGATCACCAACGGCACCGAGATCGATAAGTTCTCCGGCGATGCGGCCCGGGGGATCTACGGCGGCCCTCGCATCTTCGGCTCGGTCACGATGTCGATGAGAATCGCGCAGGTTGAGTGCTTTGGGCCGACGGTGAACCTGGTCGAGGTGGACGGAATCGACGCAGCGATCGAAGCGGCCAACGGGACACCTTACGGTCTTTCGAGTGCAATCTACACGAACGACGCGGCGTCGATGTTGAGGTTCAAGGAGGAAATTGGCGCCGGCATGAGCAGCATCAACAACTCCACGACCGGCGCGGAGGCTCACCTTCCGTTCGGCGGCAACGGGTGGTCGGGGAACGAAACCCGTGAGAGCGGCATATGGGTGCTCGACGCGTACACCCGTTGGCAGTCGGTGAACGTGGATCTCGCAGGCAAGCTGCAACTCGCCCAAATAGACCTCGTCGATCACGCCGACCTCGAAGCCCCGGACTGGTCCGCCATCGTCGACGGAAAAACCTGACTCGATATCGGACACGACACGGGCGGGCAAAGCGTGCCGCAGCGCGTCGGTGAAAACCGTTCGCAAAAAACGCTTTCGTGGTAAATCGCCATGATCAGCAGTCCCTCGCTCTCGAACCGGCGGAGCAATCGCGCAGCTCGGCAACTACGTGTTTCAAGTATGAAACTTCAGATCTGCACTGGTGACTCGATCGAGCAAGTGACCGTTCCGCAATTCCAAACACTTAGGTGCAGGTGGCATCCGGCACGCTTCCTGCTCTATGCCCGGTCATCTCCGATGGGCGCAGCGTGAGGGGTCACGCGCAAACAGCCATGGAAGGCGACGCTCGGAAACCAACGAACACGAGCTCGATCCGATGAACGCCCAGCGCCGCCGCCGCTCTTCAAAACCCGCAGCTCCGTCGACTTCGTCGCCGCCGGCGAGCGGCGAGCGAGAAAAATCCCTCCCGCGCATCCTCATCGCGGACGCCGATCCCTCGGTGCGTGCCTGGCTCAGGCCGGTGCTTTCTCGGGTCCGGTCGGACATTCTCGAGGTCTCGAGTGGCACCGAGCTCGAGCTTCAGTTGATGTCGACCGCGGGGGCCGCGCTCGTCATCACCAACGCTCAGCTGCCGAGCGGCACCGGCCTTCAGGCCCTCGCGCGAGCACGGGCCACGGGGAACTCGACGCCTTTCATCGTGTTCACGTCGCTTCAGAAGCACCTGCTCCGGGTTTTCGTCAGCGACGCGGCGGGAACGGTATTGTCGAGCCGAGTGGTCGACGCGGACAACCTGGTCGCGCTCGCCGAAGGCTTGCTCACCCAGGCCGCTAACGAGAACCCCTGAGCGAAACGCCGCCGCAATCGCGTGGCGCGGGCAAAAAGTGCCTCGCCGTGCAAATCCCGAGTCGATTGGTAGACTGAGGCTTCGCATGGAGCCCGAGCGGCAAGCCGAGATTCAGCTCGGCCACATGTGCAACAATCGTTGCGTTTTCTGCGTCAGTGGACAGCAGACGGCGTTCGGCCGCGCGCGGCCCTTGGCCCTGGATCCCATCCTTTCGCGGGTCAGCGAGGCCTACGAGGCGGGCAATCGCAAGCTGACCATCCTCGGCGGTGAGCCCACGCTTCAGCCAGCGTTCAAGGACGTGGTCCGACACGCCGTCAATCTGGGTTTCAGAGAGATCGTCATCTTCACCAATGGTGTGAAAACCGCTCGCGCGGCCTTCATCGACGAGGTGCTCGCCATCGGGGGCAACCTGACCTGGCGCATCTCCATTCAGGGAGCGAACAAGGAAACCCACGAGCGCACGACCCTCAAGGCCGGCTCGTTCGACCGCATCCTACGCTCGATGCAGCATCTGAAGGACCGCGGTCAGCGCATCACGGTCAACATGTGCGTCGTGCAATCGAACTACGAGTCGGTGCACGAGTTCCCCGAGTTGCTCGCCCGACACGGCGTCACCCAGCTGCATCTCGACATGATCCGGCCGAACGACGCCGGCGAACGCAGCGAAGACGACTACCGAGCGATGATTCCTCGCTACTCGTCGATGGTCGAGCCGCTCCGACACATGGTCGAAGGATTCCCGGACGACTTCGACGTCAACATCGGCAACCTGCCGTATTGCATCGCGCCGGAGCTCGCCCACCGAATCCATCACGACGGGGAAACGACGTCGACGATCGCGGTCGACGGCGACAACGAGCTCAGCCGCCCGTGGGACAAGTACTTCGTCAAGCGTCGGGACAAAGGAAAGATCCCGAGCTGCGCCTCTTGCGTCTTCGACCGTCGCTGCAACGGGATCTTCGACCGGTACCGAGACATGTACGGGACGGACGAGCTCGTCCCGGTCACCGCCGAGCGCCTGCGCAAGGCCGACCCGGGCTTCCGGCTTTTCGGGGTGCACCTCGAACCGACGGTGCAGCGGCTCGAAAAGTGGGAGCCGCCGAAGCCCTATGCGCCGGCCGTCGGTATCCACTCGGGAGATGTCTTGGTGCGTGTCACTCTGCGCGTGGGAGGTGACGGGCCACTCGCCGCAAAGCGGCTCGTGGTCGAGCTCCGCCCACCTGGACCGGGCGCGGGGAGCTTCGATCTCTTCAGCTTCCACGTGCTCGAAGTGCCACCGGACCGCGCCGTCGCGCAGCTCGGGATCGACGCTCTCTGGCAAGAGCTCGCGCGGTCGGGGCATCGTGTTTGGCATCCAGCCGGAGGCGACGCGCTCGCGGGTGAGACGTCGCGCGGCATCGCCTCACGTCTTCAGAAGCTCCGTGAAGCCGCGCCTTTCGGCGACGTCGAATGGCACTCGCTCGACGTGGGCGAAGACAAGGCCGTGCTCGGTCTAGTTGGGCCCGACGGAGAACGCGCCACGCTGTGGCTGGCGGACGAACGAGGACGAAGCACCGGGGGATACGAGCTCGACGGTGATCCAACGCCACCGCTCGTCGATGGCTTGCGGCGCATGATGGCAGCGCTCAAACCCCCGCCGTCCGGTCCTCGCCGAGCGCTAGCACACGACGCCGAGTAGCGTTAACGTCCGTGCTGCAGGCGTGACGAGACGGGCTCGCTCACGCGGCAGGAGATCTTCCATGGCGCTACTCGGTCGTTCGTTCAGCTTCCTCGGCCCGCGGGTCCGCGGCGCGGGCCTCGCCGCCGTCCTCGTTCTGCTTGGGGCTTGTGGCGGCTCGCCCTGGGTGCTGGTGCGGTCACAGGTATCCGAACGCTCCAAGCCCCTCGACGTCGAGGTGACCCCGACCCCCGAATACGACGCGCTTGTCGGCAAGATCCACAGCGTTGCCGTGCAAGCGCCGGACTACTGCGCTAATCGGTCCGCGGCGGATGCTTCCGGTCGCGCGAGCGCGACGGGCACGGTCATGGCCACCGAGTGCGGCGTCGAGCTCGGCGAGCTCGAGCGAGCCCTCACTCGAGCGGGCTTTCGAGTCACGTCTTGGAGCGCGCTCGCGAACCTGGTGCGCGCCGAAAAAATCACGCCGAGCGCCGCATCGCGCCGGCTCGGCGCCCAAGTGCTCTTCCAGATCAATTCACTCCAGAGGGTCAAAGTCACTCCCGACGTGAAAGTCGATTGGCGTCGCTCCTTCGTCGGGATCACCAAGGACGGCACCCGGGTCACCGACGAGAAGGCCGACGTCGATTCGAGCGACGAAGCGGTCTTGGTTGGCATGGTCAAGCCGCACGAAGCGCACGTCAGCGCGGTCGAACGGCTCGGCGCCTCTCTCGACGTCAACGCGATCGACACCTCCACGGGACAGTCGCTCTGGTTTTATCGAGGCACCATGTTCGACGCGCTCGACAAGACGTCGCTCGTCGAAGTCACGGCGTTCGACGGCGAAGAAGGATGGGAGCAACGCGCCGTTCGCGTCCCGACGCCGCGCGCCGGTGCTACCGTGCCGTCGGCGTCGGGAAGCGCGACGATCGCGGGACGCGCCGCCGGCCCCGAGGAGCAGACGTATCGCCAGATGATGCGCGAGCTGGTGAAGGACTTCGTCGAGAATTTCTCCAAGGGGAAGCGACCCCCGCCGGCCCCCGCCAAACGGCCCGCACCGCCGCCGAAGCCCGCGGCGCCGCCCAAACCACCACCGCCACCGCCACCGCCGAAGCCACCGACCCCGGTGAAACCGCCGGCGCCACCGCCTCCCGCACCGCCGCCGCCTCCACCACCGCCCGCTCCGGTTGCGCCCGCGCCTCCAGCGCCACCGCCGCCGATACCCAGGCCGCCGATGGCCACGCCCGAGCCCGAGCCCTTGAGCCCGGAGAAGTAGCAGTGACGATCTCCGCGCCCACCGACGGCTACGTACTGTACGGCAACCAGCTGAGCTACTTCAGCAAGAAGCTCGAAGCCGCGATGCAATTCTACAGCGCGCAATTCGAGTTTCGCTCGAAGTCCGCCGCCGTCCGCGATGAGCTCGAGCAGCGGGCCGGGACGCATCAGATCCCCGTCCTTCACACCCGAGAAAACTGGATGCTCGCGGACACGACACCGACGATGACCGCGCTCGATGCCCGTTTTCCGTCCCGGAGAATGTATCCAGCGGGCCCGCTAGGAGTGCTCGTGCACGTCATCGAAGACTGGTTCGACGAGTGGATCCCCCGAACGGCGGTGCACTACCGCTGGCACCACCCCGAGTCGGCCGCATGGGCCGCGCCCAGAATCGCCGCCGAGACCGTGCCGGGCGACGAAGAGATGCAAACGAATGTCGCCGCGATGATCGCCAGCTGGGGCGCCCGTGCTTGCCGCGCCACCGGCACCGACAGCGAAACTCAACAGAAGGCCGCGGAGGAAGAGTACGCCCGCATCCTTCGAGCGCTCGAGACCCAACTCGGCGAGAGCCGGTACGCGCTGGGAGACCGGCCATGCGCCGTCGACGCGGTGCTGCTCGGTGGGTTGCGAGCGCACTTTGCCGCCGATCCCGTGCCGAAGAGGCTCGTCGCCAAATACCAGCGGGTCAGCGACTGGATGAAAAATACGGATTGGGACGGCACCGGCGAGCTCGCGGCGTTCCCCGAGAGCACGACGTTCGCTCGTTTCGTCGTCGCTGAAATGACGGAAGCGTATCGCTCGTTCGTTCTAGGCAACGCCGAGGCGCTCGCGTCGGGAACCAAGGCGTTCGTGGCGACCGTACACGAAGAAGAAGTCAGCTACCTCGCCAGACCGTACCCGGAGCGATCGAGAGCCATGGTGCACGATCGCATCCGGTCGCTCGCCGCTACCGAGCGGAGCGCCGTCACGGCGTGGCTGACCGAGGTGGGACTCGCCGACGTGTTCGCGCCCGCGGCCTGACACGAGCTCGAGAGCCGCCGGGGTCCGCGACCGCCCGATCCGTGCGCCTACACGGACTGTGCGGCTGGCTTCACGTGTCGCCCGATGTGCGCGCAATCGCCTTGCGGCGGGGGCAGCGGCGCCGGTGGTTTTGCAGGCTCGGCGGGAGCTGGCGGAGGGTGCTCGGAGCCGCAGTGCTGGGGTGAATGCCTGCCCGAGCCCTGATGACCTCCTCATTTTTTCGAGGTCGCGAGCATTTTTTCCGCAACTGACCTCGGGCTGAGACCGATGGGGGCGCAACCGTGGCCAGCCGTGCCCCGGGGGAGGAACCCATGTCTCACCGAAAAAGCCGCACGATCTCCTGCTTTGCCCTCGTTGTTGCCAGTGCCCCGGTCTTCGGATGCGCGCTGTCGAGCGAGCCGTTCCGCGCCGACGAAGCCGCCGATGGGCAGGATCCCTCGGTGGGAATCGAGCAGACCGTCGATGGGCCGGAAGCCTCCGGCCCGAAGCTCGGCGGGGGCGCGGCCCTGACGACGCCCGCTGGTCTACCCGATGAAGATCCGCCCGCCGGCACGCCGGATCCGGCCGTCGACCCGCCCGAAGAAGGCGACAGTCCGGAAGTTCTTCCGGTCCGCCCCGAGCCGAACGCCGACGACGTTCTCGACCCGCGGACCCTGGTGGCGAGTCGAGGAAACGTCTCGGGAGTCGATGTCGCCTGGTCCTCGATCGCCAACGCCTTCGGCGTCGTGTGGGTCGACACCCGCGACGCGAACCGGGAGATCTACTTCGCCACCCTCGATGCCGAGGGCGACCTCGTGCGAGGTCCCGTTCGCCTCACCGACGATCCCAGAAATAGCCACAGCCCAAAGATAGCCGAGAACGGCGGTTCCTTCGGGATCACTTGGGTCGACGAAGACCGCGGCTTCGAGTCCGTCTACTTTCAAACGGTCTCGTCGGAAGGGCACGCGCTGACTCTCCCGGTCGCGGTTTCCGCATCGATAACCGGTGTGTCGTCCCCATCCGTGTCGATGGAGGGGCCCGGCTGGGTCGTCGCGTGGGCCGACTCCCACTATGACGACGAAGAAGGCGGCACCGAAATCATGGCCCAACGGCTAGACGAGCGCGGCCTTTTGCTCGGTCTCGCGTCTCGCGTCTCACACAACCCCGGACCGAGCACGTCGCCCGAGATCGTGTGGGGCGAAGACGGCTTCGGCCTCGTCTGGACCGAGCCGAGCGTTGGAAGCTCGGTGGGCGACCAAGTCCACTTCGGGCGTTTGGACCGCGATCTCGGGGTGCAGTACACCGAGCAGCTCAGCCACCGCACCGCTGTGGCGGACCATCCCACCATCCACTTCGACGGCCGTCAGTTCGCCATCGCTTGGCGCCAAGACGGCGTCGACCGTGACACCGTCCTGTTCACCGCACGTGGTCTGCGCGGCAGCACCGCGTGTCTTCCCCAGGTCGTCGCCGGCGCTCCCGAGCTTTTGCCGGCAGCGCCTGCCATCTCCTCGACGATCTACGGATGGTCCCTCGGTCACACCCTCGCCGACGCCGAAGAACCGACTCACCAGCTCGGCATGACCGCGGTGGGTTTCGACTGCGACATCCTCGCAGCGGGGCACACGTTCACGGGAATGCCCGCCGGTGCCGTCGAAGGCGTGGAAGTCGCCGCCGGCCGGAGCTTCTCGGTCGCTCTGTGGGTCAACGGCACGAGCATCAAGGGGGACCGGTTCTAGATCGCAACGACAGAGGCTCGGCCGGTCGCCGGTGGGCGGCCGGTCAGAAGAGCTTCGAAAGCTCTTCGACGGCGTCGGGGGCGGCGGCTTCTCGCAGTAGGAGCGGGAGGCGGAGCTGCGGAGCTTCGACGCCTTCGAGCTTCGCGAGCGCATCGGCTTGCACGCGCTCTCGGATGGACCGGCGGACTCCGGCGGCGATGGCTTCGTCGCCGGGCTCGTTGCGGTCGAGGGCCCGGGGCTCGAGCAGCTTCTTGCGTTCGGGTTCGCTGAAGAGCTCCTCGAGGACGGCGTTGACGACGAGCAGAGCGACGGGCAAGTCGAGCTCGTTTTCGAGCGAGTCGAGCAGCTCGAGGGTCTCGTTCGCCGGCATGTCTTCGGGGAGGGTGACGACGACGACGCCACACTGAGCGGGATCCCGGAACATGGTCCAGGCGCGCTCGGCGTCGCGGCGCAGAACGCCCGGGGGCACGACGTCCACGATGACCTTGGGGACGCGCAGCATGTCGAGGCCGTGGCCGGTCGCGGGCGCGTCGAAGAGCACGACGTCGAAGCGTTGGCGCCCACTCTTTTCTTCTTCGATCGAGTGGTACCAAGCCTTGCCGAGCATGGCCCATTCGTACAGGCCCGGCACCGCCGCGAAGAACGACCGCGTGTACTTGTTGTCGAAGACCGCGCCGGAGACGGTGCGACTCTTGAGGATCATCTCGCCGTACTCGCGCATCGCTTCTTCCGCCGTGATGTGCACTGCGGAGACACCCGGGGCGACCTCGACGATCTCGGACTCGATGGGAGGCACTCCGAGAAGCGTGGACATCCGCTCCTTCACGTCGCACATTGCGATGAGCACGCGCTTGCCACGACGACCGAGGGCCTTCGCGAGCGCCGCGGTCACGGTGCTCTTGCCCACACCGCCTTTCCCGGTGATGAACACGAATCGACGATCATCCAGTGAATGGGTCATGACTCAATCGAGGCGCTACACTACCGGCCATTGGTGACGCCGTGAAGGTCGCGCTTTTCCAAATGAATCCCACCGTGGGGGCGCTCGACGAGAACGCCCAGAGGGTGCTCGAGATGGCAACGAAGGCCGCGCGAGCCGGCGCAGAGCTGGCGGTGACGCCGGAGCTCGCCCTCGTGGGCTACCCGCCGCGCGACTTGCTTGACCGGCTGGCATTCGTTCATGCCGCGCGCCGGACGACCGAACGTGTCATCGAGCAATCGCCAGAGGGCATCGTGTTGATCTTTGGAACCCTGGGTGGCACCGACGGGCCGCCCGGGCGGCGACTGTACAACGAAGCGGTCGCCGTGAGCGGTGGCCGGGTGCTCGCCCGATGTCGAAAAAAGCTCCTCCCGAACTACGACGTCTTCGACGAAGCGAGGTACTTCGAGCCTGGTGACAGCCCCGCCCGACTCGACGTCGATGGCCACCGAGTGGCGATCACGATTTGCGAGGACGCTTGGGCCGAAACGGACTTCCCTCGGGCCCGCTACGCTAGCAATCCACTCGAAGGAATCGGTGCCGAAAACACCGACATGTTGGTGAATCTGTCCGCCAGCCCGTTCACTCTGCCCAAGCTCACGGAGCGTGCCCGAGTGTTCGGCCAGGTCGCAAAAACGCACGAGGTCGTCACGGTGCTGACGAACCAAGTGGGCGGCAACGACGAGCTCATCTTCGATGGGCGGAGCACGGTGTGGGACGCGAAGGGCAACGTCATCGGCAGAGCGCCGGCGTTCGAAGAGGCGCTGCTTCTCGTCGACACCGAAGCCCCGTCGCCGATAGCGGACGAGCCCGACAGCGACGAAGCCGCCGCCTACGGCGCCCTGTTGACCGGCGTGCGCGACTACACGAAAAAGTGCGGCTTTTCCCGAGTAGTCATCGGGCTGAGCGGAGGCATCGACTCGGCGCTAGTCGCGACCATTGCCGCCGACGCGCTCGGTGCGGCCAACGTCATCGGCATGGCGCTGCCGACGCGTCACTCGAGCGAAGGCTCACTGACGGACGCGCGAGCACTGGCGGACAACCTGGGCCTCGAGTTTCATGTCGTCGACATCGACCCGGTTTTTCAGGCCTACATCGATGGTCTCGGCAAAACTCTCGACGAGGTGCGCGCGCCGCCCGAGTCCGACGTCACGCTCGAAAACGTTCAGGCGAGGATCCGCGGAGCCACCGTGATGGCCATGTCGAACCGAACCGGCGCGCTGGTGCTGACGACGGGCAACAAGAGCGAAATTGCCGTGGGGTACTGCACGCTCTACGGCGACATGGTGGGCGGGCTGTCGGTCATCAGCGACATTCCAAAAACCATGGTGTGGCGCATCGCCCGTTGGGTGAACCGCCACGGCGAGCGCATTCCGAAAAACAGCATCGAAAAACCGCCATCAGCCGAGCTCCGGCCGGATCAAAGGGACTCGGACTCGCTGCCGGACTACGAGTTGCTGGATCCGGTGCTCGAAGGGCACGTCGAGCGTGGCCTCGGGCGCGATGAGCTCGTCGCCGAAGGGCACGATCCGGCAATGGTGGACAAGGTCATTCGCCTGGTACAATTTTCCGAGTACAAACGACGTCAAGCGGCGCCTGGGATCATCGTCACTCGAAAAGCCTTCGGAATGGGGCGCCGCATGCCTATCGCGCAGAAGTTTCGGGAGTGGAAGTGAACATCGCGGGCATCTCGGGCATGATCATGGCGGTAGCGCTCGGCAGCGGGTGCAAATCCAAAGTGGATTCCGGCACCGCGCCTCTCACGTCGGCGGCGGCGGCCGCGAGCGGAGCGCCGAAAAAGCTCTTCGAGGTCGGAAAGAGAAAGTGGTTCGTCGCCACCGGCCCAAGATTGGCGATCGTCGCCGGCAAGGGCGTGGGGCCGATCCGACTCGGAGCCTCGACCGAGACCGTCGAACGTCACATGGATCTGGCTTGTCAGGATCTCGACGAGGCGGTCTGTCGATACGTGAGTCGCGCCGTCGAGTTTCGGTTGACCGACGGACAGGTCTCGCAAGTCCACGTGCACCGCGCCTATCGCGCCGCTGGCGTGGACCGGTCGAAAAAACCGCGCCAATACGGCATCTTCAACGGCGCCCTTCCACCGGACCTCACGCTCGGAATGCTCAAGACCGAGGTCGAAAAAGAGCTGCCGAAACCCACGAAGGTGGAAAAAGTCGAGGACGATCGAGGCTTTGGCACGTTCGAGGTGCACCACCATCCGGGAATGCGGCTCGAGTTCGACGCCTACGAAGGAAAAAACGTGCTCGGCGGCGTGATCATCACGCGCTGAGCGGCGCACGGCCCGCGGTGGTGACATCCCGCGTCGGCCGACCGCCGATTGATCCTCAAGCCCCATGGGGTTGCGGTCGTTCAGTGGTGCGGACCCTTCAGCAGGAGCACCCCTTGAAGCCGATCAACCGTGACTGTCGCGTCGTGATCCTCGGTATTGACCCGGAGCTGTACGCACGCTGCGTCGACGTTCTCGACGGGATCGTGAACATTTCCGAGGTGGGATCGATCGCGGCGCTTCGGCGCTGGCCGGGAGATGTCGTGTTGGTGACGGCCGAGTCGCTCCTTCAGCGCGGGCTCGAGCTGTTCGCGGTGCTAGCGCAGGCGGCACCGGCCGCGCCGGTGCACCTGGTGGCCTGGCCGGAACAAGTCGAGGTCTTCCGAGAAACCATCGGCGAACGACTCGCGGCGGTTCACGCGCGGCCGGTCAAGGCGAGCGCCCTCATCGACGCGGTCCGCCAGCGAAGCAGCGCGCCGACGGCCGCCAAGTGGGACGGCCTGCCCGTCGCGCCGCCAACTGGGTACGAAGAACGTCGGCGCTGTTTTCGCATGTTGATGGTCGAGGGGTATCGAGCAAAGGCGTCGATCGCCAGGGACGACACCGACGTGCCGGCGAGCATCGTGAATCTGGCCGTGGCGAATCGCGGCGGAGACGGCGGCCTCTTGCTCTCGGTCAAGGCCGCCAACGCGGGTCGCATGGATTTCCCCGCGCTCGTGGAAAAACGCGACTTCGAGCTCGACCTGACTCTGCCCGGCGATGGCTTGATCTTGCCCTGCCGCGCGAAGCTCGTCGGGCTCGTCCGACCGACGCCGTCGGGAGACTTTCAGTTCGCGTGCACCTACCGCCCGATCCACGCGTCGCGGCAGGAAGATCTCTTGAGGTTCTGGATCGAGAGTCAACGGCGCGGCATCGCGAAGTGGGGTCGCATGCCCGGAGCGTTCGTGGACAAACCGAGCCACGCGCCCGCACCGCCCGGCGAATAGACCCGCGGATAGGTCAGCGCGAGCTCGAGGCGAGCTTCTTCGGCGCTCGGGAGAGCCGCTGTCAGAAGTAACTTCTGCGACTCACTGACAGGCTTGCAAGCACCCCGGGGCGTCGCCGGTGTTGCAGAAGCAAAGCGAAAAGCAACCGACACATCCCACGCAGCTCGGCGCCATGCAGGTGCCGCCGCCGCCGGTCCCGCCGGAGCCAGCCACGCCGCCGGATCCTCCGACGCCCGCCGCACCGCTGCTTCCAGCCGCACCGCTGCTTCCAGCCGCGCCGCTACTTCCCGAGGCGCCGCTGTTGCCGCCGGCACCGCCGGAACCCGAGGAGCCACCGCTACCGGCCGCGCCTCCCGTGCCAGCACCACCAGTTCCAAGCGTGCCGCCGCTGCCGGACCCGCCACCGATTCCCGCGGTTCCGCCAGCCCCGCTCCCCCCTCCGGCGCCTGCGGCGCCACCGCTACCCGGGCCACAGGTGCTCGTGACCGGATCGACGGCAAATCCGTCGCAATACGATTGGCACTGAGCGCGACACCCCGCGCACAACGCGCACTGGTCAAACTCGAAGAAGTCGCGAACCGCCGCCGTCGTGCTGCAGTTGTCGCGCGCGCATTCGAACGCGCAACCCGCTCCGGTTTCGTCGAGTAGACAGGATGGGTCCTCGTAAGCGCACAGGAGGATCGCGTTGCACTCGCTGTCGAGCTCGCAATCGCCGAGCAACTGGGCGCAGGGTCCGCCCACCTCGGTCACGGCGCAGTCCGCGCACTCGTCGCTGACTCCACCCCCGCCGCCAGCGCCGCCCTGACCCGCGGCGCCACCGGACGAGGGACCACCCCCACCGGAACCCGACTGCGCACCAAAGCCCGTCGAGCCGGCCTGGCTCGAGGCGTCGGGTCCCGCGTCCACGCTGGAGTTGCCGGAGGAACCGCCGCCGCACCCCCCCGCGAGCGAGACGCTTACCCAAGTCGAACAAAAAAGGATCGCCAAGCGGCGCATCGATACTGGATCTACCACGAAGCGAGCCGGTGAGCCCGGCTCAGGCCTGCCGAACCCGCCGCCGCTCTTGAACCAACGAAATCGACCGCTGCGCTTCGTTCGGCTCGACCAGGGTCCAGACGTCGTGCTCGGTGCGGTTGCCGGCGCGCTCGAGCAAGATGTCCGCGGCCCTGTCCGGAGCGATCGTACCGACGTGGCGACCGGGCAGCTCGACGACCGCCGTGCGTGCCTTCAGTCCCTCGAGCGTTTCGAAGATCTTCCCTATCACCTCGCGGAACACCGCCTCGTCGAACGTTTCGACGGCGCCAATCCCGAAGAGGAGCACCTTGTCGAACGGCAACTTGGGTTTTCCGGGCACGAGCACGACCTCGCCGACCGCGCCGGTCGCAAACCCCGTCTCGATCAACCGAGAAACGGCGCCGGCGAGGCGCCAGTCCACCAGGCCCGCCACACCGTGCGGCGGGCGTTCATCCGACGCGAGCGCAGCGATGAGCACTTCGGTACCGGCGAGGTCCAGACGACGAAGCTCGGGAGTCGTGAAACGCAGATCCATCTTCAGCTCTCGCGGTCATCGTCCCGACGCCCGCAGTCTTCGGCAATCCTGTCCAACACGCCGTTGACGAATGCACCGCTGCTTTCGGTTCCGTAGCGCTTCGCGATCTCGACCCCCTCGTCGATGATGACCGCTCGCGGAACCTCCGCTCGGTTCAAGAGCTCCCACGCACCGACGCGCAGCACGTTTCGGTCGACTGGCGTCATGCGCTCGAGTCGCCAGTTCGTGCTCGCACTACTGATGCACTGGTCGACTCTCCCGAGCTCTTCGCACACACCAGTGACGAGGGAGTCGGCGTACTCGCGCCCCTCGGCGTCGCCCGGGAGCTCGCGCCAGAATTCGCGAATCGACTCTGCCGGCCCATCACCGGAGGTTTCGACCGCGTACAGGATCTGCAGTGCCGCTTCCCGGCCTGACGAACGTGCGCCCATTCTCGAGGCAGCTACTCTGAAACCGTCTCGGCGCGCAAACAAGGCCCCCGAGGTCAGTAGCCCGCGTCGTCGAGCGCGCGGCCGAGATTCACCATCTCGATGGCAGCCATCGCCGCATCGGACCCCTTGTTCCCCGCCTTGGTGCCCGCCCGCTCGACGGCTTGAGCGACGTCATTCGTCGTCAACACGCCGAAGCTCACCACGACTCCGGTCTCGGCGCTGACCGACGCGACCCCTTTGCTCACCTCCGAGGCGACGTAGTCGAAGTGCGGAGTGCCGCCACGGATGACCGCTCCGAGGGCGATCACGGCGTCGAACCTCCGGCTCTTCGCGAGCCTGGCCACGGCGATGGGGGTCTCCCAAGCGCCTGGCACGTGCACGACGGTGATGTTCCCACGTGCCACCCCGTGACGAACGAGGGTATCGACCGCGCCGCTGACGAGGTGCTCGACGACGAACGCGTTGAAGCGACTCGCGACGATCCCGAAGCGTGCACCTTCAGGCGCACTCAAAGTGCCTTCGAGCCGTTCGATGTCGCCCGAAACCTCGGACTTCGTTCGAGGGCTTCGGGGTTTGCCTCGGGTGCGCTTCTTGGCCGCCATGATTCGGTAGAAGACTAGCGACCTCCGCACGGGTTCGCACCCACCGCCGGTCGCTTCAGTAACCGGTTACTTCGGGAGTCCCTTCATCGACACGAGAGGGACGCTCTCGGTGACTTCGAGCCCGAAGCCGCGAATGCCCGCGATCTTTTTTGGGTTGTTCGTGAGAAGCCGAATCTTCTTCAACCCGATCTCTCGGAGCACCTGCGCTCCCAAGCCGTACTCGCGCAAGACCGCGCGCGACTCGGCCATCTGGGTAGCTCGCGGCGCGCTCTTTTCTTCGCGCTGGGCGGCCAGACCTTCGAACTCGCGCTTCAGGTCCCCGCGCGGCCCGATGTAGATGATGACGCCACTGCCTTCCTCCTCGATGGCGTCTATCGCCTCGTTGAGGTGATGTCCGCCGTCGTTGGTGGTGGACATGAAAAGATCGGCAATCGTGCTGCCGCCGTGCATGCGACAGAGCACCGCCTCGTTCGCGTCGGGCCGGCCTTTGACCAACGCCAGGTACTGCACCTCGTCCACGCCGGCCTCGTAGACGATTGCCGTCCAATCCGTCCCGGTCCGGTCGAGCACTAGCTCGTGCTCGTAGCTCCGCTTCACCAGCTGCTCCGCCTGAAGGCGGTAGCGGATCAAGTCTGCAATGGTGACGATGCGCAGACCGTGCTCGCTCGCAAATCCCTCGAGATCCGGCATGCGCGCCATCGAACCGTCGTCGTTCATGATCTCGCAGATCACGCCGGACGGATCGCAGCCCGCGAGTCGAGCCAAATCCACCGATCCCTCGGTCTGCCCAGCGCGAACTAAAACCCCACCCCGACGAGAGCGCAGCGGAAAAACGTGTCCGGGCGTGACGATGTCTTCTGGTTTGGCCGTCTCGTTGATCGCGACGAGCACCGTGTGGGCGCGATCCGCCGCGCTGATGCCAGTCGTGACGCCGTAGCGGGCCTCGATGCTGACGGTGAACGCCGTCCCGAGAGGCGGCCCGCCACGCCACTTGGGCAGCGTCATCATCGGCAGCTCGAGCTTCTCCACCTGATTCTCGGTCATGGCCAGGCAAATGAGGCCGCGCCCGAACTTCGCCATGAAGTTGATCGCTTCGGGGGTGACCTTGTCACCGGCGATCACGAGATCACCTTCGTTCTCCCGATCCTCGTCGTCGACGAGGATGACCATCTTGCCGGCTCGGATGTCGTCGATGGCCGCCTGCACGCGTTCGAGCAGCGCGGGATCGATGTCGAGGGGGTGGGGGCGCTCGCTCGAAGGAGTCGTGGATGTCGTCATAGTCGGCCTGCACGTTCGAGCGCCTCGACGACGTCATCCGCATCGTCTCCGCGCGCCTCGAGGTAACGAACCACGTACCGGGCGAGTAAGTCCACCTCGAGATTCACCGCGCTCGAAGGCTTGGCGTTCCTGAAGGTGGTCACCTCGACGGTGTGTGGGATGAGCATGACGTGAAAACCGCCATCGCTCACGCCGTTCACGGTGAGCGACACGCCGTCCAAGGTGATCGAGCCCTTTGGCGCGACATACTTCATGAGCTCAGCCGGAGCTCGGCAATCCACGCGGATGGCGTCTCCTTGCCGCTCCATCCGCGTGATTTCTCCGACACCGTCGACGTGCCCGCTGACGAGGTGCCCGCCGAGGCGATCCCCGAGGGCGAGCGAGCGCTCCAAATTCACGTCGCCCCCGACTTCGAGGCGACCGAGGGTCGTTTTCTCGGCAGTCTCGACGCTCACGTCGGCGCTGAACCCGTTCTCGTCGAACCGCGTCACCGTCAGACACGCCCCGTTGACGCTGATCGACTCGCCGAGCTCGAGCTCTTCGAGGCTGCACGAAACATCGAGTCGAAAGCCGGGGCCGTGCTCTTCGCGGCGAGCGAGCTTCCCAGTGGTCTCGACGAGGCCCGTGAACACGTCGTTTTCATAGCACCCGCACCCACGGGACCGCCCCATGCGACGCTGCAGGACAAAACTGAACCACCGCAGTCGACGCATTCCGCTCAGGCGTTCAGTGTAAAAGCTGCTCGGCCTTCGTCATTCTTGCTCGTGTGAGACTCGTGAGGCCCGGAGCCTTCGCGGCGGTAGGCGTGGGGTTGGCCGTCGTGGTGTCTTGCGGACCGAGCTACCAAGCGGTCTACGAAGGCAACCTTCGCTTCGAACACTGCTACCGCCTGGACATCGAGTCGAGCCAGTCCACCCGCTACCGCGAGCGTTGTTGGCGCGAATGGTTGAAGCTCTACACCTACGGTCAAACGCGTGACCGAGTGGACTACGCTTCGAAGCGCGCCGCCGCACTGGAAAGTGGAGCCGAAGCGATCGCGTTCGATCCGAGTCGGTCCGATGGCGGCGCACCCGTGCTCGCGCCGACGGCACCCGCTCCGACGAGCGTCAGCGCATCACCTCCCCCCACGGCGTCGGCCCATCGGGACGCCGGCCGACCGGCGGAATCCGACGGCTCCCCCGCACCCCAGGACGAGTGCGTGGACACCTGCCGCTCCGTCTGGCGTGGGTGTGTGGATAAGTGCGACCAGCCCAAGGCACCGAAGAACTGCAAGGAATGCGGCAAGGATTACCGACGGTGCATGAAGCGTTGTTTCAGGTGAAAAGGGAGAACCGACGAATAGTTGACGCCCGAGCACGCACAGCGTTAACGAATATTCGGTTTCAATCAGGATGACCTTCCAGCATCCAGGACTCAGTGGTCTCAACGCCCTAGGCACCCCGTTGCCGCGCGTACTTCGCCCCAAACGTGCCGTCCCCTCGGACGCCGTGCGACCGACGCGCGCCGAGGTGAACCTCGCCGCCCTTCGGCACAACCTCCGGGTCGTGCAGCGCGCCGCCCCCACTTCGGAGGTCTGGGCCGTGCTCAAAGCCGACGGCTACGGCCATGGCGCGAAGGCCGTCGCGCGCACGCTCGAACGAGCTGGCGCTCACGGTGTGTGTGTTGCGCTCTTGGAAGAAGGCATCGAGCTGCGCGACGCCGGAATTCGCAAACCCATCCTCGTGATGGGCGGCTACTACGGGGACGCTTGGGGAGAGCTGCTCCGTCACGACCTCGTGCCGGTGCTCTACGACGCCGCGCAGGTCGAAGCGATCGCCGACGAGGTGCGCTTCAGTGCGTCCGAGCCAGCACGAGTCCACCTCAAGATAGACACGGGCATGTCGCGCCTCGGCGCTCTGCCGAAGAACGTGGCGGAAGTCGCGGACGCCATCGCACGCTCACCAGAAATCGAGCTCGACGGGTTGATGACGCACTTTGCCTGCGCGGACTCCGGCGACGAAGAGTCGCTTCGAGGTCAGCTCGAAAGCTTCGAGGCGGCGACCACCGAGCTCGCCGAACGCGGACTCCGCCCTCGAGTCCGCCACGCGGCCAACAGCGCAGCGCTTCTTTCGCTCCCGGAGTCACATCTCGAAATGGTGCGACCCGGTTTGGCGCTCTTCGGCATCGAGCCGAAAACTGGGCTCGCTCCGGACCTGAAGCCCGCCATGAGAGTTCATACCGAGATCGTGGCGCTGCGCGACCTCGAGCCTGGACAATCCGTTGGGTACGGTTGGACCTGGACGGCTAAACGACCGTCGAAGATCGCCACTGTGCCCATCGGTTACGCCGACGGGTTGCCGCGATCGCTCTCGAACAACGGCCATCTGCTCGTGCGCGGCCGGCGCGCTCCGATCGTCGGCACCGTGAGCATGGATCTGACGATGGTCGACGCCACCGACGTCGCGGGGGTCACCCTCCGCGATGAATGCGTGATGCTCGGCCAGCAAAAGGGCCCCTTGGGCGAAGACGAGATCACCGCTGCCGAGCTCGCGCAGAAGCTCGGCACGATCCCGTGGGAAGTTCTGACGAGCGTGATGCGTCGAGTGCCGCGGTTCTACCGCGAGCCCTGACCGTCAGGAAATCTTGTGGGCTCGGGTTTCGTCGACGAGCTGGCGTAGCCACAACATGTACGGCGTGCCGCCCGTCCCACGCGGGTCGACGACCCATTTGTTGATGTATTCCTGAGCCCAACCGAAGTGCACCTCACGGAAGCTCGCCATGGCTTCGAGCACGTCGTTGAACGCTTCTTTGTCGGCCTTGTCGCGCACGCTCGGCATCGCCTCGATCCTCTCGAGCAACTCGCGATGGGGCGTTGGCATGAACCGACGCATGTCCCGGAGGTGGTCGGTGAGCTGCGTGGGCTCGTGCTTGATTTTCATGAAGCTCACGAGCGACGGGATGATGCTGCTCTGGGCCCCGGTCTCGCCACGATGGTTCATCGGCTTTTCGTCGACCCCCTCGTAGACGACGTGCTCGAAGAAACGGATGTAAGGACGAAACGTCCGGTAGTAGAGCCCGGGGTCCATTTTCTCGGGGATCCGCCGAAGCACGTCGACCTGGCGCCAGACCGAGCTCGCGATCCGCTCGAGCGCGGCGTCCAGCGCGGCGTCATCCCGCGCTTGGTGCGCGCGGCTCGCGTCGTCGTACGCCGGCAGTAGATCCGAGGCCAGCGCCTCGATCTCGACGTGGACGAGGATGAACCAGTGCTCGTCGTAGAGGTGAACGAAGTTTTGGATCGTATCGATGTTGCCGAGCGCGATCGGCTTGGACGGATCGAAACGCTTCCAGTTGTAGAGCGCGTAGCCGTCGTAGCTGAGGATCGGCGGACGACCGAGCAGGTCACAGGCATTGCAAAACGGGACAGCCAAGTTGGCCGGGAGGCGCGTCGCCGGCGGCTGGCCCACCTGGTTGACGTAGGAGGAAACGAGGAAACCGAGTCGCAAGTAGTAGAGGTGAAGCTCCGAGAGGTCTTCTTGCCGTGTTCTGTCCTTTGGCCACTCGGGAATGTCGAGACTCTCGGCGAATTTTCTGAAGCCGGAGTCGTGAAGCAAGCTCGGCAGATCGTTGCCGACGACGTCGAGCTTTTCGAACGAATCATCACTGAAGGCGATCGCGGGATCCTTCGACGGGAGAAAGCCGCGCCCCTCGGACATGCTGGTCATGTCGAAGCCTACCGCGGGGGCGCAACCACGATACGCGCATTAAAATTCATCGCGTGCACCATCGTGCAGAGACGCTCGAGCGCACGCTTTGCGCAATGCGTCTCAGCACGCGGACGCGGCGCGACGCGTCAGTCGCAGGTGCCGCTCCAAGAGCCCGATCGTGCGAGCTTTCTCAGCCTCGAGCCAGCACCGGTACGGCAGAGGCGCGGGGAGCCCGCCGTCTTTGTGCCGCGGCGCGTTTTGCGTTGCCGGTCGAGCAACACCCGTGTGACACCTTCTACTCGCGCCGCGAGACTACATCGTCGCGGACGAGGAGCGCGCCATGGTTTCGGACATCTTCGACGAGGGCAAATGGGACGAAGTCGAGGGCTTCGACTTCACCGACATCACCTATCACCGCGCCAAGGACCAAGGCACCGTGCGCGTCGCGTTCAATCGCCCGGAGGTACGCAACGCCTTCCGACCACACACCGTCGACGAGCTGTACCGAGCCCTCGACCACGCTCGGATGACGAGCGACGTTGGCTGTGTGCTCTTGACGGGCAACGGGCCGTCACCCAAAGACGGCGGCTGGGCCTTCTGCTCCGGCGGAGACCAGCGCATTCGCGGCAAGGACGGCTACAAGTACGAGGACGACGCCGGCGTCGACCCAGCGCGACTCGGGCGGCTGCACATCCTCGAAGTGCAGCGCCTGATCCGCTTCATGCCGAAGATTGTCATCGCGGTCGTTTCCGGGTGGGCCGTCGGCGGCGGACACAGTCTGCACGTCGTGTGCGACATGACGCTGGCGAGCCGCGAGCACGCTCGGTTCAAGCAGACCGATCCGGACGTCGCGAGCTTCGACAGCGGCTACGGCTCGGCCCTGCTCGCCCGACAGGTGGGGCAGAAGAAAGCACGCGAGATCTTTTTTGTCGGAAAGTCCTATTCGGCCGAAAAAGCTGAAGCCATGGGCATGGTGAACGAAGTCGTGCCCCACACCGATCTCGAATCCATCGCGCTCGAATGGGGCAGCGCGATCAACGGTAAGAGCCCCACGGCGATGCGCATGCTCAAGTTCGGCTTCAACATGGTCGACGACGGCATGGTCGGACAACAGATCTTCGCCGGAGAGGCCACCCGGCTGGCTTACGGCACCGAGGAAGCCCGCGAGGGGCGCGACGCGTTTCTCGAGAAGCGCGACCAGGACTACTCGAAGTTCCCCTGGCACTACTGACCGCGAGTTAGCCCCTGGATCTAGAGCACGTCGGGGTTGACGACGTTTTCGGGCACGTGGCCCGAAAGGCGCGCGGCCACCTGCGTGGCGGCGCGAGTCCGTAGCTCCCGCAGGCTCTGTTCGGAAACGAACGCCGTGTGCGGCGTCACGATGACGTTTTCGTCGTCGAACGGCGGGCGATCGAGCCCGGGGGGCTCGGGGTCTTGCACGTCGAGACCCGCTCCGGACAGGTGCCCAGAGTCCAACGCCCGGGCGAGCGCTTCGTGATCGACGAGCGCGCCGCGGGCCGTATTGATCAGGAACGCTCCGCGTTTCATTCGTCCGAGCTCGGCGGCGCCAATCAAGGGTTTCGTCTCGTTGGTCAGCGGCGCGTGCACGGACACGAAATCCGATCGCACCAGGAGCTCGGCGAGCGCCACCCGAGTCACTCCGGCAACTGGTTCGGTGGAGCTGCGAGTCGCGGCAAGCACTTCGAGGCCGAGCGCGTGCGCTCGGCGTGCCACTTCACGACCGATGCCGCCGAGCCCCACGAGGCCGAGAGTTCTTCCGGCCATACGACGCATCGTGGGACCGAGCGAGATGTCGTAGACGCCGTTTTTGGTGGCACGGTGATGAATGGCCACATTGCGGGCCAACGCAAAAAGAAGAGCAATGGTGTGCTCTGCGACCTCCACGTCGCAGTACCCGGGCACGTTCGTAACCGGGATGCCAAGTCGCGTCGCGTGCGCGACGTCGATGTTGTCGAGCCCGACGCCCAGTCGCGCCACGATGCGCAAGCTCGGGCACGAGTCAATCACGCGGTCGGTGACCCGGGCCCAGTTCGTCATGATGGCCTGGGCGTCGCCCACGGCGGAAACGAGCGAGCTCTCGTCCGTGGACTCCGGCAGGACGATCTCGGCACCCACGTCGCGCAGAATCGCGACCTCGAGATCGAGGTCCGGCCAGGCGTAGTCGGTGACGAGGACTTTGGCGGACATCCGGCGCTCAGCTGCGGGTTTCGAGACCGTGCTCGGTTTCGAACTCGTGGTCGGGTCGTCGAGCGGTGTGTCCGCTCACCCCGCCGGACACGATGAACGTCATCAAGTCCCCACTCGCCACGTCGAGCGGCTCGACCTGGTCTCGGGGACAAATGAAGACGTTGCCCGCGAAGTTGTACGACTGAGGAAAGTACACGGCGACGTGCCCGCCGAATCCCGAGAACGCCAACTTGTCGCGCGTCAGAAACCCGAGAGCTTTGACCGAGCCTCCGGGTACGAGCGTGACGGCGACGGGCTGGTCGAACTTCTTCTGCTTGCCAACGAAAGCGCCGATCAAGTCACGAAACGAAGTGTAGAGAAGCTTGAACAGGGGGAGCCGTCCGAGCAGCTTTTCCGACCGCGTGCCGATCGCGTTGCCGATGACGGTCGAAGCCAAAAATCCGACCAGGGTGATGCCGGCAACGGTGAGCGCGAGCACCAGGCCCGGAACCGAATCCGGGAGCATGCCGCCGAGCATCGTGACGACGACGTAGATGACGTAGGCGGTGATGGCGATCGGGCCGAGGACGAGCAATCCCCGGACGAAGTAACGGAGCAGCTTCTTCATGAGCGGATCGTACTCCGCCGATCGCCCGAGGGAACGTCAGCGGGGCGCCAAATCGAAGATTTCGACGTCGACTCCCGCGGCGTAGTGGCAAAGCTCCGGAGGTCCGCCGAGCTCGATGCCCGCCGCTGGAAGCAATCCATCCTCGAACGCGTCCACCTCGGCGAGCTGCACCGGATAGGGTGGGTGGTGCACCTGGCCGCTGTACACACGGCCGCGGTGCACCGTGTGAAGCAGGTACCTCTCGAACAAGAAGTGCTCGAGCGTCCCCGGCTCCGAAGCGCCGAGTAGCTCACCCGAGCGCCAAGTGACGTCGAGGCGAGCGTTCGGTTCGCTTCGCCGGCGGACCGTGTAGTGGATACCTGGCCCGTCTTGTCGAAGGGTCATGTCGGAGTAGTGGTACGGAAGCCCCCATACCGTGCGGGCGGTCGCCACGGCGATGCGCGACGCGGCGTCCAGCGAGAAGAAGTAGACGCCCGGATCTCCGCCGTCGACGTGCACGTAACAACGCACGTTCGTTTCGAGAAACTCGAAGGCCATCGCTTCCGGCACCCACGCCGGCCGCACGCCCTGCATCAGGAACGGCACGAGGCCGACATAGGTCTTGCCCTCGAACTCGTCGATCTCGAGCTCCCGAGGCACGAGCGCGCGCACGAGCGAACTCGGAACCACCCAGTGGAAGAACGCGAGGTTGCGCCAGCGCTGGTAGCCCCGCGCCCGGCCAGCTGGCCGCCGTGTCGGACTCACTCGATCCATGGCGCGCGTAGTATGCTCATTTCATGACGAGGCTTCACGGCGGTTGTCTTTGGGTTTCGCTAGCTCTGCTGTTGGCCGGGTGCTCCGATGGTGCGGGCGGAGGCGTCGCGGACGGAACCGGCGGCTCCGGAGCTAGCGGCTCGGGCGGAACCGGCGGCTCCGGCGCTGGCGGAATGGGCACTGGCGGAATGGGCACTGGCGGAAGCCCTCCGGTGCCGGGCGCCGGTCCGACCATCGGCGGTTGTTCGGTTTTCCCCGCGGATAACCCGTGGAACGACGACGTCTCGAACGCGCCGGTTCACGCGAGATCCGACAACTTCATCGACAACATCGGTCGCGGGACGAATCTTCATCCGGACTTCGGCACCGAATACATGGGCGCGCCGAACGGGATCCCCTTCATCACGGTCGATGGCTCCCAAACGCGCGTGCCGGTCAGCTTCCTCTACGCCGACGAAAGCGACCCGGGTCCGTATCCCGTGCCGCCGGACGCGCCGATCGAAGGCGGTCCGAACGGAACCGGCGATCGCCACGTGCTCGTCGTCGAGACCGACGAGTGCAAGCTCTACGAGCTCTTCAACGCCACACCGGAGAACAATGGCGCGAGCTGGTCCGCCGACTCCGGCGCGGTGTTCGATCTCGGGAGCAACGCGCTTCGTCCTGACCGCTGGACCAGTGCCGACGCGGCCGGCCTTCCCATCGCGCCCGGACTCATCCGGTACGACGAGGTCGTCACCGCGGGCGAGATCCACCACGCGCTTCGTTTCACCGTGCAGCGCAGCCAGTCGGGATACGTCAATCCCGCGACCCATGCCGCGAGCAGCAACAGCGATCCCGATCTGCCCCCGATGGGGCTGCGCGTACGCATGAAGTCAGGCTTCGACTGCTCGGATTTCAGCTCCGAGATTCAGGTGGTCTGCACCGCGCTCAAGCGCTACGGCATGTTCGTCGCGGACAACGGCTCGAACTGGTTCGTGAGCGGCGCGCCGGACGAACGCTGGAGCGACGACAACCTCCGCGACCTGCGCCAAATCACCGGCGACGCCTTCGAGGTGGTCGATACGGGCCCCGTGATCCCCTACTGACGCCGTCTTTCTCGAAGCGTTCGAACCGATTTCTGGCGCCGCACGCTCTAGGGGTTAGGTTCGGCCCGTGGGCATTCTCATCCCCTGGTTGATCCTCGCCGCTTCGGTGTTCATCACCGCCAAGCTGCTACCGGGCTTCAAGGTCAAAGGCATCATCGACTCTCTCGTCGTCGCGGCGATCTTCGGCGTGCTCAACTGGCTGCTGGGTCTGATTCTGTTCACCTTCATCGGCTTCGTGACTCTAGGCGTCGGGTTCGCGTTTGCCTTCCTCACCCGCTGGCTCGTGCTCACCATCGTGCTGAAGTTCACCGACGCGCTGACCAGCCGGCTCGAAATCCGGAGCTTCGGCACCGCGGTCATCGCCGCGGCGATGATGAGCGGCCTCGGGACCCTGGGCGAGTACTTGGTGAAGTCGTTTCAACTGACCGGCGGCGGTTAGCCGGCGGCCACCGGGGTCGCGTCGACCTCTTGCTCCGCCGCGCAGCGATACGGGGTCGGGCACACGCCGCGGGGGTTCTGGGGTTTGTCGCTCGACCAGCGGTTACGCCCGGTGATCTGCATCATCACGAACAGCGTCAGAATGGCTCCCACGGTGATCGCGAGCCCGGTGAATCCCGTCCAGAAGAACGTGAACGAAAACAGCACGAGGTAGACCAGCTGCGAGAGGCCGATCTCGAGCAGGGCGAACTTCCACCCGGTGAAGAGGCGGGAGTAGCTCACCACGAGCGCGACAGAAACCGCCGACGCAATCGAAAACGACGGCAGCACGGCGAGATGGTCGACCAAGTACGCGAACAAGAGGTTGAACGCGAAGAACGCGCAACCGATGAAGAAGTAGTTGAGCGGGTGGATGTCGATGCGCCGGTGGGCCGTCAACACCGCGACGACGAAGAAAAAGAACAGCAGGCTGACCGGCGCGAAGAAGGTGATCTTCGCGACGAGCGGTCCCGGATTGAGCTTCTGAGGCAGCTCGACACCGATAGGCGCACTCGAGACGAGCGACTTGAACGCCCACGTGCCGTTCCATTTCTCACCCCTCGTGTCGTGGCTCGTGGGCGAAATCGTTCCCGCGGGGAAGTCCACATCGCTGAACGACGTGGCCATCGAGAGGTTGAAATTCTTGACCTGACCGGTGCCTTCAGTCGGTTCGTAGCGCCAGCTCGAAGTGCCGTGCGAGTGATAGCCGACCGTGACCTCGCGTTTCTCTCCTGGAGCGAGCTTGCCGGACCATTTGACGACACCGCCTTCGACCACGGCGTCGATGCTTTTGCCCGCGTCGGTGACCTCGAGGCCGTCGTAGAGCACGTTCGACGATTCGAGCGGAAGCTCGAACTCGACGTCGATGCTCTTTTCGAAGGGATTTTTCACCGAGTACCGCGCTGCAAAGTCCACCGCGTAGGTCGGAAACCAGACGAGCCCTTTCTTTCGATGCTCGAGTTCGAGCTCGACGTTCACGTCGGACGACAGGAGCGACAGGTCGTGTCTACCCGGCGACGGCCCCGCGCGCGGCCGGGCGACCGCTTCGGGTTGCGCTACTTCGGCCGTGACGACCGAGCTGGCCGTCTCGTCGAGCACGCCCTCGTCGCTGGTGGTCCTGGCCCCGCTTGGTTCCGCAGCCGGGGGCCCCACGGCCTCTTTTGGGTCAGCCACGTCGCGAACGGGGGGCCATGGATCGGCGTAGGTCGCGCGAAGAGGCCGCTGAACCATCGGCGGGCCCCACAGCGCATGCACCTCGTCGGAAAGGTAGCCGCCACGCTCCCCGCTTCTTTCGACGACAGTCGTGCCGAGCACCATCCACGCCAGGGCGCAGCCCAGCCAGACCACCCCAATCGCCATGAACCGCCGCAGATTGCCCATGCGCCCCTCAACGCGCCCACGGGCTCGTCCATTCCGTCAGCGCCTGGCTCGGCGGCGACGCCACGCTCGAAGCGCAAACCCCGAAACCAAAAGCCAGAACACGGAGCTCGGACTCGACGTCCACCCCAAAGTGCACGTGCCGCCGCGTGCGGCGAAGCGCCCGCCCATCGAAGCGTCGATCGCTCCGGCATCGAGAACCGAGGCATCAGCGGCGTCGCTGGCATCCGGCCCGGCATCATCGTCGCGGAAGCAACCGTTGATGCCCAAAGGCGCGCATAGAAAACGGAACCGCTCCGGGCACTCGGTCGACGCGATCGTCGTCGGGTCGCAGTCGGGCGACGGAGCGAGGTTTTCAGCCGGCCGCAAAAGCGAAAGAAACGGCGCCGGGGCAGCCAGGGTGAACCTCGCGTCGGGCGCGATGCCGAGAATCGTGCCGAGGGTGAACGCTCGGTTGAGGCACGCGTACACACCTTCGTTCGTCCAGGTCACGCAGGTGACTGGAGAATCGTAGATTCGTTCGAAGGAGAAATTCCGGGTCGAGGAACGCCAAAGACCGATTCTCGAGTCGTCGAAAGGATCGGCGGGATTGGGGGGTCGGGAAAAACCCACGAGCACCTCCGTGCCGTCGGGAGAAAGCGCGAACCCGAGCATCCGCGCTTCGCCTGCGAAAACGAGCGTCCAGGATTCCCCGCCATCGGCCGTGTGAAACAAGCGATCGACCGATGGCCCATCGGTTCGCACGAACAGGACGTCGGGATCGGTCGGGTGCACCGCGGCGATGAACGGTCGATTGTCGGGATCGGTCATCGGGATCGCCAACTCTTCGAAGGTCCGGCCGCGATCGCGCGACCGAAGCAGCACGCCGGTGAGCGATGCCTCCGCCGGTACGAGCCCACTCACGTAGAGCCGATCGGTGTCGGAGGGCGAGGGATCGAGGGTGAAAGCGGCGAGATCTGGTCGTAGATCTCGGCCGAGCGGCGCGAACGAAGCGGCGTTGTCGGTCGATTCGAAGACTCGATTGAGCGATTGCCCGGGACTATTCGCGACCGGCGAGGACGCGAGCAACACGACCCTCGTCGGGTCGCTCTTGTCCACTGACAGGTCCGCGACCGAGAAACCGACCAGCTGGGGTTGGGGCGGCCAAGTGCATCCGGTGGCGGACGTGGTCAAGCCCTCGAACAGCCCCGCGAGAAAACGACCGCCGGCGGTGATTCCCACCGACGGATCTTGAATGACGTCGCCGGAATATCCGATCGCCGCTTCGCAAAGGAAACCCCAGCTCGCCCCCCGATCGAAGCTCACGAGAAAACCGAAGGTCGCACGGAGTAGGAGCCGGCTGGGATCGGACGGGTCCTCGACCAACTGCTGCGCCTCGGGAAAGCGGCCATTGCCGCGCGCCGGCCCCGACGCGAGCGACAACGCGAGAAAACAAGCGCCGAGCAATCCGCGACCGCGCATCGGGAGATCATGGCACACGAGCGCCACCTCACGGGGGCCCGCGCCGGGGGCGACAGCCTGTTAGACTCACCGCGCGAACATGCCGAGACTCGACAATCTTTCCTCTTGGGTTTTTCTTTTTGCCCTCAGCGCCTGCTCGAGCTCGACCAGCTCCGACGGCGGCGGGGCGGACAGCGGCAGTGGCGGGGGCGGCGGGAGCGGCGGTGCCGCGACCGGCGATGCGGCGCCGGATGCTCCGGCGCCCGCGCCACGAATGGCCATCACGACCGACTGGCTGAGTGGCTCGCTCAGCCTGCTCGACTACGACGCTCTGGTCGCCGGGGCGACGACCCGCGACGAAGCACTGATCGAGACCATCGATCTCGCGAGCGACCCGCCCGGACCGTTGCAGGTCGAAGTGACCCCAGACGGAAAACGAGCCTTGGTCGCCGTCGGCGGCGGGTTCTTCGACGGTGTAGCGGGTCTCATCATCGGGGTCATGAGCGTGCCGCCAGGGGACGGGGGCTTGTTGGTCATCGATCTCGAAACCCGAGCCGTCGAAGCTCGGCTCAGCCCGATGCACACGCCAATGGGAATCGCGATCAGCCCCGACAGCTCGACCGCCTACACCGCCAACTATGGCCCGAATCCCAGCGGTACCACCCTCAGCGTCATCGACCTCGACACGCTGCAAGTGGTGGCCGACATCGATGTCGGCCCGTTTCCCGAGCAAGTCTCGCTCAACGAGGACGGCACCCTCGGCGCGATCAACACCGCGGGAGACGGGGCAATTCGTGTGTTTCAGACCTCCGATGTCGCCGGAACGCTCTCGGCGCCGCTCGTCGTCTCCGAGGATCCGTCGGACGTGACCTTCGTACCGGGGACGAACAAGCTCGTCGTCGGCAACTCGCGCATGCCCTCGGCTTGGTCGATCGTCGACGTGAGCGATCCGGCCAACCCCGTCATCGACGAAACCGCGCCCGAGCCCGGCGGGGTCGCGTACGCGGCGACGTGGATCCCCGGCTCCACCGACGTGCTCATCCCTCTGACGACGTTCGCGACCATAGATTTCTATCGCCTGAGCGTGGGTGGAGGCACACCGAGCTTCGACAGCTTCAAGGTCGACGGCACGGGATTCCCCATCGGCGTCGCGGTCGCTCCCGACGGCACCACGGCTCTGCTCGGCCTCCCCGGCGACAACCAACTGATGGTCGTCGACCTCGTCGCCAAAACCGGGCGTACGATCGACTGGTTGTCCGAAGCCGGTCCCACCTACGTCGCGATCACGCCCTGACCGGCGGCGCGGAGGTCTCAGGCGAGGAAGAACCTCGCCGCGGGGTTGTCGGTCTGGTCGACGTACGGGAAGCCGATCGCGTTGAGGATCTTCACCAGGTCGCCCCGTTCGCTCTGCGGAACCTCGAGCCCACACAGCACCTGGCCGAACGCCGCTCCATGGCTTCGGTAGTGAAATAGCGAAATGTTCCAGCGGCCACCGAGGTCGGTCAAAAACTGCATCAATGCCCCCGGACGTTCGGGAAACTCGAAGGTGTAGAGAACTTCGTTCTCGACGAGGGGGGTGCGGCCACCGACAGTGTGGCGAATGTGAGTCTTGGCGAGATCGTTGTCGCTCAGGTCGACGGACCGGTATCCCGCCTTTTCGAGATCGGCCAGGATCGATCGCGCCTCCGCGCGGTCGGCGACGTGCACCCCAACGAAGATGTAGGCATCGTCCCGCGCCGACAATCGATAGTTGAACTCGGTCACGCCACGGTCGCCGATGATGTTGCAGAACTCGAGAAACGCCCCCTGGCGCTCGGGAATCGTCACGCAAAACAGCGCTTCCCGATACTCGCCGGCGTCGACGCGTTCGGTGATGTAGCGAAGCCGAGTGAAGTTGAGGTTGGCTCCCGACGCGATCGCCACCGCCGAGCCCGGGGGTACCTGGCCCGCGCGGCTGGCGCGTTTGAGCCCCGCGATGCCCAGAGCCCCCGAAGGCTCGAGCACCGAGCGCGTGTCTTCGAAGCCGTCCTGGATCGCCGCGCAGATCTCGTCGATGCTCACCGCGACGACACCATCGAGGTGCTCTCGACACAGCGAAAACGTGTGCTCGCCGACCTGCTTGACCGCGACGCCGTCGGCGAAGATCCCCACGTGATCGAGCACGACGCGCTCGCCGGCATCGAGGGACCGCCGCATCGCGTCCGAGTCGTCGGGCTCGACGCCGAACACTTTCACGTCCGAGCGCAGCTCCTTCACCACGGCGGCGACGCCGGCGGCGAGGCCGCCGCCTCCAATGGGCACGAAGATGCTGCGCAAGTCTCTCGGCGCCTGCTGGAGGATCTCGAGACCGACCGTGGCCTGGCCGGCGATGACGTCGAGGTCGTCGTACGGAGGGATGTAAACCATGCCCGACGACTCGACGAGCGCTTTGCAGTGCTCCGCGGCGTCCGAGTAGCTATCGCCGTGCAGGTCGACCTTCGCGCCGAAGCGGCGAACGGCGTCGACCTTGATCGACGGCGTGGTGCGCGGCATCACGATCCGGCAGCGCACCCCGAGCTTTTTTGCGCCGAACGCCACGCCTTGGGCGTGGTTGCCGGCAGACGCGGTGATGACCCCACCCTGTAGGTTTTCCGCACCGAGGCCGGCCATCTTGTTGTAGGCCCCGCGGAGCTTGAAGCTGAAGACCGGGGTCAGATCCTCGCGCTTGAGGTGCACGGGAAACGACAGGCGCCGGGACAGATTGGGGGCCGGATCGAGCGGCGTGACTCCCGCCAACACGTCGGCGACACGAGCGTTGAGCGCGCGTTTGAGAAGATCGGTCGCCACAGCCGCCCCCGTTCTAGCAGTGGGGCGCCAGCAACGACGTTCGGCGAGCGGCACCCACTGATTAGTGCATTTGCTCCACTCCCAACTTACGGAAATTAGCCTGTAATTCAAGGGGCTTGTGCAACGAAGGCGGCCGTGGAACCCTCCCGGCGCAGTCTTTCCTATGGCGCGCCCGACGATTCTGGCGCCGCGCCCGCAGACCAATCTCACGGCACGCTCAGCGTCGCCTTCCAAACCACGTGGCCTCGAACATACTCGTCATCAATTGCGATCTTCGTGAGACGCGCGTGGCGCTGATCGAAAACGGCGTCATCGCCGAGCTCCAAGTGGAGCGCGCGAGTCGCAGGAGCACGGTCGGCAACGTCGTGCTGGGCAAGGTCACTCGCGTCCTGCCCGGCATGCAGGCGGCGTTCATCGAAGTCGGGCAGGAGCGGGCCGCTTTTCTCCACGTCGAAGACTTGATTCGACCCGATGATTTCGAGGCCTACCTCTCCGGCGGCACTCCCGACCCGGCCCCCACCGACGACGACGACGACGCCGAAGCGGCCGCCGCGACCGAAGCCGACGCCGGGGTGGGCACCGATCCGGCTGAGGCCGATCCAGCGACCGACGAGAGCGACGCCGCGTCAGCAGACGCCGGAGACGCTGAAGGCGACAGCGCGAGCGACGCAGAAGCAGCAACCGAGGAAGGCGTCACCGCCAAGCGATCGCGGTCGAGGCGCCGTATCATTCAACCCAAGGGACCGAGCCCGGAAGAGACTGCCGAAGCCGAATCGACCGACGACGCAGCCGGCGACTCACCCGACGAGGCCGTGGACGCCGACGACGCCGACGACTCAGATGCCGACGGTTCCGACGGTTCCGACGGTTCCGACGGGGATGCCGCGACGGAGGAGGATGGCGAGGCGGAAAAGGAAGTCGCGGAAGCGCCCGACGCCGATGGCGCCGCCATCGAGCCCGCCGCCGCCGACGGGTCGGCCACCGGCGAGAAAACGGGGGAAGGTCGGGGCGGGCGACGACGACGACGCGGCCGCAAGAAGAGCGACAACGACGGCCGGGGCGACACCAAAGCATCGGACAACCGTGGGCGCTCGAAGAAAAAGGGCGGCCGCAACGGCGGGGGCGGCGGTCAGGGCGGCCGCAACGGCGGGGGCTCCGGGGGCGCCGGTCGCGGCCGAAAGCAGACGTCGCGCGTGTCGCGATCCATCCCGATCACCGAGGTCGTCAAAGAAGGCGACGAGTGCATCGTTCAGATTTCGAAGGAACCCATCGGAACCAAAGGGGCCCGCGTTACGAGCCACATCACGCTCGCCGGCCGCTACGCCGTCTATCTCCCCACGGTCGAGCACACCGGCGTGTCGAAGCGCATCGGCGCCGGCCGGGAACGCACCCGTCTGCGTAAAGTCATCGAGCAGCTCAAGCCCGAGAAGGGCGGCGTCATCGTTCGGACCGTCGCCGAAGGCTTGACCAAGAAGCAGCTGAAAGCCGATGTCGGCTACCTGATCAAGGTCTGGGAAGAAGTGAGTCGGCGGCGGGAGAACGCCAAGTCGAACGACACCTTGTACGAAGAGCTCGATCTCGTGCTCAAGACCGCGCGCGATCAGTTCACCGACCAGATCGACAAGATCATCATCGACGACAAGGAGCAGTACCAACGGCTCGTGCGTTTCATGGACATGTTCCTGCCCGAGCGGGTCAACGACATCGAGCTCTATTCCGGCGACGAGCCCATCTTCGACGCGTACGGGATAGAAGACGAGATCAGCCGCGCGCTCAGTCGCAAGGTACCGCTACCGAGCGGCGGCTACCTCATCATCGACCAGGCCGAAGCGCTGACGGCGATCGACGTCAACACGGGTCGATACGTCGGCAAGGGGAGCAAGGACCTCGAAGAGACGGCGTTCAAGACCAATCTCGAAGCCGTCGAAGAGATCGCCTACCAGCTGCGGTTCCGCAACATCGGCGGGCTGGTGATCCTCGACCTGATCGACATGGATCGCGGATCCAACCGCGACAAAGTGCTGCGCGCGCTCGACCTTCGCCTCGTCAAGGACAAGGCCAAAACCACACTGCAACGCATCAGCGAGCTCGGGCTCGTCGAAATGACCCGGAAGCGAACGCGGGAGAGTCTCGGTCGCCTGCTGCACGAGCCCTGCTTCTACTGCGACGGCACGGGGCAAATTCAGTCGCGCGAGACGATTGCCTACGAGATCCTCCGGCAGATGCGCCGAGAGCGGCACACCCTCGCGGGCTATTCGGTCACCGTGAACGCGCACCCGGCGATCGTCGACCTCTTGCAGAACGAGGAGAAGGACGCCGTCACCGAAGCCGAGAGGCGCCTCGAACGACGTATCGAGTTCACGCCCCGCAAGGAGTATCATATCGAGCAGTTCGATCTGCAGGGACGGTAGCGGGATGGCTCGAAGCGAAGAACGGGTGACGATCAACAAAGAGTTCGACTCGTTCGATCAGTTCATCCAAGAGTACGTCACCAACATTTCGAGAACCGGCGCCTTCATCAAGACCAAGACGCCGCTGCCGATCGGTACCGAGGTGAACCTGCGTTTCACCGTGATCATGGACGACATCGAGACCATCGAAGGGGTGGGCGAAGTCGTACGGGTGCAAACGGATCCGCCGGGCATGGGCGTGGTTTTCCGCGAGCTCAGCGACTACTCACAGAACTTGATCAACAATCTGCTGGCGCCCCCGCGCTCGAAGTAGCTCCGACGAGCGGCGGCGCTTCTTTGCAGACAGTGGCGTTTCGTGTCACAACCTGGCTCCAAAGTGGGGCTTGACTTGCGATACGGCCTGCTTCTTCTGGCTTTGACTTTCGGCTGCGCGACCACCAAGGAGGACCCTCTGGTGGCGGCCGGTGGTGTCGGGGGCGGCTTTGGTGGGGGCGCGGGAGGCGACGCGAGCGTCGACGCGCCAACGGAGTCCTCCTCGGGGGGCATGACCGGCACCGGGGGAGCGACGGCGACGGGTGGAACCGGTGGGGCCGCGACGGGCGGAACGGCCGGCGTGGGTGGCTCTGACGCCAGCGGCACGGGCGGCGCAGGGGCCGGCGGAACGGGTGGAGCGGGGACCGGCGGAACGGGTGGAACGCCGAGCGACGCGAACATCGACCGCGGAATCACCGATGGCGCGGGACCATGCATGGGCATCACGCCCACCGGCTGTTGCCAAGGTTCCACCCTCACTTGGTGCGACATGAATACGATCATGACGATCCCGTGCCCGACGACCGGTGTGTTCGACTGTGGTTGGAACGTGAGCCAGGGGATTTACACCTGCGGAGTGACGCCGACGGGCGATCCGAGCGGCACGTTTCCTCGGGATTGCCCCTGACCGCTCACCGAACGCCGTCGCCAGAGGCGCGTTTTGCCCGCCTCGGCGCTCCACTTGTCCCGGGACACGATTCACCGTAGAACCCGCGTCCCATGTTTCTTTGGACCAAAGGCCGCCCCCGCAAGGTCAACCGCAAGCGCTGCGCTCGCATCAACGCGAAGCTCAAGGCGAAGAACCGGCGGCGACGGCGACGACTCCAGAAGTAGCTACGGTTCCTTCCGGAGAAGGGTGCTCTCTAGGGCAGCTTGCCCTCGAGTAGCTCTTCGTAGACGCTCGCCTCGCCTTGCTGCCGAGGCCAGTTCTCGCCGCGCGCTTCCCACAGGGCGACGACACCGAGCAGCTCCACCGGGTTAGTCGCGGCGAAACGATGGCCTTCCTTCGCCGCGTGCCAGTACGCGTGGTGGTCCTCGCGAGCTTCGAGCCTAACGGAGTAGCCCTTGGCGCCAAGCACGAGTAGCGCTGGGTCATAGGTCTTGACGTCGAATTCGATGCTCACTGGTCCTCCCATTCGGAACCCTCGTGGTCTAGCACGGCCCGCGCGACGTCGAGGCTGAAGCCCGCGCGAGCCAGTGCAGCGAAGTCCCGTTGTAGGCGCGCGCTTCGCTCTTCCGCTTTGCGGTACGGACCGAGCCGGCGGCGGCGCGCAAACGCATTCGCCGCCTCGATCTCTCCGTCCGGGTCGATGTTCTCGCTCTCTAGAGCCTTGGATATATTCTCTTCCGTGACCCCTCGCGCGCGCAACTTGTGGCGGATGGCACGAATGCTCGACCCCTTCTGACGCATGCCGCTGGCCATCGTGCCGGCGTAGCGCACGTCGCTGACCAACCCGGACTCGGTGTAGCGCTCAATCAATTCTTCGATCACCGCGCGACCATCCTCGGCATCGGTGCCGTGGGCGCGCGCGGAGCGGCGCACTTTCTCGAGCAGCACGCGCCGTAAAGTCTCGGCGGTCGCGTCGAATCGATCGAGGTAGCTGAGCGCTGCCTTTTCGAGCTCCGCCGCGGGGGCGATCGCGGGCCCGCGACGGGCGGCCTTGCCCGTCACGGGACCAACTCGAAAAAGTTCACCGGCTGCTCTTCCTCTTCGCTGAGGGTGAAGTAGCCGCGACCGTCGGCCGAGAACGTGATCGATTCACCCTGCGGCTCGATCGCCACGGGAACTTGGCAAGGCCGCTCCTTCAGCGCATCGACAAGAGACTTTTCGTTGCGACGACGCCACACGAAAGCCGTTTCGTAGGTCCGAATGACGACCATGTCACCGTTGAGCGAGATGTCGCCGGCGGTGGCCCAGGGATTCGTGCCGAGGGAACCCTTGCCGAACGCGAGAGTCGCGACCCGGGAGAGACTGATGGTCGCTCCGGTCAAGAGCGGCGCCGGCGCGCGAAACACGTGGCTGGTCCCGGTGTCACCGTCCTTGGTCACCAGATACATGTCTCCGGTCTTCGGATCGACGAGCAAGGTTTCCGAATCGTAGGACTTGCCGTCCCCGTATCGCACCTTCAACGTATCGAACTTCTTGACCACGAGCTCCTTCGGACCGTCGCGCGCGACGACGGGTTCGGGCACACGATGGATCTCGAGCTGCTTTCGCTCGCGGGCGTTGTCTCCGATGTCCCCGAGGTAGAGGTAATCTTGTTTTGGCACCGGTCCCGGCCCGAGCGCCATGTCCTCCCAATCGGCAGCCTCCACACCAGCGAGGTTCAAAATCGCGATCTCCTTACCGTCGCGCCGGATGGCAAAAACGCGGGCGCTGTCTCCCGAGTCGTTGTGTACCCACAGGAGCCGCGCGTTCTTCCGGCTCGCGGCGATGCCGGACGCTTCGTCGATTTCGCTGGAGCGCACACGGCCACGGGTGGGTGTCGCCCTGAAGGTCGGGCATCGTCGATCGACTGGCGCAGACGCCACGGAAGCCGGCGTTATCGCCGGCAAGACTTCCGAGTCTGCATCGGGTGACTCTCTTCGCTCGCAGGCTGCTGCGCCGAACAGCGCGAGCCCGAGCGCGAGAGTCAGCCAGGACGCCGTTCCCTTTTCCATCACGACCGGGTGAGGGCGACGGCCTCGCTCATGACGGCGCCGATTTCGGCGCGAATGACGAGATCCGCCAAGGGATCGAGCTCCGTTGGCTCGCGGTTGATGATGACCAAGCGCGAGCCGGCCTCTTTGGCGAGCGCGGGGAACCCCGCTGCGGGAAACACGACGAGCGACGAGCCGATGGCCAAAAACAAGTCGCAAGCCAGGCTCACCTCCTTCGCCCTTCTCATCGGCAGCTCGGGCATGGATTGCCCGAAGGAAATGGTCGCTGTCTTGACGATGCCACCGCACGCATCGCAGATCGGCAACGTCTCGTCTTTTTTGAATTCTCGAAGAATGTCGTCGAGCTCGTAGCGGCGAGCGCAGTGCAAACACGTCGCGTAGGTCGCGTTACCGTGCAGCTCGATAATCTGGTTCGGAGGCACGCCGCTCTTCTGGTGGAGGCCGTCGATGTTCTGGGTGACGACGGCCGCCAAGCGGCCCTGTTCGACGAGCTCGGCGATGGCGTTGTGCCCGGCATTGGGTTCGGCGACGGTCATCGTCTCGTCGAAGGTGAGCTTTCGCCTCCAGGACTCGCGTCGCATCTCCTCGCTCCGAACGAAATCGGAAAACTCGATGGGCAAGACCTTGCTCCAGACTCCGCCCGGGCTCCGGAAGTCCGGGATCCCCGATTCGGTGCTGATGCCAGCGCCGGTAAACGCCACGCCACTCGTCGACGAAACGAGCAGCTCCGCTAGCTCCGCGGCGCTCACTTCTCTCGCCGCGACCCGTCCATGCCCTGGAGCCCGCCGCTGTCGATGAGGACCCGCGTGAGGCCCTTGATGTAGGCCCGAGCTCGATCGCCGGCGGGGTCGTCTCGGGTAGGCAACATCCACATCGACCCCCCCTGCATCGCGTCGATGACCACTCTGGCGTGCTCGTCGAAGTTCGGCAGCTTTGCGGCGTCCGAGAAGAGCTCGCGGGCCTGACGCTGGAGCTCTTCGAGGTGCGAAGCGACGATCGGTCGCAGACTCTCGCCGAGCTCGGCGTCGGCGCGGGCGGATACGTACAGCTCGCACATCACTTGATTGCGAGACCCCGAAACGATGTCCCACAACAGATCGAACGTCGTCTCGAGGCGATTCTCGTCACCCTCCACCTCTCGTACGACCCGGTGGAAATCCTCGACGAGGAGCTCGAGCAAGTGTTCCGCGGCGGAGGCCACCAACTCCGCTTTGGTGGAGAAGTGCTTGAAGAGCGCACCCTGCGAAACTCCGGCACGCTGACAAACGGCCGGCGTCGTCAGTCGCGCGTAACCGACCTCGACGAGCTCTTCGATCGTGGCGTCGAGCAGCTTGCGGTGTGTGCTCTCCCGCCGCTCGGCTTGCGTTCGCCGCCGTTTTCCGGTCCCCGGTTCGGTCGCCACCGTCGAGAGACTACCTCGCACCGCCAGAGCGCCCTAGTCCCCTGGATTGTCCCGGTTCTTTCGAGAGTGTGGTGGGCTCCTGGTCCACCAGACTGCAGGCCATGGAAAACGCCCGTTTTCGCGCGGGCGCGCCGATGGTTCCGCGATACGATGTCGGCATGCGAATGGTCTCGGCGATCGTTTTGTTCGCGCTCGCTGCCGGGTGCAGCTCGAGCGGAGACGCGTCAAATGGAGGCTCCGGCGGCGGAACCTCGACCGGCGGCTCACCGGCCACAGGTGGAGCGAACAGTACGGGCGGCATGGACGCTTTCGGCGGGGCACCCGGGACCGGAGGCCTACCTGGCGCCGGTGGCGGCGCGGGCATGACCGGCGGCTGTGACAAGAGCACGTCGTTCACCATCGCCGGCTGCGTCGAAAAAGCTCGCCTCGATGAGGACGTTCGTTTCATCGCTCAGCCGCGCACTTCGTTCACGCCCCACTGGACCGCGGTCCAAGATCTCTGTCGCGAACGGTTCGAACAGAACGGTTTCACCGTCGAGATGCACGACTACGGCTCGGGAGTGAACGTAGTCGGTCGGCTCGAAGGCGTGGAGCGCCCGACGGAAGAGGTCCTTCTCTCCGCGCACTACGACAGCACGCCGGGATGCGAAGGCGCCGACGACAACGCGACGGGGGTCGCGGCGGTCCTCGAGATGGCGCGCCTCGCCTCGGGCACGGCGTTCGCACGGACCCTCGTTTTGGCGTGCTGGGACCAAGAGGAAGTCGGTCTACTCGGCGCCGGAGCCTACGCCACGCGCGCCGTCAGCCAGGGCCAGAACATCCTGGTCATGTACTCGCTCGAGATGCTCGGTCTCCGGAGCTTGGAGCCGAACAGCCAGCGCATCCCACCCGGTTTCGATCTCTTGTTTCCGATGGAGATTCAGACCCTGATGCAGAACGAGTTTCGAGCTGATTTCCTGGCGATTTTCCCCGACACCGCGGCCGTGCCCGTCGCCTTTCGCATAGGCGAGCACGGCAACGCCGTCGGCCTGCCAAACTTCGTGCTCGAGATCACCGATGGCTTGAAGAACAACCCATTGGCCCGGGACGTCCAGCGTTCGGACCACGCGCGCTTCTGGCAGGTGAACATCCCCGCGATCCTAGTCACCGACTCTTCGGAGTTCAGAAACGACAACTACCATTGCCGTGGCGGAACCCGCGACACGCCGGACACGCTCGACTACGAGTTTTTGAAGCTGAATACCCAGGCGGTCGTCGGCTCGGTGGTCGACACGCTCGAGCTTCGGTAAGAGAACTCGATGTCGCGAGTCGTACGCTTCGGCGGTGTCGCTTCGGCCAGCGCGGCGAAATGGCTGCTTCGTGCAGCGATGATCGGCGCGACCCTAGCCACCGCTTGTGAATCGAAAAAGACCGACGCGCCGGCGACGTCCGCTGCCCCGAGGTCCGCTGCCCCGACGTCGAGCGCCGAGCCCGCCGCGAGTACCAACACGCGAGCGGCGACGTCCGCCGGCGGCTCCGCGAAACGCGGACAGGCTCCCCAGAGACCCCCTCTTAGCCCCGACTGGGACCCGCCGAGCGGACCTTCGCCGCGACCCGCCGCGAAGGATTTCGACAACGGGAAAAAGATCGTCGTCCGCCGCGTGCCCAACCTCGGCTGCGAGGCGCGCGTGGTGCGCGAATGGATCCGGATCGGCTGCGGCAGAAAAGACACCCTCGCGGTGAAGGTCGTTCGCCCGAAAAAGGCGCCGGAGAACGTGTTCGCGGAAAAAGTGGACGGGCGAGGCGTCGTGACCATGGCGGTGCAGCGCGGGCTCGATCTGCGCGTCGACTTCGAGTGGAAAGGCAGCACTCGCCGACTCGTGACGGTGTGGCCTGAGGACGCGCCACGACCCGTCATCTACATCGCCAGGACCCCGCCCAAGGACCAGAAGACGCGGTGCACGGACGTCTGTCCCACCGGCCCCTGCAAAGAGGATTGCGTCGAGGACTACTGAGACCCGAGGGGGCCAAGCCTCGCTGGGGGGGTGGCAGAATCGCCCATCAGCCGGTTCGGAAACGCGGTGCTACGCGCCTTTTTTCAATTCCGTCAGAACGAGCTTCGACACCGCCTTGAGCGTATCGAACACGCCGGGCCCGGTCCGTGCGCAGGCTTCGTAGTCTGGGACGTTCATCGGGTTCAGCGCTTCACGCAGCTCCTCGATGGGCAGCACGTTCGGCAGGTCGCGTTTGTTGTACTGCACGACGTACGGGACCTTTTCGAGCGAATACCCCTGCTCGGCAAGGTTCGTGCGGAGGTTCTCCACGCTCTCCTGATTCGCCTCGAACCGCTCGATCTGGCTATCGGCGACGAAGATGACGCCGTCGACGCCCTTGAGGATGAGCTTGCGGCTCGCGTCGTAGAACACCTGCCCGGGCACCGTGTAGAGGTGGAAGCGAGTCTTGAAACCGCGGATCTCCCCGAGCGAGAGCGGGAGGAAGTCGAAAAAGAGCGTGCGCTCGGTTTCGGTGGCGAGCGAGATCATCTTGCCCTTCGCATCAGGGCTCGTCCGCTCGTAGATGTACTGCAGGTTGGTGGTTTTTCCGCAGAGACCAGGACCGTAGTAGACGATCTTGCAGTTGATCTCCCGGGCCATGTAGTTGATGAAGCTCATCGCCCGGTTACCTCAGTCATTGAACAGATTGTCGATGTCCTCGTCGGTGATCTCCGCGAACGGGGAGTCTCCACCGGGCTCTTGAACCTTGCTGAGCAAAGATTCGAAGATACGGTTGAGCTCGTCGCTCGCTTTGCGAACCCGTAGCCGAACCAGACCGAGACTCGACTTGGAGTCGAAGATCACCACCAAGATGACCCGATTGCCGACGAGCTGAATGTGGATGTTGGCGTTTTCGCCTTCATGAAACTGCGTCGAGAACTCGTTCTCGCGCAGGAGCTTTGCGATACCGCCGGTCGCCGCGATGTTGCCGGCCGTCAGCGACGCCAGCGACGTGGTGTCGATGTTGTCGACCTCGCCGCTGGCAGCAATGAGCTGACCGTTCTTGTCGACGATGAAGACGACCTTCGCGTTCGCTTCGCGCACGAGTCGGTCGACAACCAGTTGGATCTGGTTGAACTCCTCCTCGTACATCACCATCTGGGGATTAACCATCGAAGTCCTCTGCGCTTGGCGTCCTAGCTGAGACCTCTCCGCGCGCGCTGTCCGGTCTCTGAAACCCGGAGTCCGACCGCTGCAACTCACCGTAAGGTCGAGACGTTTCTACCTCCCAAAGGGGTGAAGCATCCTTGTACTTGAGGCGCCCCAGGCCAGCAAGCACAGCGTCGCTCCTCTTTTTGATTGCTGTCGAAGCCAGGGCGATTGCTGTCGAAGCAGGGCCCAAATCCCCCGCCTTGGAGCCCGTAACGCGACCTCGTCCGGCCAAAGGGCGCGGAGGGCACACGCCGACCGCGTTTCAGGCCAGAAAACTCGCGGGTTTTTGCTGGCGAGTGACCCCGACTGTCGCTAATCAAGAAGGGAGTGAAGCCCTGGGCCCTGGGACTCGTTGGAGCGCTGATGAGCCTCCCTGCTAGCGCTGAGGCGGGCGGGGCGATCGTGCATCCGGACTTGACTCGGGCGATTGACCAGCTCGAGCAGGCCAACGGACCGGAGGCATACTCGGCGCTGCGCCGGATTTGGTCGACGTGGGACCGGGCGAATCCCGTGCACGTCGAAGAAGCACTCCGAGCCGCCGAGGGCGATCGAAAGCTGGCTCCGGCGACGCGTGTGTACGCCGGCATGCTGCAAGCGTTCGCGCGTAGCCGTCGCGGCGACCTGGCCGCGGAGCGAAAGAAGATCTCCGCCCTCGGGTTCATCGACGACTGGCTCGTGCTCGGACCCTTCGACAACGAAGGGAAAGCGGGATTCGACGGAGACTCCGGACCCGAAGCCGACTTCAGTCGACCCATCGTCATTGGGCAGAGCTACACCGGCAAAGAACGACCGGTCATCTGGCGGCAGGCGCCGGCAGCGGCATTTCCTTTCGGCTGGCTCGACTCCGGCGCGCTCTTCCGACCCGAGCGCTTCATCTGCATCTACGCGAAGACTTTCGTGCGGAGCAAAGCGTCGGCCCGAGCGCCGCGCGCGGTGACGCTGTGGGCCGGAGCGGCGGGCGCGTTTCGCGCCTACTGGAACGGCCGCGTCGTGTTGAAAGACACGGCCTACCGCGGCCACGACCCCGAGCGATTCGCCCAGACCGTGCGCCTGAAAGCGGGCACCAACGACCTCACCGTCAAAGTCTGCGGCGCCGACATCGCGCCGATTTTGTCGGTGCGCATAGGCGACCGAAAGGGCGGCCCTGACGCCGAGGTCGAAGTCACGAGCGACCTCTCCGCGAGCGTCGCCGCGGCCAAAAACCTCGAGACCAGTGACGACAAGGCGACCGACGTCCCCAAGCCGCGTCCGGGAGAGCCCCTCGGGCCGATGCAGGCGTTCCAGAAGCTGACCGACCAGAAAAAGCCGAAGCCGAGCGATCTTTTTGCTCACGCCGAGTATCTGGTCCGCACGAGCAGCGACGACCCGACCGAGCACATCGCGAGGAACCTCGCGCACCGCGCGGCCGAAGCCGAGCCGAAGATCGACCGCCTCTTGCTGGCGGCAAACCTCGTCGAGGATCGAAACCAGGTCGCCGAGTGGATCGACAAGGCTCAGGCGCTGGCGGACAAACGGAAAGAACCGAACATCCAGGTTCTGCTGGCGCAAGCCATCCTCGCTCAGAACAGCCAGAACTGGCGCCTCGCGTTCCCGTTTTTCGACCGGGTCCTCGCCATCGACCCGGACAACGTGCGGGCCATCCAAGGGCGAGTCGAGCTCTACAACGAGGCCGGATTGAGGCGCACCGCGCTCGCGACGCTCGAGAGAGCCGTCGGTAGGCAGCCGCATTCGGTCACGCTGCTGAACATGTACGCGTCGCAGCTCGACGCACTCGGGCGCGCCACCGAAGCCAACGAAGTGAAGCAGCGCTACGCGAATTTGCGCTTCGACGACATGGCGTTCCTCGGGGGCAAGGTCGAGCTGAGCGTGACTCGCCGCAGCCGCGGCGCCGCGGAGCATTGGCTCGACCGCCTCCGAACTGTGGATCCCGACAGCCAATGGGGTTTCGGGCTCGCCGCTCGCACCTACGAAAGACTCGGTCAGACCGACCGGGCCATCGCCACCTACGAACGCGCCTTGTCCTACGCCCCCGAAGACGTGGGCACGCTGCGCGAGCTCAGCGACCTGCACGGGCGCATCGGCCATCGCGACGAGCAACTCGCGCTCCTCAAGCGAATCCTCGAGATCCGCCCTCAGGAGAAAGACGTGCGTGAGTACGTCGAGCACATCGTCCCGCCGAAACCCCGGCCGGACGAGGCGTACGCGTGGGCCGCCGATCGCTTCCTCAGAAAACGACACGCACCGGCCGACGGACAAAACCGCCGGACGATGCTCGATTTGACCGTGACCACCGTCTTCGAGAACGGCTTGTCCAGCGAGTTTCGCCAGGTCGTGTTTCAACCGCTGACGAACGCCGCCGCCGCCAACGCGCGTCAGTATTCCTTTCACTACCAAGGCGGCCAGCAGACGGTGACCCTTCGGGGGGCGCGGGTTCACCGCAAGGACAACTCGATCGACGAAGCCGTCGAGAGCGGCGAGGGTCCCGCCAACGATCCGGCCATCGCGATGTACACGTCGGGGCGGAACTTCTACGTCCAGTTCCCGCGGCTCGAGCCGGGAGACGTGGTCGAGCTCCGCTATCGAATCGACGACGTGACACCGCGCAACGAGTTCGCGGACTACTACGGCGCGATCCAGTACATGCAGTCGAACGAGCCGGTGGGGCACGCCGAATACGTGCTGATCACGCCAAAGAAGCGCAAGTTCGTCATTCACTCGTCGAAGCTGCCGAAGCTGCAGGTGACCCAGAAGGAGAAGGGCAACCAGCGCACCTATCGGTTCATCGCCAAGGACGTGCCCGCGCTGTTGCCCGAACCCGCGATGCCGCCGTGGCCGGAAGTGCTCGGGTACGTGCACGTGTCCACGTTCGAAAACTGGAAGGCCCTCGGCACTTGGTACTGGGGCCTGTCGAAGGATCAGTTCGACCTCGACGACGCGACTCGAAAGATCGTCCAGGACGTCACCAAGAACGCCAAGACCGATCTGGAGAAGGTCCGCGCGGTCTACGGCTGGGTCGTCAAGAACACCCGCTACGTCGCTCTCGAGTTCGGCATCTACGGGTTCAAGCCGCGGCGCTGCGTTCAAACGGTCGCGCGAGGCTGGGGCGACTGCAAAGACAAGGCCACGGTGATCGTCAGCATGCTGCGCGAGCTCGGGATCCCGGCGACGATCGTGATTCTTCGCACCGGTCTTCGGGGCGATTTCGACGCCAAAGTCGCGAGCCTCGCTCCCTTCGACCACGCGATCGCCTATGTGCCGTCGCTGAAGCTGTATCTCGACGGCACGGCCGAATACACCGGCTCGGACGAGCTGCCGACGATGGACCTGGGCGCGCGGGGACTGCTCGTGAACGAGGGTGATACGAAGCTCGTCCGCTTACCCGACGTCGACCCGGGCAGAGCCGTGCGCGCACGCGAGCTCGCCGCCACCGTCAAGAAGTCGGGCGAAGCCACGCTCGACGTCTCCTACGACACCAGCGGCGCCAGCGCGCCGTCCTGGCGACGCCGCTACCACGCCAAGGGCACTCGGCGAGAGCGACTCACGCAGGACATCGGCCGCGAATTTCCCGGCTTTCAGCTCGCCGCCGGACCGACGGCCATCGTCGCCAACGATCTCGAGGACATCGAGCAAGCGGTGAAGATCCGCGTCCGAGGCGCGGCACCGGCGTTCGGGCGCGCCGAAGGAAAACAGCTGAGCATGGCGGTGACCCCGAACCATGGCTTGACGTCGTCTTACGCGTCGTTGTCGAAGCGCCGCCTCGATGTCAAAATTCCACCCATCGGCACGTACGACGACACCTTCAAGATTCAGCTCCCGCCGGGCGTGAAAATCGTTTCCGGACCGGAAGATGCCACCGCGTCGACGCGCTTCGGTTCGTACTCGGTGAAGGTCGAGAAGCAGCAAAGTAGAATCGTCGTGAGAAGTCGCCTCGTGGTCAAAGTCACGCGCGTCGAGGTCGCCGACTACGCCGCCTGGCAAAAGTTCTGCATGGACGCGGACAAAGCGTTCAGCCCCCGGCTCGTCGTCGGACCCTGACGGTCATGCGGGAAAGGATCGGGATGCGCCTGCGATCCGGTCTGGCTTGGGCCACCACCTTCGCGGCGCTCGTGGGCTGCGCGCAGATCATCGGCGTCGACGAGAACTACGTGCCCGCGTCGTTTGCGGGCGCACCGGGATCGGGCGGTAGCGGCGGCGGAAACGGCGGCAATGGTGCCGCCAGCGGGGCGAGCGGCATGGGCGGCGTCGGCGGCAGTGGAGGAGCCACCGACGCGATGGCCCAGACGGGGGGCGCCGGAGGCGGCGCCGGGGCAAGCGGCGCTGCGGGATCCGCCGGCTTTTCAGGAGCCGGCGTGGGCGGGACCGCCGGGGCCGGCACGGGGGGCACAGGCGCGGTCGGAGGTGTCGGCGGCACGGGCGGCGTGGGCGGCGGAACCGGTGGCGGCGGAACCGGCGGCGCCCCCATCTGCGACCTCGGCATGTGCCCGGCCTGCGTCGTGCCTACGACAGTCAAGTGCTGCCGTGGCTCCGAGTGTGGCTGCATGTTCCCCTTCGCTCCGTGTCTGTGAGCATGGCCCCCCAGGCATCGATTCCAACCAATCGATGCACTAGGCTCCCGCGCGTGAGACGAATGCTGACCGTGGTCGCCTTCGCCCTGTTGGCGATCGCGTGTGGGCGCTCCGGTGATGCTCAGTCAGCCGAGTCTGGTCTCGACGAACTTCGTCGCCGCGGCCCGACGACGGCCAAAGCGAGCGTCGCCGGTCGCTGGCTGCTCGCCGAGCTCGTGAGCCCGGGAGGCAATCCCAAGCACGCGAGCCGCGCGCGAAAACGCCTCGACGAGATCGGCGGCGGAGACATGATCGCGCACCTGGCGCGCGGCCTCGACGACGCGGCGCACGGTCGCCTCCGCGACGCGCCGGGCGCGTACCTCGAAGCCGTCAAAGCCGCCCGCGTGTCCGACGACCCCCGGGCACCGCTCGTCGCGTGGTTCGCCGCGGGCGAAGCGCTCGGTTACCGTAGCTACAAGACGGGTCTTTGGGACGAATGGAAGCCGTTCGTCGAAACCGCCATCGCCGAGCCCGGCCGTATCGGCTGGCGGGGCCGCGCAGAGCTGGTCGAATGGTGGACCGACGAAGCCTGGTCGAAAGCGACGAAGAACATCGAAAAAGTCGCGGCGAAGAAGTACGGCTGCATTCGCAACGTACGCCTCGCCGGGCCCTTCGGACGCGGCGCCGCGGCGGACGCCTTCCGCAACTTCGCCGCTGAGGCGCCGGGGCCTTGGCCGCTCGAGTGGCCGCGAGACGCCGACGTGGGCCGGCCACCCAAGGTGATCGAGACGTCGCAGGAAGGCTGCACGGTCTCGAGCGACGAGCCTACAGGCAACGGCATCTACTACGCCGAGTCATACCTCGAGCTCGACCATCCCACGCGCGTTCTGATCGCCGCCCAAGGCTCGCTCGCGGTTTGGGTCAACGACCACCTGGTGCTCGAACGCGACCCGCGCGAGTGGGGAATTTGGCCGCGTTTCGGCGTCGAGCTCGGCCTCGACAAGGGCCGGCATCGGGTGCTCGTTCGGCTCGCCGAGCCGGTGACCATTCTGCGGGTGTTGCATCCCGATGGTCGGGCCTACGACGTGTCGACCTCGGCGGATGCCGCGCCCGGCTACTCGATCAGCCCTCCGAGCAATCCGAGCGATCCCAACGTCCTGATGCGGTACATCAAAAATGGCGACGTGGTCGACCCGGGAGACGACCTCGTGCGATTCGTCGGCGCTCATCTCCTTCACATCGAAGGTCAGGACGACGTCGCCGCCGTCATGGTCGAGCCCCTCGCCGGAGACACCAAAGAGGCCACCGGACCGACGCTCGAGCTCGCCGCCACCCTGCTCGCGGGGGATCCCATTTTCAGCGAGAGCGACCGCGAGGATCTCGTGCGACGGCTCGACGAAGCCGCGGCCGAAAAAGACCCCAGCCTGTGGCAAGCGCAGCTCAGCCTCGCCATCGCGGACATCAAGCAAAAGGGCCCCACCGAGGGCGTGCCGCGTCTGCGCGAGCTCACCCGGCTGTTTCCGCAAGTGCCGGCGATTCAGTCGGCTCTCGGGAGCATCTACGCTCAGCTCGGGTGGACCGCGGAACACGACGCCTCCATCAAAGATCTCGCCGAGCGATTTCCCGAGGATACGAGCTGGCTCTACGGAGCCATCGATGTCTACGAACGCGCAGGCGACGACAAAAAAGTGGATGAGATCATCGGTCGTATCCTCGAGCTCGACCCCGACAGCGAAGTACGCCTCGGCCGAGCGATCGCGAGACAGGACTACGACGCCGCGACCGGCGAGCTGAAACGACTCTCCGCCCGGCGGCCCGAGCGCAAAGACTTCGCCGAGCGGATGCACGACGTCATGGTGCGCGCCGGCAACGCCGCAGAGACGTGGAAGAAGCTCGAAGCCGCCATCAAAAAGGACCCCGAGAGCGGCCGGGCGCGCTTCGAGCTCGCCGACGCCCGATTCGCCGCTGGCGACAACAAGGCCCTCAGAAAGTCGCTCGTCGACGCCGTCGAGGCCGGAGCGCCCATCGGCCTGCTCGCCGATGCCATCGATCTGGTCGAAGGGGTGAGCGAGCTCGAGCCCTTTCGGCTCGACGCCAAGAAGGTCATCGCCGAGTACGAAAAGAGCGGCGTCGAGCTACCGGGCACGGCTGCCCGAGTGCTCGACTACATGGCGGTGTGGGTGCGCTCGGACGGCTCGAGTCGGCTGCTCGAGCACGAGGTCATTCGCATTCAGAGCAAAGAAGCCATCGACAAGTTCGCCGAGCACAGCCAGCTGCCGGGCATGGTCTTGCACATGCGAGTCATCAAGAAGGACGGCCGCACGCTGGAGCCGCTGCAAGTCGCCGGCAAACCCACCGTCACGTTTCCGCATCTCGAGGTCGGCGACTACATCGAAACCGAGCAGCTGATGTCACGCGCTGGTGATGGAGAGCACGGGTTGCTCTACTCGGGGCCACACTGGTTCTTTCGAGAAGAAAACGTCGCGTACGCGAGAAGCGAATTCGTCCTTGTTTCTCCGAGCAACAAGGACCTCACGATCGAAACCCGAGGCAACGTTCCAGCGCCCCAGATCGAAAAAAAGGGCGCGTTGACCGTGCACCGGTGGCGCGTGGACGACAGTCCCGCCGCGCCCGCCGAGCCGCAGAGCGCACCCGCCCAGGAGTTTCTCCCTAGCGTGCGCATCGGGTGGGGAATCACGCTCCCGCGTCGCGTCCGCTCGCTGAGCGACACCTTCGCTTACACCACGCCAATCGACCCCAGGATCAAGCGCATCGCGCGGAGATACGCCAAGGGGCCATCGAAAAAACCCATCGACCGCGCGCGGAAGCTGTACCGGTGGGTGCTCGCCAACGTGGAGAAGGGCGACGAGTCCGATGGCCGACGGGTGATCACGTCGAAGCAGGGCAGCCTGTGGCGCGCGTTCATGGAGCTTTGTCGGTCCGCGGACATTCCCGTCGATTTTGCCCTCGCAAAAAACCGCCTCGCATCGCCACCGGTCGGTACGCTGAGCAAGGCAGCAGAGTTCACCGAGCCGGTCCTGCGCCTCGGCCCCCACGGCAAGAAGGGCAAGCCGGTGTGGCTCACGGTGAGCAGCAAGTTCGCTCCGTTCGGCTACGTGCCGGCCGAAGCGCGCGGCATGCCGGCGTACCTGCTTTTCGGTAGCGGCGCGCCGCCGAAGCTGTCGAAGACGCCGGCGGACGGCGTGCCCGACAGCATCGCGTACGTCGGCAAAGTCCGTCTCGCCCGCGACGGCTCGGCGGAAGTCGATCTCGAGCTCAGATTCGTCGGCAAGTACGCCATGGCGCTTCGAACCGCGCTCATCGAGCTTGCCGAGCGCCAGCTGCACGACATCCTCGAATCGCGCCTACTCGGCCGAGCCCTTCGCGGCGCCCAGCTTCGGAGCTTCGACCTGCGAAAGCTCGACGATCCCGACGTGCCGCTCGTCATCGAGATGAAAGCCAGCGTCTCGACCTTCGCTCAGGTCAGCGGCGGCACGCTCATCATCGTGCCGCCGTTCACCCCACGCATCTCGCAGCTGGCCGCGCTTCCTTCGCGAGAAACGCCGCTGCTCATCGGCGACGCGTCGCACCAAGAGGTGCAGCTGGAAATCGAGCTGCCCGAGGGTGCACGAGTAGAGACGAACATGACCCCGGCTCGCGTGACCTACGGAGAAGGCTTCGTCGACGTGAAAGACGCCGTGAGTGCGGGCAAACTCACCCTCGATCGACGACTCGAGCTACCGGCCGGCCGAGTCCAGCCGGACGAGTACGCGAAGTTTGCCGCCTTCGCCCGCGAAGCCGATGCGCTGCTGGCACGCAGTATCCGCGTGCTCGCGAAGTAGCGCTGGTGCCAACGTCCGGCTCCGCTGCTAACCTTCACGCTGCACCATGCGTTACTCGATTCTTGCTGTCGCCCTCGCCTCGTTCTCGGTCGCCTGCGGGGGCTCGAACGAGCCCGCGGACACTGGCTCGGCGGGTGCGCCAGCGGCCACCGGCGGCTCAGGCGGCGGTTTCGGCGCGGGGACGGGTGGCAGCAGCGGGGGCGGCCCGAGCGGAGGCACCGGGGGCGGCTCGAGCAATCCGCCGCCTGCCACCGGCTTCAACGACAACATCGGGCAGTGGCAGACCCTCATCGACGGGGAGTGGTCATTGCCGCCCGGCAGCGAGGACTACTTCTGCGTCACCCGTACCATCGGTGAAGACGTCTTCATCAGCGGCTTCGAGGCGATCAATCCGGTGGGCACCCATCACACCGTGCTCACCCTCGGCACCGCAGGCGGTCCCGACAGCATCACCAAGTGCTCGGCGTTCACCAACCACACCCAGCAGATCTACGGCTCCGGCGTCGGCACGAACAGCATCGACTTGCCGCCCGGGGTCGCCGTCAAGATCCCCGCCGGAACCCAGCTGCTTCTCAACCTGCACCTCTTCAACACCACCGCCGAAGAGATGACGGGGTTATCGGGCACTCGCATCAAAGTCACCGCGGCGGACGACGTCGTGCACGAAGCCGAGGGCATCCTCGCCGGCACGCTGAACCTGAACATCCCGCCGATGCAGGAATCGACTCAGACAGGCAGCTGCGTCATGTCCCGAGACGTATCGGTGTTCGCCGTTACCCCGCACATGCACCAGCTGGGCATCCACATGAAAGTCACCGCCCACAGCAGCATCGAAGGCGACGTCGTGCTGCACGACGGTCCCTATGACTTCGAAGAGCAGCTCACCCACCTCCTCGACGACGAGGTCCAGATGGCCCGCGGCGACGACGTCCAGGTCGAGTGCACCTACCGGAACACCACGACCAGAAGCGTGAGCTTCGGCGACAGCTCGCTGCAGGAAATGTGCTTCGCCGGGCTCTTCCGATACCCCGCGACCGGCGAGTTCTTCGTCTGCTCTTTCTGAGCCACGATCGGGCGCGCGTGACCGGCAACGAGTACAAGCGCCACGTCGCGCGTTATCTGCTCACCGCCTATGAAGGCCGCGGGCTGCGCGTGTTCGAAGAGGTCAACGTCGGGACCTCGATCATCGGAAAGCAGCGCCGAATCGACCTGTTCGTGCTGAGCCCAGGCGGCGCCGAAGCGCTGGCGCTCGAGTGCAAGTACCAAGACTCGTCCGGCACCGCCGACGAGAAGATCCCCTACGCCCTCGACGACCTCGCAGCGCTTCGAATGCCCGGCGCCATGGTCTACGCCGGCAGCGGGTTCTCCGAAGGCGTGCTCCACCTGCTGCAGAGCTCCGAGCTCGCCGCTTACTGCATGCCGGACGAAACCTTCGCGAGCAAGCCGCGAAAGTCCGGCGGCGGCTCGATCGACTCGGGCACCTGGCAGCTCGACCACATCATCGCCGTGACCTTCCGATGGTGGGACCTGCTGCTCGACGGGAAAAAGCCGATGGAGCGTGGCTGACGTAAGCGAGAGTGCGCGGCGTCGCGCGCATCGTGCGCCGTTAGGTACACGCTCAAAAAGCAAATCCGCCCAGTCCGGTAGTTCCTGGCGCAGTCTGCGTCATCGCGGTAGCTTCGATTTGATGGCGTCGCCACCGGAACCGACGTGGGGCGCAGCGTGGCGCTCGGAGGAAGCATCGCGCCGACTTTCCGAGAACGTGGACTACTGCTGGAGGTTCTTCGTGGGACAGGCCGAAGCACAGAAGGCCGCGGAGAAGATCGTTCGGATCCTGGAGACTGAGGGTCTTCCGTATGCCGTCATCGGTGCCCTTGCTCTGAACGAGTACGGCCACAAACGCGTCACTGTCGACGTGGACTTGGTCATGCGAGAAGAGGACCTGCAGACGTTCAAGAGCCGGTGGCTGGGCAAGGGATACGCGGAGCGCGCCCCCGGCACCGGAAAGCTCATCGACACCGAGCTCGGAGTGAACGTGGACGTGCTCAGCACCGGTCGATTCCCCGGCGATGACAAGCCCAAGCCGATCGCATTTCCAGATCCCGCGACGACGGCGATTCGCGGCGCTCCGTTCGCCCTGCTGCCAATCGAACGGTGGATCGAGCTCAAGCTGGCATCAGGAATGGTCGCGGCTCACCGCCTCAAGGACCTCGCGGACGTCCAGGAGCTCATCCGCTCGGCCCGACTACCAAAATCGATGAGCAACGATCTCGACCCGTGGGTGCGCGGCAGATTCATCGAGCTGTGGGAGGCGGTCGAATCGGGCGACGCGAGCGACCCGTATTGAACCGGTGAGCACGAAAGCCGCGGGTAGCGATCTAGCCCGCCGCCTCAGTCAGCCGCTTCGTGCTGATCTGGATCGCTTCGTCGCAAATGTCGCTGCCGTGGAACAGGCGAGCCTCTCTCAGCGACGCGACGCCCACCGAGCCCGAGCCGCAGAACGGATCGACGACGAGCATGCCGGGCTCGGTGCTCTGGCGGACGAGCACCTGAGAGACCTCGGGGGGTTTCTCCGTGGGATAACCTCGGTAGACGCGCTTTTGGGTGAGGATGTCCGGGACGGAGAGGTCGCTCAGCTTTCGTTTTCCCTTCTCGAAAAACAGGATGAGCTCGTAACGGGACCGGTAGTGGTAGCCCATGCCGAGCGAAACCTTGTCCCACACGATCGGCTTCCAGAACCGAAAGCCCGCCTCCTCGGCGAGGGGCTTGGCGACGAACATCGTCTCCTGGTCGCAGAAGAGATAAAAGTGACGGTCTTTCTTGAGCACGCGATACGCTTCGCGAAAGAGGTCGGGAAAACGTGAGTTCGGAAAGATCTGAAACCACGCGTTGCTCGACGCCTTGCTGTTCTTGAGTCGCGTCGTGGTTCCGATGGCTCGATGCTTTTCGAGCGACTCGTAGGGCGGATCGGTCACGACCAGATCGACGCTCGAGTCGTCGAGGCTCCCGAGCCACTCGACGGCGTCCGTTTGGTGCACCTCGAAGCGAGGGGGGTTCACCACGGGGCCTTTCGGTGGCCTCCACAGAGGAGCGGGCCCGCGGGAGGGAGCCTCGGCGCGCTGCTCGTCAAAAAGAGACAACGGCGGCGCGTTGGTGCTGGCCCAGTCCGACATCGGACCGTCCTTTTAACACTGCACAACCGTGCAGGTCGCCTAATTTGCGAGGAGCCATGACAGAGAATGTCACACCCCCGAGCCCGCGCAGTCGACGCCGCGCGACTACTTCTTCTTGTCGATTTCCTTGAGTCGCTTCTCGATGCGGGCTTTGACCAGCGCGTAGTCCGCTTGCATCTTCTTCCACGTCGCGATGACCTTGACGCGCTCCGGCGGGGTCGCGGGGTAAGTCTTGGCCTCGGGCTGCGATTTTGCGAAGCCCTCGTACTTGCCCCAGCTGTCGGTCGCGTCGTCATACGAGGCCTGTCGTTCACGAAGGTCGGCCATGACGAACAGGATCTTGCCCTTCAACGTGTGGTCAGCGCCCACGAAACGAAGCGCCGCCACCCAGGAGGCCTCGGCCTCTCGCATGTCGTTCTTCGCGAGGTGGGCTTCGCCGATTCGATAGTGGCCGAGCGCGTTCTGCGGCTCCTTGCGGAGGGCGTCGGTGTAGGCGGCGATCGCTCCGTCGTAGTCACGTGCGACGTACGCGTTATCGCCGCGCTTCAGGTCCTCCCAGAACGGGCTGATCCCCTTGATGCCGTCGGGATCCTTTCGCGGCCCGTCCTGGGCGAGCGACGCGGACGCGACGGACAAGGTGAGCACGGCAACGGGAAAAACTAGCCACTTACGCATTTCGAGGGGGCCTCCTACTCGGGACCGGCAGGCTACCACGATCGGGAAAACCCGCCGAAACCGTGCTCGGCAGCAGCTGCAAGCACGGCCGGATTTCTGTAGGATTCCGGGAGCATGGCCGCTCAGCCGTACCCCTGGACGCGCATCGACCGCGTGAGCCGCGAGGCGCTCGGGCCGCTTGGGCAGAGCCGCCGCGAGCTCGACGCCGCCGCCGTGGGCGACGCGCTCAGCCGCACGCTTTCCGAAGTCCTCGAAACCCAGGTCGGCGTCCTGCTTTCGGACTTTGGCGCGGCAACGGCCGAAGGATCTCTCGGCGTCGATTGTGTGCTTCGTCCGATCGACGAGAGCGCACAGCTGTTGCTGTCGGTGGAACCTGCACTCGCCGACGCCATGCTTTCGCGTGCGCTCGGCCGTCCGTCCGGAATCGTCAATCCCGCCAGCAAAAACGTCAGCGACAGAGTGGTCGGTGCGCTCGGTGCCGTTTTCGTCGAAGTGGCTCGTCGCTCGGGACACCCGACGATATTTCTCGGGGCACGGGCACCAGACCAGACGTGGTCGCTGTCGAGCGAAGCCAGCGCCACCGTGAACATCGGCGATCGAGCCTACGCGGCGCGCGCCAGAGTCGACCGGCGCGAGCGACCCACCCGCGACGTCATCTCGCTCGCCGATTTCGCCGCCGGCCCCATGGGTGACACCGTGGTCGCCCTGGCCGTGGTCGCCGCGCAGTCGGTGTCGAGTCGCCTCGATGCCGAAAGGCTCGCTCCGGGAGATGCGTGGATGCCCGGCGAAGGTTGGTCGACCGGCGCGGACGGCCTCGGCGCCGTCGCGCTCTCGTCCCCTTCGGGCGAGGAGGGCGTGCGGGCCGAACTCCGCGCTGACGGGAGTATCGCGCTTGGGCGGGAGTCGGTTAGTCTCGCCGCGGACACGGAGGAGCCATTGGCCGCGGAAACCACGCTCGAAGACGCCGTCTTGACCGCACCCGTGCTCGTCCGAGTCGAGCTCGGCGCGGTTTCGATGACCGCTCGCGATTGGGCGGCGCTGAGACCCGGTGACGTCATCGCCTCGGGTCACCGCGTCGCCGAGCCCGTGGTCTTGCGTGTGGCCGGACGCGAGATCGCCCGCGGTGAGCTCGTCGACATCGACGGTGAGCTGGGCGTTCGGGTTCTCGAGCTCGACGAGGATCAGACGACGTGATGCGAAAGCTCTTTGCCGCCGGGATCGCCGTGGCCGCTTTCGTCGCGTGTCAGGAAAAAACCAGCGGTGACGCCGGACCTTCGGCGAGCGCTTCGGCGTCGAGCGCGCCCGTGGCGAGCGCCGAGGCGCCACCAGAAAAACCGTGGTTCGCCGGGGAGTGGGCGGGCAGCTACGACGCCAAACATTTCCTCATCGACATGAAGCCGAAAGAGGGCGCGCAACCTGCGTGGAAAAAAGACGACGGCACTCTGGGTAGCGGCAAGGGCAAAATAGCGCTCACCATCGACGACAAGGGCGAGATCAGCGGCAGCGCCGAGGGCCCGCTCGGACCGATGCGAGCGTCGGGTCAAGCCGACAAGGACTCGGTGAGCTTGCGTTTCCAGGCGACCCCCGCGAAGGAGCAGAAGGATGTTTTCAACGGCTTCGCCGTTCTGAAGCGCGCCGGTGACAAGTTGGCCGGCTCGTTCAAGGCGTCGAGCGGCGACAGCAAGCTCGTTCGACAAGCCAAGGTCGAGCTCGAGAAGTCCGCCAACTGACGATCGCCCAGGTGTCCACCGCGCTCATCGACCTGTCGGTGCTAGCCACCAGCACCCGAAGCTCGGGCGTCGGCCGCTACGTCGCCGAGCTCGGGTGCGCCCTCGAACGCGAGAGCCAAGGCACCGACATCCGTGTTCGCGGCATCGAAACGCTGAGCTGGACCGGGCGCACGGCGATCGTCGACGACATTGCCGGAGCGGTCGAGCGGCTGACCAGCGGGGAAGGACGACCGCAGCTCCACGCGATTTGGGCGGCTCAACGCCGGGTCACGCTCGCTCCAGCGGCGCGCGGCTCTGCCGCCGACGTCGTTCACCTCGGCGACCCGAGCGCGACTCCGCTCGGCGACCTCGGCTGCCCGCGGGTCACCACCTGTCACGATCTGAGCTCGCTCCACGCGGCGCCGGACTCGACCGCGGGCTGGCGCGACAACTACCGAGAAGGTCTCCAGGCGCTCGACCACCGGCGCTATCACTCCGCCGATCGGGTCATCGCCGTCAGCGAAACGACCGCCAACGCGCTCGTGACCTTGCTCGGGGTTCCTGCACGGAAGATCGACGTCGTCTACAACGGGGTCGACTCGACGAGGTGGTCGCCGGAGCCCGGTGAACGCGATGCGGCGGTTCGGGCGAGCTACGGCCTGGCCGAGCGCAACTACGTGCTCTACGTCGGCGCCGCCGACCGCCGCAAGAACCCCGACGGCATGCTCCAAGCCCTCGCGCTCGCGAGGCGCCGCGACCCCGAGCTCGACGTCGTGCTCGCGTGGGCCGCGAGCTTGCCCGATCCGGTCAGATGGCGAGTGATGACCGAGGCGCGCGCGGCGGGCGTTCAAGACTCGATCCTCCTTTTGGGCTATGTGCCGGACACGAAACTCTCGGCGCTCTACCGGGGAGCGGCGGCGCAACTGTTCGTCTCGCGGGCGGAAGGGTTCGGCTACCCCGTGGTGGAGGCGATGGCCTCCGGTTGCCCCGTCATCACCAGCAATCGCTCGGCGATGGCGGAGATCGCCCACGACGCCGCCATCCAATGTGATCCCGAGGACCACGAAGCGATCGCCGACGCGATCGTGAGCCTCGCCGGTAGCTCCAGCGAGCGCAGCCGATTGAGCCGCGCGGGCAGCCGACGCGCGCAACGCTTCACCTGCGAGCGCATGGCGAGGGAAACTCTCGAGACCTACCGCACGCTCATCCGCGGAAACGGTTGAAAACGCGGGCGCGACAGATTCGCTAGCGCTCGCGTGTGTGAGGGCGCACGATCGGAGCGCATGAGGACCTACTTGCTTACTGTTGGCATGGCGACGCTTTTTGTCGCCTGCGGGGGCTCGGCCGTCGGGGACGGCTCGGGATCGAGCGACGGAACCGCCGGCGCGAACACCGGCGGCACCACCGGAAGCTCTGGAGGAAACGGCGGCAGCGCGGCTAGCGGCGGAACCGCGGGAGGCGGCGGAACCGCGGGAGGCGGCTCTGGGGGGGTCGCCGGCGGCACGACTGGCGCGGGCGGCTTCGGGGCGGGCGGCACAGGATCCGGTGGCAGCGGTGGTTTTGGCGCCGGCGGAACCGGCGGCGGCGTTCCGGCGTGTTGCACCGGCGATCTCGCCTGCGGCCCCAACCAAGTGTGCCGCAGCAACGTCTGCAAACCGATCGTCGACGATGGCTGCTGGTCCGACGCCGACTGCGGGGTGAATTCTGCATGCAACGGCGGGTTCGTCTGTCCCTGCGGAGCAGCGTGCTCGGTAATGGACAGCGTCGGCTCCTGCGACGGGGGCTTCCCGATGTGTTGCAACCAAGACTTCGAGTGCGGCGACTTCGTCTTCGTCCCGTGCGTGGACGGGGTGTGCAAACAACCAGTCCCCGGCGGCTGCTGGGGTGATCAAGAATGCCCGCCGGGCTCGTCGTGCGTCGGCTCGGTCGTGTGCCCCTGCGGCGGTAATTGCGACGGCGAACTAGACCGTCCGGGGCAGTGCGCCGGCGGCTGCTGTAACTCGCTCGCCGACTGCCCCATCGGCATGGGGATCACCTGCACCATGGGCGTCTGCAAAGGCCTGCAAGTCGGCCAGTGCTACGAGGACAGCCACTGCACCATGGGCGCGCGCTGCGTCGGTGCTCGGCTCTGCCCGTGTCTGGCCATCTGCGATCAGCCCGACCAGCCCGGCACCTGCCAGTAGCCTGGGGATCCGCCGAAATCGCCCCCTTTTTGACGAATTTGCTCCGGACCCGGGATTGATCGTATGTTCAGTACTACGGTGAAGCTCGAAATCTGGGACGAGTGCACGATCGGCGACCACGGTGAGCACAAGCAGCTGTGGTTCGTACGGCAAAAGGACGGCTGGCAGCCCGTCGCCGCCTTTCCAAGAGCCCAGCTGGAAGAGGAAGGCACCGACGAGCTCGGCGACGACGACGCGCGTCCACCGGGTACGGTTTGGTGTCGCCGCTACGCGCTCGATCTGCCCCAAGGCACCGTGCTCCGAAAGTTCGAGTCGTGGCCCCGAGTCGTTCGCCTCCCGGTGATGGAGTACCTGAAGCGAGGCCTCACTCGCATGCCGCGCGCCGAGAGGAATCGCTACTACCGGCTCACCGGTCCCTACCGGCTCGAGCTCATGCCCGAGCTCACCTCACCCGCCCCCACCGCCGGCGGCAAGCGGCGTGTCGCCGAGAGCGTCGGCTCCAAGGCCTCTTCGTAGGCCCAGTCGCCGGTATCCACTCGCATCAGGCGTCGATGACGTGGTCCCACACCGTGAACACCGCGATCCCGCCGACCGCGATGGCGGCCGCAACGAGATACGTCGTCTGGTAGCTCGCCGATTCGATCAGCGCACCGAACAGCGGCCCGCCCACCAGAAACCCGGCGTCGAAAACGGCCGTGAAGAGAGAGAGCGCGCTACCGCGGTCGCCGGATCCCGAACGGTTGACCACGAGACCTGCGATGATCGGAAAAGCAAAGCCATGGCCGAGACCGCACAAGACGCCCGACACGATGATGTCGGTCGTGCTGTTGGCGAAAGCGAGCTGAACGAGGCCGATGACGAGCGCGCCAATCGCCGGCACCAGCGCACGCTTCGGGCCAAAACGATCGGGGATCCATCCAAAAAAGACCCGCAAGAGCGCCGCCGAGAATGCATAGGCACCCATGAACAGCCCCACCGAGCCGATGCCGGTGTCGAGCACGAAGATCTTCAAGAAGATGAAAACCGCCGAAAGGCTCGTCGCGAACGCGGTACCGATGAACCAAAGCGGCATCAGGTTTTTTTGGAACGCTGCGGAAAAAAATCCTCGGCTCGGATCGACGTGCTCCGCACGGCGCGGCTCCTCGAGGGGGAAGGAAAGCAACAAGCCGCACGCCGCAAATCCCACCGTGATGTAAAAGAGCTCGCGATAGTCGACGAAAGCGAGCACCGCATCGCCAATCAAGCTGCCGATGGCGATCGGCAAGAGCCCCGATACGCCGAAGAGCGCAATGCCTTCGGTGCGGCGCTTCTCGGGCACGATGTCGGCGGCGTAGGTGAACAGCGCGGAGAAGATCATCGCCGTCGCCACACCGTGCACGGCGCGAATGAAGTACACCCACGGTCCAATCGAATGCACCGTCAGGTACGAAAGACAAACAAGGACGTGCAGCACGCCAGAAGCGATGATGACGGGTCGACGACCGCGAACATCCATCGCGCGGCCGAGGAACGGACGGCAGGCGATCGCGGTGATGGCCAGGGTCGACGCCATCACGCCGATCTCCACTTGGCTCGCCCCGATGTTCTTCAAGAACCCGGGCAGATGCAGGTAGGCGTGCACCGCCAGACCGTGAAGAAAGTGTGCCGCCGAGGCGAAAACGAACACACGACTCAAGAGCGGTACGCGCTCGGCGGAAGCGGAGGACACCGGGGGGGCGACTGTAGTGTCCGCGGACGCGCGCGTCGCCGGGATTTCGCGGGCCTCGGGAGTATGCTCGGGTCGTGAGTCTGGTCGCGGAAAACCTCGCGCTCGTTCGAGCCCGAATCGACGCCGCAGCTCGCGAAGCCGGGCGCGACCCCAGCGAAGTTCGCCTCGTCGCCGTTTCGAAAAAAAAACCCACCGCTCTCGTTCGCGAGGCGTACGAAGCGGGCCAGCGCGACTTCGGCGAGAACTACGTGCAGGAGTTACTCGCCAAAGCCGAAGAGTGCGCCGACTTGAGCGAGCTCCGGTGGCACATGATCGGTCACCTCCAGCGCAACAAGGTCAAGCCGGTGCTCCGAGTGGCCGCCGCCATCCACACCGTCGACTCGATGAAGCTCGCCCGAGATCTCGGAAAGCGCGCGATGGAAACGCCCATGCCGGTGGTGCGACGACTAGAGGCGGGCACCGACCAACGCCTGCCGGTGCTCATCGAAGTCAACGTCGGCGGAGAAGCGCAGAAAAGTGGATGTGAGCCCAGCGCGGTGCCGGACATCGCCCAGGCGATCGAGGCGCAGGGCTCGCTCCAACTCGCGGGACTCATGACCGTGCCGCCACACACCGAGGACCCGAGCGGCGCCCGCCCGTTTTTCGATCGACTGGTCGAGCTCCAACACGAACACGGTGGCTCCGCGCGCTTCGGGGAGCTGAGCATGGGCATGAGTCACGATCTCGAGCCCGCGGTGCAAGCGGGCGCGACCTTCGTGCGAATCGGCGCCGCCATTTTTGGCGCGCGGGAGGCGTGAATGGCGCGTCGCGGCGCCTCGATGGACGCCGAGCAACCAACGTTGCTCGCCCGTGCGGCCACGGCCGGCGGTTTACAAGCCCCCGCCGCACCGCTGGCCGACCGCATGCGACCGCGATCACTCGAAGAGGTGCTCGGCCAGGATCGACTCCTCGCCGGAGGGCGACTTTTGACTCGCGCCATCGAGGGGGATCACGTGCCTTCGATGATCTTGTGGGGTCCACCCGGCTCGGGAAAGACGACTCTGGCCCATGTCGTGGCGAACAAAACCAAGAACGTGTTCGTCGCGTTCAGCGCCGTGTTGGGCGGCGTCGCGGAGGTGCGCAAAGTCGTCGAAGAAGCACGCGAGCGGCGCAACTACCAGGGCCGCGGCACCATTCTCTTCGTCGACGAGATCCACCGGTTCAACAAAGCCCAACAGGACGCGTTTCTGCCGCACGTGGAAGGCGGCATCATCACCCTCATCGGCGCCACGACCGAGAACCCGTCGTTCTCCGTCAACGCCGCGATCCTGTCACGTTGCAAAGTCTTCCGCCTCGAGCCGCTGGGCGACGCGGCGATCGCCGAGCTCGTCCGCCGCGCGCTCACCGATGACACTCGCGGGCTCGGCAAACGCCAGATCACCATCGACGACGAGGCGCTCGAAAGCATCAGCAAGGACGCCCGCGGCGACGCCCGGCGGGCCCTCGGCACCGTCGAAGCGTGCGCCGAGCTCGTCACCGACGAAGAACTGCTCACCGTGGCGCATGTCGAACGTGCCGCCGAGGCGCGCACACTGCTCTACGACAAGAGCGGCGAGGAGCACTACAACGTCGTCAGCGCGCTCATCAAGTCCATGCGCGGCAGCGACCCGGACGCCGCCATCTACTGGTGCATGCGCATGCTCGAAGCCGGCGACGATCCGCTCTTTCTCCTGCGCCGCATGATCATCTTCGCGAGCGAAGACGTCGGCAACGCCGACCCCCGCGCGCTGCAGATCGCCGTCAACGCCGACGCCGCTTTCCGGAGAATCGGCATGCCCGAAGGCATCTTTCCGATCAGCCACGCCTGCCTCTATTTGGCGTCCTGCCCAAAGTCGAACTCGGTCGGCAAAGCGTTCGGCGCCGCACAAAACGTCATCCGCGAGCGCGGAGCCATGCCCGTTCCGAAAAAGCTCCGAAACGCCGTCACCGGTCTGATGCGCGCCGAGGAGTACGGCCTCGGATACAAGTACGCACACGACTTCGATGGCGGCTTCGCCGCGGGAGAAACCTACCTGCCCGAAGGCCTCGAAGACCGCACCTTCTACGAGCCCACCGAACACGGCCTCGAAAAATCGATCAAAGAACGCCTCGAACGAATCCGCGCCGCCTTCGAGCCAAAGGACGAGGACTGAGGCCGCCGGTTAGAGTCCAGGCGCGAAGCTGTCGTCGGGCGAAACCGGTTGGGTGGACTCCGGCGGCCGAGGGGGTTTCTTCTTGCGTCGGCGCGATTTGGGCCGCGGCAAGAAGGTGGCTTTCACGCGCTTCGAGTTGAGCACATAGAGAACCCACGCGAACGTCACAGGGACGGAGACCGTGAGGTTCGCGACCTCTGCGGGGGTCAGCTCGTGCTCCAGCGCCCGATTTCCAGCGACGAGAACTTGGTCGAGGAGCACGGCGAAAAAACTGAACGCCATACACGAGACGAAAACCAACGGAAAGCTGCGGTGCTTGCTCCAATACAGCACCGCCGCATAGACACCGCCGACAACCACCGTGATGTTGAGCAGAAGCTCCATCAGGAGAAGAAACGAGAGTCCTGACTGGTAGTGCTCGCCGCCAGGAGTCGTCACCGACGTCCACGCGCTCGATTCGTAGGCCGGCAATGCCGGCCAGAAGTCGATGAGAGTACGAACGGGCCCAAATGTCACGGCGAGCCCCAACAAGGCCAGCCAGCCTCGCCGACCCGCGAGCTCGGGCTCCCAAGCCACACGCTTGCGCCGCCAGTAAGGCCGCCGCAAGTGGGTCACGACGACCAGCGCGAGCATCATGGCAGTCCACCCCAACGCGATACCCAGGAGTCTCGGCGTGGGCCAACCCACCGCGTTGGGCGGCGACGGAAGCCTGTACCAGACGAAGTACTCGAAGACCTCCGACAGCTGGCCATAGGCTCGTCGGTACTCCGCGAACCCGTCGGCGGTGACTGCGGGGGCGCGAGAACGGTATTCGGTGTGGAGCGTGACGACGTTCTCGTTGGTAGAGGGGCGGTAGACATAGGCGAAAGACGCCGTGTCGACGACACGCGGGAGCTCGGTATTCGGGACGATCTGCGGGAGGTGCATCACGACGTCGTGAACCACGTGAACCGGGTGATCGAGCGCGAACGGGTGCACCCGGTCGGCGGCTGGCACTGGCATCCTGCCGACCAACCACGCGGGCACGACGCGGAACACGACACGACCGTCCTTGGCCGTCACCCACGAACGCGCCAGATCGAATCGCTGATGAACGACCACTTCGTTGTATTGCTCGTGGTCTACGAACACAGCGTCGCCGACGGGGACCGCCTGCGGATGGGCCTTCAGGATCGGCTCGCCGGCCATCGCGTTGAAGTTCTCTCGAGACGTCGAAGCGTGCGCCCCTCGAAGAAGCTCGGCCACGTACCCGGTGTAGGTGACGTCGGCGTCGAGCCACAGCGCGCCGCCCCATTCGACGACGGTGTACTGCAGCTTGGCTCCGATGTTCGGACGGAGGTCCTCCGGTTCCGGAATCTCGGTCAGGCCGTTCTCTCCGGGAGCCAACACCAGAGCTTGATGGAACCCCCGAGCAGCGGAGTCGGCGAGCCCACCACGCTGATACATGCGCGTGGCATCAAGCCAATGATGATTGCCGTCTACTTCTACACGAACGATGACGTGATCGAACGACCGAATCGAGGGCATCATCTCGTCGAGTCGACGCCCCATGGAGGTGCTCACGAGCGCAACTTCCGCCGCGAGGCCGAGCTCGCGGAAAAGGGACACGGCCAAGAGGCTCTTGTCCTTGCAGTCACCGAATCGACGTTCGAGCACCACCGCGGGATCGGTGGGCCGATGCGTGCTCTCGGCAAACGCCAGCGACAAATAGCGAACGTCGTCCTGGACTCGGCGAAGCACGGCTCGGACCTGGTCGGTCGGGCTCGGCCACTGCTCGCGAATTTCCGCGGCGAGATCGAGCACCCGCTTGGACGGGACCTCCGGCACGCGAAAGAGCTTTCGGCCCCACTCGTTCACCTCGTGCCAAGACTGAAAATCGGTGAGCTGCACCCAGGGCACCACATCGTGATCGAGAGGTACCGCTTCCTCCGACGGCGTCGGCAGCACGTCACGAAGCACCCAGGTGTACTCCGTGATCACCCCCTGTTGCCGAACCTCCGGGGCGGGGGCATCGACGAAAGCTCGAAGCTCCAAGGGGCGGTCTGAGATGACGCGGTTCCGCAGCAAAGCAATACCCGTCGACGCCCCGAGACGGAGCGACTGCATCACGTGGCCACCGAGCACCGGATTGCTGCCCACCAGCGAGTACTCGAAGAAGATGACATCGCCGACACGCAGATCCGGCAGAACGATCACCGCAGTACGAGTACCGTGGTACTCGTTGGTCTCCAGACCCGGCTCGCGGTGCAAGAGCTGCACGGACTCCTCCGCCAAGTGATTGATGACCTGATGTCCGCGCCGCAACTCCAACTTGTGAAGCACCAGCCGCTGATGCGGTGGAACGATTTGCGTTCCCCGGCCTCCTGGACGCCATGCGGTGTTGCCACTTTCGTCGCGCCGCGAAAGAACTGCCAATGGCTTCCGTCGACGAACCGCATTTGCACGTCGGCCGCCAACATCGAAAGGCCGGCATAGGGCTCGGGCTCATGAAGCGAATCGACGTCCAGAGGTTCGACCCAGGCCGGGGTCGGAGCGACGCGAGGTTTGACGTCGTCCTGTGCCGCGTGCGCCTCCAACGGCGCCAGGAGCAACAACAGCACCATGATGCCGTATGACAACCCACTCCGTGTCGACCAGTGTAAGAAAAAGAGAACGACTGCCGGCGGCGGCGTGGATGAAACGCTCTGTATCGAGGTCGGTGTCACGTCGGCGGTTGCGTACTGACGTTGGATCTTTCGGGAGCCACGAGGACGTTCTGACGAACGTAACAGAATGACTAGCGGCGGCACGGCCTTCTCCTCGGCAACGCCGCGGCGCCCCTCACCGCACCACCTCGAGCTCTTACTGGCCCCGCGCCGATGAACGAAAAACTACCGAGCGCGACCACGGATTCCGAAGGCGGAGGCGACGTCCGAGGCGAGGAGAGCGATCCGAAGGACTGGCGAGTCGGCTGGTTCGGCGAGAGGCGAGCCTCTCATTCGGGCACGCGGTTCGTTTTTCTGAGGGCGCTCGGGTTCACTTAGCTTGTTCTGGCTCGGCCACGGCGACGCAGTGCTGCTCGGTGCTTGTTGGGTAGGCGTTCTACTGTCGCTCGCGGTGCTCGCGGTGCTCGCGGGCTTTGCCAACGCGCCCATGCTGGGTGTGCTCTGCGGCGAGTTCGGCAGCGTCGAACGCGTGCGGCAGGAGGTGGTATTGCTTCGCCGGGCTCGGCACCTATCGACGCGAGCCGTGGATCGTTCATCTCGTCTACGAGCTGCTCCGCGACGAGAAGGCAGCGCTCGGTTTGCTGGCCGAAAACCCGTTCGAGAGCCGCCCGCCGCGACACGTGCGCGCGATGCTCTTTCGCTACCGGTTCACCCGACTCGGCGAGGCGGGTTGGTGGCACCGTGAACCGATCGCGGAGTACCTGCATCCGGTTTCGCTCGAGAGCGAAGCGTTACGGGCGTTTCTCGACCGTCGCGGCTGGCTCATGACGGACGGATCTCCGCGCCGTCAGTCGCTGGCGTCGATGACCACGAGATCGGGCACGTTGCGGTACTTCTGGCCGTGGTCGAGACCGTAGCCGACGACGAATTCGTCCTCGATGGTGAAACCCAAATAGTCGATGTCTACGTGGCGCTTTTTGCGCGCGGGTTTGTGAAGGAGCGCGCAGACCTCGAGGCTCTTGGGGTTTCTCGTTTTCAATAACCCCAGCAAGAAGCTCAACGTCAGCCCCGTGTCCACGATGTCCTCGACGATGAGCACGTGCTCCCCTTCGATGGGGCGCGTCAGATCCTGAGTGATCTGCACGTCGCCGCTCGACTTCGTCGAGCTGCCGTAGCTCTGGACGGCGAGGAACTCCACCCGCAAGGGCAAATCGATCGCCCGGCACAAGTCCGCGCAGAAAACGAAGCTCCCCTTGAGCACGCATAGGACCACGAGAGAATCGCTCCCGGCGTGGTCACGGCTGATCTCTGCGCCCAGCTCGCGCACCCGAGCTGCGATCTGCTCGGCGGTGAACAGCATTTTTTCCGTCCCGTCTCGCGCACTCATGACTCGGACCGCTACGAAGGCGCCGGCGGTGGGTCAACCAACCCGACCGCCCCTAGCCGAGTGTTGAAAAACACCCCGCCCAGAAAAAAATCATGCAGGCGCAGAAGGATCTGAACGAACGTCCGGCGCCGTCGAGCACGTTGCAGGCCGTTTTCCACGGCCTGCTAGTGGTTTGCGACAGTTTGCGACCTGCGCTCGCCTTGGGCTGGCGGCCCGCCGCCACCCCGCCGCTGGCCGCCAGTTGGCCCCGCCGCTGGAGACACTCGAAAACCTCGACTGCAGCGTCGGCCGAGGACAGAGCGAGCGTGGCCCGACACGTGCACCGCCACCGGAGTGCGCGTCGACCCGATGCTTTCGATTTCGCTCGCGGCGTTGCTCGGCGGCGCGGCTACCGTCGCGCCAGGCCCTGTGGCGGTCGTCGGCATGGCCGCTTTTTGGTGCCTCCGATCTCGCCTGTCAGCCTGGGCCCTCGCCGCTCTGGTCGCGGCTCTCTCGGTGGGCGCTGTTCGAGCGCGATGCGCAGTGCAGGACTACGAATCCCGACGTGCCACGGCCCACGCGGAGCTCGGTGTGCCTTCGCGATGCGCCGGGCGCGGCGAGGTCGTGCGGTCGCCGACTCTCGGTCGCGGTCTGATCGCCTACGTCGCCGCTTTCGAGCGACTCGACTGCGAGGGCCGCATCGTTCACGGGCCGGTGCGAGTGCGGCTGTATGGCGGTCCCCACGAATTGACCCGTGGAGACGTCGTGCACGTGACCGCACAGCTGGCGACGGCACGCCTGTTTCGGAACGCCGACCTCGCGGATCCGACGCCGGGCGCCGCTCGCCGCGGCCCGGTGCTGAGCGGCTCCGCCCTCGCCGTACACGTCACCGAACGAGCGAGCGGCCTCGCCGCGTGGATCGACCGGGCTCGACATCACGCTCGTCGTCGCATCGACGCGAGCTTCGCGCCCGCCGCCGCACCCATGGCCCGCGCGCTCGTGCTCGGAGAGAACGACCTCGACCCGCGCGACGACGAAGCCTTTCGGCGAAGCGGTCTCGCGCACCTCTTGGCGGTCAGCGGAACTCATCTCGTTTTTGCCGTCGTCGCCGTGGTTCGAGCGCTCGCCTTCCTGTTGGTGCGCATCGAGTGGCTCGCGGCGGGCCGCGACGTGCAGCGCCTGGCCGCGGCCGCGGGGGCCGTGCTGGCGCTTCTCTACGCGGACTTCGCTGGAGGCAGCGGGTCCGCGTGGCGAGCTGCGTGGATGCTCGCCGCGGCGTTTGCCGCGCAGGCCTTCGGCCGACGACCGACCGCCGCCAGGTCCGTCGCCGCGTCCATCGGCATCGGAGTGGTGATCGATCCGCTGTGCGCGTTCGACATTTCGTTTCTCTTGTCGGCGGCAGCCACCGCCGGCCTCATCGTGCTCGGCCAACCGTTGGCGGCGCGGTTCCGCGGCCTTCGGTCGCGGGTGGCGCAATATCTCGTGACGTCGATCATCGCCACGGTCACTTCGATGATCCCTTGTGCGCCGCTTCTGGCGCTGCTCGCTCCGGAGCTCACCATCGCGGGCATCCTCGCCAATGTCGTCGCTGCGCCGCTCGGCGAAGTCGTGGCGCTCCCGCTGTGCTTGGCCCACACGTTGACGAGCTGGCTACCGGAGCTCGAACGTGGCGCGGCGCTCGTCGCATCTGGCGCTCTGCTGGTCGTGAAGCGGGTGGCCCACGCGAGCGCGTCCGCCGAAGCCCTCCAAGTTTTGGTGCCGCCGCCGAGCGGATGGCATTTTGCCGTGCTGGGTGTCGGCGCGCTATTGATGGTCGTCGCACGATCTCGGTGGTGGGGCGCCGGCGCCGTCGGTCTCACGATCGTCGGGCTCGCGATCGTCGAAGCCGCCGCGATACGGCATGGCACGCCCACGGGAACGCTCCGGGTCACGGCGGTCGACGTCGGCCAGGGCGACTGCACCCTCGTCGACTTGCCTGACGGCAAGCTGATGCTCGTCGACGCCGGCGGATTCGTCGGCAGCCCGGTGGATCCGGGAAAGAGCGTGCTTCGTCCGCTACTCCGAGAACGACGTCGAAAGCGCGTCGACATCGTGGTGCTTTCTCACCCACATCCGGACCACTTCGGCGGGCTCGAGTCCGGTCTGCACGGGATCGAGATCGGCGAATTCTGGGACAGTGGACAAGGGGAGGCGGAAGGGGCGGGACCGGTCTACCGTTCCCTCCTCGCCGAGCTTCGCCGCCGAGGCACGCCTATTCGCCGGCCTCGGGAGCTCTGCGACAAGACCCGGTGGTTCTCTGGCGCGCGAGTCGATCTGCTCGGTCCGTGCCCGACATTTCGCCCCCGCATCAACGCCAACGACAACTCCCTCGTGCTTCGCATCCGGTTCGGCACGCGCGCGGTGCTTCTGACAGGCGACGCCGAAAGGGAGCAGGAAGAAAAGCTCATCGGCGAATATGGCGACGAGCTCCGCTCGGACTTTCTCAAGGTTGGTCACCACGGCAGCAAGACGTCGACATCGAGCGAGTTTCTCCGCCACGTGCGACCGCGCTTGGCCACCATGTCCTGCGGCGTGCGAAATCGCTTCGGCCACCCACACCCCAACGCCATGGCCGCGCTCGCCGCCGCCGGCGTCACGGCGCTACGCCTCGATCAAACGGGCTCGATCACCTGGGTGACCGACGGGAGCCGCGAATCGCTCGAGTTGTTCGCCCGAGCGTGGCCGCATCGTTGATCGGGCCGTGTCGTTGATGCGGGGCGCGTCGTTGATCGGGCCGCGTCGTTGATGCGGGAACGGCCCTCGCTTCACATCGCCGGGCAGAGGCCCTGACTCTCGCAGGCCGGCATGTCGCCGCCATTGAGGCAGAGGCACTCCGCGCACGTGTCGGAACACTGCTGACACTGCGATTCCATCGTGCACGGCTCGGGCGGCGAGCACTGCATGGTGCACGCCACGGTATCGCCCCCGGTGCTGCAAAGGCACTCGGTGCAAGCGTCCTCGCACTGCTGGCACTGCGAGGCGGGGGTGCACGGGAGAGGGCCCGGGTCAGGAGGCTCGTTGGGTCCCGATGTCGGTGGGCGTTGCCCATCGTCTTCCCCGAGGCACGCGTCCAAGTTGAACTGACCGAGCCCGCTGCCGAGACAGAATGCCAGGCAGTCCGCCCCGGGCGGGATGCAGGCACGCACCGCATCGCAGAGTGAGAGGCACAGCCCTCGCGCGGTTATGGGCGCCTGCTGTTGCTCGTCGAACGACGGATTTTGCTCGTTGAACCCCGGCGTTTGATCGTCGGTGGGGGACGGACCGCCGACGGCCGCTCCCGAGCCGGAGCACGCCGCGAGCGCGACGAGGCCGGTCGCGGCGGCAACGCGGAAGACGGAAAACGCTATCGATGGGATTCGCATGGCGACGGGCTAGAAATAGTACAGGGCGGCGACGTTCGCCGTAAAGATGTTCCACGGGTTCGAGCCCACGCTCGTACCGAAGGTGAACGTGGTCACGTCGCGGGAGACCGATGGCGTCGTTTCCTGCTTCGCTTTGGTCTTGTCGAAGTTCAGATTCACGCCCACGCCGGCCTGGAGCGAAAGCTGGGGCACGTCGATGAAGCCGAAATGCACCTCGCCGCCGACCCGAGCACCAACGTCGAGATGAAGACCGCTGAGCTCGCCGTCCGCCACGCCGCCGGCGACGAGAATCGCATCCGTTGCGGTGGACTTCGCAAAACCGACGTTCATCTCGGGGATCAGCTGGAAGCTGAAGTGTCCCTGATCGTGGAGAGAAACCGGCAGGCCGAAGTGAGCCAGGATGGTCGTGAAGCCCTGCACGCTTTCCGTGATGGCCGGATCCGAGTTGCTGATCGAGCCGCCACCGAAGTTCAGACCGATGCCCGCGTCGATGCCGATGGTCGGATCGAGCCAGTATCGAATGCCGATGACCGGCGCTTGGGTGTTGGCCGTGCTCCGCCCTCCAGCGGCCGGCGTTCCCGGGGTGAGCTGGCCGAGAGTCGCGATGGGCACATCGCGCCGCCCGAGGAATCCCACGGCGAACCGGCCGACCATGTCCTCGTGGTCGCTAGCGCCCGAGGCGCCGCCGCCC
>JAJDAH010000189.1 GCA_029261965.1 Polyangiaceae bacterium
GGGCGCACGTTGAATCCGATGATGATCGCCCCGGAAGCCGTCGCGAGATTGACATCGCCTTCGGTGATGGCGCCGGCCGCGGAGTGCACGATCGTGACCTTCACCTTCTCGGTGGTGAGTTTGACGAGCGCTTCACTGAGAGCCTCGACCGAACCCTGGACGTCGCCCTTGACGATTAGCTTGAGCTCGAGCTTGTCGGCTTCGGCCATCGCCGCGGCGACTTCTTCGAGGCTCTTCGGTTTTATGCCCCCCGACGACGGCATGATGCTCGCGCGCTGGGTGTCCTTGCGGGAGCCGGCGAGCTCTTGGGCGATCTTGGCGTTCTTGATGACGTCGACGGGATCGCCGGCGCCCGGAACGTTGTTCAACCCGATGATCGATACCGGAGTCGCCGGGCCTGCCTGTTTGATCTGACGGCCGGTGTGGTCGTGCATCGCACGGACCTTGCCGAACGCACCGCCGGCGAGCACGACGTCCCCACGTTCGAGGGTTCCGTCGGTCACCAGCAGCGTCGCCACGGGTCCCTTGCCTCGGTCGAGCTGAGCCTCGACGACGACGCCGCGCGCCGCCTTGTTGGGGTTCGCCTTGAGCTCGAGCACCTCGGCCTGAAGCAAAACTTGGTCGAGTAGCCCTTCGACGCCCTGTCCGGTGACGGCGCTCACTTCGCTGAAGAGAGTGTCGCCACCCCATTCCTCCGGGGTCAGCTCGAACTCGCTGAGCTCGCGCCGCACGCGCTCGGGCTGAGCGTCGGGCTTGTCGATCTTGTTGATCGCCACGACGATGGGGCACTTGGCCGCCTTCGCGTGATTCACCGCCTCTTTGGTTTGAGGCATCACGCCGTCGTCGGCGGCGACGACCAGGATGACGATGTCCGTCGCCTGAGCGCCGCGCATTCGCATGGCCGTGAAGGCCTCATGGCCCGGCGTGTCGAGAAAACAGATTCGCCCCTTGGGCGTCTCGACGCTGTACGCCCCGATGTGCTGAGTGATGCCGCCGGCCTCGCCGTCGGCCACCTTGGACGTGCGAATCCGGTCGAGAAGCGAAGTCTTGCCGTGGTCGACGTGGCCCATGACGGTGACCACTGGAGCACGTGGAGTGCGGTCCTTGTCGTCTTCAGCGGTCTCGACGCCACCTCGAGCTTCGTGCAGCTGCTCCTCTTCGCTGACGGCAACATCTTCGACTTCCCAGCCGAACTCGTTCGCGACGATCTTCGAAGTCTCGGCATCGAGCGTGCTGTTGATGTTCACGCCCGTCAGCCCGAGCTGCATCAGCTTCATGAGCAGATCGCCGGCTTTGACGCTGAGCTTCGAAGCCAGCTGTTGCAGCCCGACCGAACCCTCTATTTTCACCTTCTTCTTGTGAGCGGACCGCTCCTGGGTGACGGGTTGCCCGCCCTTGCGCGGCGCCATCGAGCCGATGCCGCGGTGAACTCCGGGGCGGCCGTAGCGACCCATCGGCCGCGAGTGACGACCAGGCCCGCCACCAGGCACCGGGGCTTTGGCGTCGTACTGCCGGCGGCGCGGCGTCGGGCCGCGCGGTTGTTGCGGCATCGGAACGCCGGGGCGTCCCTCCCAAACGTCGACGCCAGTTTTCGGGGCTTGCGAAGGGCGCGGTTCGGGCTTTTCGGGTTCGGGTGCGACCGCTGGCTTTGCCGCCGCCGCGGCTGGTGCGGGAGCAGGTTCGGCCTTGGGGGCGGGAGCGGGAGCAGGAGCAGGAGCTGGCGGCTCGGCCGGCGCTACTGCCTTCTGCGAGGCCGGCGCAGCCTCGGGCTTCGCTGAAGCTGGGGGCGGGATCGGCGCGGCACTCGGCGCGGGCCCGACGGACGCGGCCGGCGCGGGGGCTGGGGCGGGAGGCGCTTCGGCTTTCGCGGGCGCAGATGCCGGACTCGCCGCAACCGCCGCCGGCTGCGGAGCCGGCTCGGGAGCCGCCGCCGTCGGTGCGGGCGCTGGCTTCTCGCGTTTTTTCGGCTGAACCGTGCGCCGCTTGACGACGGTTGGACGAATGCGCTCTTCAACGATTTTCTGTGCGCTCTGCTTGTCGAGGTGGCGCTTGACCCGGTCGACCTGCTCCGGAGCCACTGCGCTCATGTGGTTCTTGACGTCGGTGATGCCGACCGACTGGAACAACGAGACGAGCGTCTTGTTATCCATGCCCAGATCGCGAGCAACTTCGTACACGCGCATCTTCGTGCTCATCGGATCACTCACGGTTTACCTCGGCAACACCATCCGGCATCGGAACTCCACAAATCTGAGCCGCGCGCCGGAGCGCCCGAGCCAAGCCATCGTCGAGAATCGCCAGAACGCCGACCTCTTCACGGCCCAATGCCGCGCCCAGGATCTTCTTGTTTCCCCAGGCGATGGTGTTTCCCGCCGCGACTGACTCGGCCACCCACGGCGTAGTCGCCGAAGCCCGCGCATCCGTCGCGACGATGATGACCTTGGCGAGCTCGTCGGTGAGGCAGCGTCGGACCGCTTCGCTCCCCAAGGCGACATGCTGAGCTCGCCTCGCCGAGCTCAAGAGCCCCAAGATCCGCCGGTCCGCCGCCTCGCGCAGCTTGACCGTGAGATCGGTGGGGGTCGTTTTCACCGACGCCCTGAGGCTCCGCGCAATCCCCCGCGGCGCTGCCTTGCTGATGCACGCGACAGCGGGATGGATCCAGACCCCGCGACCAACACCACCAGCCGCCAGATCCACCACCACGCTTTCGTCCGGGCCGAGCACTAGTCGCACGAGATCCGGCTGCTCCGCCTCTTGGCGACAGCCCGCGCACGTGCGCAGCTTCGCCTTGCGCGCGGAGGTCCGCTTGCGCCGCCCGACAGTGGGGGTCGTGGACACGGCAATCACGCTGGCTCTTGACCTCCGTCGGTTTCGCTCTTCGCTTCCGCAGCTGACTCCTCGGCCTCAGCCTCAGCCTCAGC
>JAJDAH010000190.1 GCA_029261965.1 Polyangiaceae bacterium
TTCCATTCGCCAGTAGACGGCGTACGTTTTGCTTCATCTGAAAAGTCCTTCCCCGGTGTTGCTGTGTGTTTTGCAACTTCAGGAACACCGGGCTTTTCAGATAAATTCCCCGTTCAGGTGCTCGACTGCGCTTGATCGGGGACTAGTCGACGGCCTCAACGATCGGCCGATGAAGAAGCTCGGCGGAGTGAGTCGTCGAGTGCTCTTCGAGCGATACGACCGCCCGGCGCTGAAGCCGCTGCCGGCCGAGCCGCATGAGATCAGCGAATGGAAGCAGGTGCGGGTCAACCTCGACTACCACGTCGAATACGACAAGCACTGGTACTCGGCGCCGTACGAGCTCGCGCGAGAGCCGCTCTGGCTCCGTGCCACGGCAACGTCGAATCGAGCTGTTTTGCCGGGGTAAGCGAGTCGCGGCCCACGCGCGTAGCAGCGTGGCCTATCGGCACACGAGCGCACATGCCCGAGGCGCACCGCCAGCACTCCATTGGAGTCGACGGAGAGTTGGAGTGGGGACTCTCCGTCGGGCCGATGACGGACGCGATGGTGCGTCGGCTAAATCATCCATTGATCGTTCAAAGTTCTTCGTGTCGAACTCAAGTTACAGCTCCACCGCGAGCGCCAGCCAAAACCGATTTCCGACCAACTCGGTCGCGGCGTTGACTTTGCCCACATCACCACGCGCCTTCTGTCCTACGGTATCGACTTGGTACCGTTGAAACACGAGTTCGGTACGCACGTTGACTCCTGGCTCTTGCCCAAACCGAAACATGGGGCCGACACCCGCGCCATACGTGAATCCCACGTACGGCCCGTCATTTACTTTGCACTGGATCTCGGAACTCACGATGGCGTCACAATCCCGTCGCGCCTCCTCGACTTCGGCGTCGAGGCTCGTACCGCTGATCAGAAGCAGCGGTCCCCCGTGGGCCCTTCCAACGAGCGCAGTTTGATTGGAAAGGGGCACCGCACCCTCGAGGATGACGAGCCCGTCGAGCTCGGTGCCAAGACGGCGTCTCGTGCCAACAGCGTCAAAAGCGACCGCAGGGATCCACGCCAGCCCCGCGCCCACCCGAACACCGCGAGACAATCGTGCCAAGATATCGAGCTGCAACGCCACAGCCGACTCATCATCCTGATCGAGCCCTGCTTCGGGCTCACAACGAAGGCCTCCGCTTGCGCTGCAGACTTCGTCAAACCCGGAGTTGCCTCGAAGGAGGAACCCGAGCCGGGGCAGCACGAGCAACGCGGGATCATACCAGCTAGGATCGTCAGCCCGAGCGCCCCGCGCTCGAGATGGGTGATCATCGATGGTCGGCCGTGCCGCAGGCAGTGAGCCAGACTGGATCCTCGCTTTCGGCGATGCAAAGCCGGCCACTCCCTTTTTGGCTCTACTCGGCGCGCCGCTGGTATTCAAGCAGTCGGGCGGTCCACTCGTCGTCTTGGTGCTCGGCCGGTTCGGTGCGTCCGCGTGAGAATCGGCTGAACCAACCGCCGGCGCGTCGCCGGGGTCCGGCGGCTTGTCCGACGCGTCGTCAGACTTCTTGTCCTCGTCGACAGGCAACGGGGGCTTGTCTTCGTCGACCGCTCCTCCGCCATTGGGCGGGGCGTCGACGTCTTCGTTCGGAACCTCGGGGAGCGCGGGATCATCTGTGAGGGAGCGTGGCTCGTCAACCGAGCTGATCTCATGCGCCGGAGCTGCGAAAGCCCCGTTCGCGAACGCAAAGATCATCGTCGCAGCGGTCAGCGAACGCACCGGAGCAACCTCCGTCGATCCCGACGCGCACCGTCCCACCGCGGTGAGGTCAGCGCATCCCTGGTGGTCGCGCGTCCGGGCGTGGCGCGAAACTTCTCAGCGCGTTCTTTGCGTGCCGTGAGCATTCGCGCCTGGTCGTCGAGGAACCTGAGCGCTTCGAGCACCGTGAGTCGATCGACGGGCTTTGGAAGCGCGAGTGCGCATCCGAGCTTGAGAAGCTGAAGCGAGCAGCCTCGGCGCGCGCGCCGGAGCGTCGGTAGCGCGTCGTCGGGGCGAGCCCACGCGCGGTGATCGTCCGTCCGCTCGATGCTTCCCTTCTCTGACGATTCCATTTTCCGAGTCCTGGGGAAATCTGCCCGTACTTCTCCTGGGCTCGGAGCATACTGCAGTCAATGGGTTTCCTGTAGAGCCTGTTAACGCCCTTGCTCCGCGCATTTGCGCACCTCGATTTGCGCAGACGCGATCCAGACTCGATGAGGGCAGCGACCTTCGCCGTGTACCGTTTTATCTCGCGTGCTCGTACGTTTGCGAAGGTTGTCGACGAGCCTCGCGCGTCGGCTTGACGCCCCCTTTCTCCGCAGCGCTGCCACGACTTCGCGCGGCTTCATTGTCGAGGCCACGTGCTGATGTCGTCCGATGCGAGTAGGCCGGATTCTGCAGCGTCACCCGGACACCGCCCCACCCCGTAGACCCAGCATCTCGAGCAGCGCAGCCGCGTCGAGCGGCTTGGCGAGAACGCCCATGCCACCGACATCGACGACCGCGGACTCTAGCTTGCGCGTGACCCGACCGGACATCGCCACGACGGCGATGTGTTCTGTCGCTGGGTCGCTTTGAAGTCGGCAGCAAAGGTCCACGCCCTTCACGCCTGGCATTTTTGCGCCAACGAGGACGGCATCGGGTCGGAAACTCACGAGCTTCAGTAGAGCGTCCGTCGAATTGTCTGCAGTATCGATTGTGAGCAACGGGGCGTGCTTGCCCAGGAGCCGTTTGGCCCTGCGGAGGTGGTCGTTCTCATCGTCTATGACGAGAACGCGAGAACTTCCAAGCGCGGAAGGAATCGGCATAGCGTGATCGCGAAGGAATCGACGGAGAGCGATGCGTTTCACCCGTCGATGCCCAACGGGCGTGCGATATCCGGGGAGGTAGCCTCGGTCGATCCACTCGCGGACGGCGGACGGACTGACCTCGATGAGCTTCGCAATCCCATGACAACCGAAAGCCTGTTCGCATGGCGCACGATTCCTCCTCTGCCGCGCGGCGGAGATCAACTGCCGGCTGAGCACGACATCCTCCCCCTTTCCGACAGCGATCAACTCGCTTGACTTCAGATGCGGATGTCGTCGGATGAAGTCGCTCTTACTGAGATTCTCTTTCGCGAGTCTTGCCATCTTACTTCCCGAGAGGGCTGACGGGTCGTCTGCCTACACCAAATCCCTATGGCCGGCCGCTTCTGGAGCCCTCGCGAAGCCAGCTCCTCGCGGCCTAGTCGCGCCCACTTCCGATCCGCGGTGGTCAACAAGCATGCCGATCCCGCGTCTGAAGCGCACGTCTTGCGTTGCCCTCTGAAGCTTGGCTGGGCGGGTCACGCCGACGCCACCGCTTGATTCAGTCCAAGCACGTCGAATAGCAATTTGGCGTCGAGCGGCTTGCTCAAGACGCCCACCGCCCCCGCCTCGACGAACGCGGACTCGAGCTTGGACGTTACCCGGCCGGACATCGCCACGATGGTGACGTGCTCTGTGGCTGGGTCGGCCTGGAGCCTGCGGCAAAGCTCGACGCCGTCGATGCCGGGCATCTTCGCGTCCACCAGGACCGCGTCAGGACGGAAGATGCCGATCTTGAGCAGCGCGTCCATCGCGCTGTCCGCCGTCTCGACGGTGAGGAGCGGCGCGTGCCTGCCGATGAGTCGCTTCGCGTTTCGGAGGAACGTCTTCTCATCATCGACGACGAGCAAGCGGGCAACGTCAGCGAGCTGCCGGGGGATCGGCATGCCGTGGTCTCGAAGAAAGCGAATGAGCGCGCCGCGTTCGACTCTTCGGTGACCGCCCGGTGTTCGGTAGGCCGGGAGCAGGCCCTTGTCGATCCACTGGAGGATCGACGAATTGCTGGCGCTGATGAGTTTCGCTACCTGGTGCGAAGTGACGTAGTGCTCGGAAGGCATCTGCTGAGAATGTGGCGGCCCCGCGAAGACCGCAAGCGTGCGAGGGCCACAATTCCTACGGATGCGCGAACGTTCAGGGCGGCAGCTTCATTTGGAGAGCCCGCCGTCCGGTCAGTCGCGGGTCGGCCCTGGTCCCCGTTCGCCGGTCAAAACCTGTGGCATCATGCAGTCCGAAAGAGGGAGATACCCAATGCCAGGGGACAGCAAGCGCTGGGAACTGACCGTGGCGGCGATGGCGGCGACAGCCGATCGCCACCTGCACGGTCGGGACGCTGAAGACCAATCCTGGCGGGTCGATTTCGGAGCGACGTTTCGAGCGGCTCGGAAAGGACTCGGGTTGCTCGCAGTCACTCGAACTGTGCAGCGGCCGCCTCCAACCGCACACGTCAAGAACGGTGAGCGTCCCGTGGGAAGTCGGTCGTGCCGAGGATCTCTGCGGAAAAGACTCTCGCTGGGGCCGCAAGCTGGACTGGTCCAAGTGCAGCTTCAGCGTGGAAGGCGTAAACCCGAAGGGTGTCGCCAAAACGAGTGCCGCGGCGCCAAGTACCAGCACCGCCACCTCGGCGACGACGAAGTACCAAGACACCTCAGAACGTGGAAGCTGGGTCGGCGAGTTCTAACGCTCACCCGGTTGGTCGAAGGCTTCGGCGTCGATCCGGTTAAGCGGCTGCGGGCTCGGACGCCGATAAGCGGCTTGATCGTTGGAGCGTCGGCCGCATTCCTCGTCGCCGGCATGCTCGCAACACACAGCCAGCAGTTAGCCATCGTCGAAGTAGTCGCTGTCGAGCTTGGGCACCTTCGCGACTCGATGCGAGACGCCGACGCCGTGTTCCATCATCAGCTCTGCGAGACGCGCCCCGTCCACGAGGACGATGCGCTCGACTGACTTTGCAAAATCGATCGCCTGACTTGTAAATGTCGAGGTGGTGATGAACACACCCTTCGTCGCGCGCTGCCCGGCGAGCGCACCATAGAACCCCTGTACTTCGGGACGTCCAACCGTGTTTTGCCACTGCTTCGCTTGCACGTAGACGCTCTCCAGTCCCAAGCGGTCGAGTGAAATCACACCATCGATCCCGCCGTCGCCGGACTTTCCGACGCGCTGGATGTCGCTGCGGCTGGCGCCGTACCCCATGGCGCGGAGAAGATCGAGCACGAGAGCCTCGAAGAATGCAGGGGTGTTCTGGCCGATTATCTCCAGCAACTCGTTGCCCCGTAGAATCCTTCAGTTCCACGAGGGCTGCCTCCAGTCGATCGTCGGGGCTCGCGAGTGCTGGGTCGAGGGGCTCTGCTGTTTGCGGCGAGACACTGGGACCCGCAGGCACGTGACTTCAAGCTGATTGAGCTTCTTCGCCAGCCGCGGGATGGCGTGAGCGACGCCTTCCTCGAACGTGGCACGACGCACCGACACAACACGCCTCGCCTTCCACCGGCCGGTCATGTGCCAGAGGACCGGCAGCGCTTCTTCGACGGAACGTCGATCAACCCATTCCCAAGCGTGCCCCCGTCGGCTCGAATGAACTTCCCCGCTAGTGCGTCGCAGATGCTGGGCCTCGTGGATCGCCAGCAGAGGCGCCAAGACAACTGCATGGCCCCATGCCTCTCCCGGCGCCCAGTACGCGGTGAGGTTTCGCAACGAGATGACCGACTTCATCACGGGAGGCTCACAGCCGTCGAAGGTCTCGCACGATGAACTCGTAGCCCGTGGAGTTTACGTCGTCATCCTCATGGACGACGACGTGGCGGCCGACCTGAAGCGGAACCTTGAGTAGGTCAGTCAAGGAGTCCGGGTCCGTGCCTTCCCAGACGAAGCGGTGCTGCTTCCCGTCCATCGCGTCGAACTCCCCGTAATACGTGCAACCCTCCCAGGACGTTTTCGCGAGATGAGGCTTCGGGGCTTTTGAGTCGTATCGCCCGGCGTCGTCGAGGGGGACGAAGAGCGTGATCCAATCGCCGCTCGGCTCATGGACCATGTGGACCCGATAGTAACCACGGGACATCGCCGGGAAGAATCGCCGAGGTCGCCTCAGGGCACAAGACGTAGGCCAAAACTCTCGAAGTGGCGACGGTGTCAGTGCGGGCGACTGGACTCGACACGTTCAAGACAGGCGGATGTTCATGGATGCCAGCCCGGGCTTCGTGCCAGCTCGGCCTGCTTCTCTTGCTGGCGGCTGCCACAAGGGTACGATTCACGGATGCTTTGCTCGCCTCTCGTGGACATTCCCAGAATGAGCGTGTGTTCTACCGGCCGCATTGTGGCACTGCCCGATCTGTCTGGGGTTGGCGTGGCCATCTCGGAGTCCATAGCGGTCCTCGACGAAATTCGTGCAGCATTCGAACATGACCTCGCCGAGCATCAGGACCATCTTGTCAACGTCCCGGGCGAGACACCGGAGGCCATCGTCGAGTTTGAGCGATTCAAGATCCGAGAAGTCTGGCGCATCGGCTCGTTCATCGTCTCCCTCACAACGTTGCACGGAATCTTTGAACATCACCTCTCGACGCTGAAGAAACTCCACGGTCGAGTTGCGTCTCCCGAGCAGAAATACGCACTTCGACGTGAACTCAGAGCCACAGGTGCCAACGAGGAGCGAAAGCGGCAGCTTGATGTCGCTTTCGATCTTCGCAATCGCGTCTTCGCCCACACGGAGTACGGAAGCACAGAGCGGAAGGGCGATCTTTCCTCACGCTATACGTCGCTGATGGTGTTCTCGGGCAACGGTGCTGCCATCAGCCCCGACGGCATCGAGATCGGTGCGGTGTCCGTCGTCTTCGGCGATCCGATGACGGGGAATCCGAATCAGGCACCCCCCATTCCGTCGGTACGAATGAAGGGCTTGCTGGAGACTGCCACGATGTATCTAGGTGGATGGCGGGAGATGTACATGCTGGTCATGCGGGGGCTGTTGAGCATCCCTGATGACGCCTGGCGGAAAGCCAATCCCAACTTCAACCGGGTATATCGCGAGTGGAACGGAGCAGAGCCGCTTCCTTCCGATAGTCCTGGCTGACAACAGGTCTTGGTGACCGTGATATGGCCGGGCCTCGAAAGAACACGGTAGGACTGGAGAACCTGATGGACGTTCTCGAATTGCTCAAGCTCCGTGGTCTGGACCTCGACACCAAGATCAAATTAGTGCGCCACATGGGCGACCGCGATCTGGTCCCCCGGGTGCTCGAGCTCGGCTTGCTAGAGGAGTTCCAGCGATACCAGAAGCCGTTCTTCAAGGAATGCGACTTCATCGTCTCATTCATCGGGGAGGAGGGCTCGCTCGCTCGACTCCTTGGCGTGTACCGCCTCACGGGGAGCCAGCCCATCGACTCCGTGCCACAGGCGCTACTCGGAGCGAAGGACATTCGGAGAATGCGGTCGCCAGCCTCACGAGCGTGCTCAGACGTGGGTCGAGGTCGCCGCGCTCGATCTTCTGGTAGTGGCTCAGAGAGACGTCGAAATGCCGCACCATGTCGGTCTGCGACAGCCCGCACTCATGACGCAGGCGCTTGCACCGGCGACCCAGCTTCTCAGACAGACTTGGCTGTGCGCGAACCATTGGCTCGAATGGCGCAGAGCGTAGGGTCGCGCGCACGTGCGAACGCCTGCGCTCCCTCTGCCTTACGCGTCGCTGTTGAGATCGGGAAACTGAGGCCGCGGGCAAAGCTCTCGCGTAGGAGAGCTGACGACGTTCAAGTATTCCAGAACGTCGAACACGATCAGGCACGCGCGACGCCCGTCTGATCGCGTCAGGTCTGTACCCTGGTGGATGGCAGCGTTGCGCTGCGCGTTGAGCGATTTGGCGGTTCCAAAAAGCGTGGCGTGGTCCTCCGCGAGAGAATGCCCGGTGATCAACTTCAGAATTGGACCCAAGTAGGTCGCAAGTCGGCTCTGCGTCGTGTTGCGCAGTAGCTGCTCGGCGCTGTCTGGATCGACGTCCAGCGACTGCATTCCCACCGTCAGCGTTTCCTGAACAGCTGCGTCGAGAATGGAAAAAGCGGTCAGTGCCGCTTCGGTCGGGTAGCCGCACTCGACTAGATCACAAGCGCGCAACAAACCGCGCAGCGCCGGTGGGAGCCTCTCACCGCCGCACAAGCGGGGAAGACTCGGCGTGATTCTCCGAGCGGCGACAGCACTGAGCAAAGCCGGGTTGGCGCGCTCAAGCACGGTAGATCCATCGAGCGTCACAGTCGTGTACGGCCACTCTGCGGGCCCGAAATGACGTACCGTGGCGAGATGAGGATTGAATGAATACGCCACCTTTAGATGGTCAACGAACAGGTTCTGCAAGCTTAGCGTTTCATCGACAAGGGCCTCGCATCCGGCTGCGGAACGTCCCCAGGTGAGCAGCGCGTCCCGCGTTCCGTTGAACGGTTGGTCTCCCTCGATCTCCACCTTTGTCCAGGACGCAGCGGCGAACTTCTCCTCTCCAATCGACAGGACGCTCTCGTAGGACAGCTGGACCACGCGACGCCGCCCCTTCGTCGCAGCGCCCGTGATTTCGAAGGAGCACGGAGCGAGCCGTGCCCGCGCCGGAATGAAGTGAGTCGATGCGAACGGCCAGAGCTTCGGCGGCGCGGGCATGTCCGACCCTCACTCAGACGAACAGAGCCCGGCTACTGCAGTAGCCAGGTCATTGAATGTGGTGAGGAATGCATCGCGTGACTGCGCCTTTTGATCCAAGACGACGCCCGCCGCAGCGAGCTGTTCGTTTGTCAGTGCGAATATCGGTGTCGCGTGCTCCTGTGACTGTGCGATGAGACTGTTGAAGTCAGCAATCTGCGCGATCTCGTACGGCGTGGCGTCCGGCAGGACGGCTCGGAAGGTCTTCTCCTCGACGCACATACCCAGGGGTCGCAGCGCGGGAACGAGCGTCCCGCTGACGCGGCGCACGATTTCGTCAATCCAGTTCTGGAAGGCCTTGGCAGGTTTTCCCGATCGCGGCCGATATCGTTGTGAGAGCATCCCAATGAAGCGCGGGTTTCGCTCGGGGAGTTTGTAGGTCAGCCGACGCCCTTGACGTCGGAGCAGCTCGGCCGAGGCATGCCAGCTCGGGATCGTCCTTGCCAGGGAGTCGATAGCCATCGCACAAAAGAAATCAGGGCTAGTCGGAACGAGGAAGTAGTCGCTCTGAATCAGAATGTTCTGGTTCAGCGCACCAACGCTCGGACTCATGTCGACAAGGACAAAATCCGCACCCACATGCTCTGCGGTGATGCGGAGCAGGTGTCCCGCCGCGCCAGGCAAGTTCTGAAGGACCGGCAGAGCTTCCGTCAGCCTGTGAGCCATTGAGAGTTCGGGTTCGTACGTTGCGAGATCGATGTGGCCGGCCAGAAGGAGCAAGTTCTGGTTGCGAGTGCTCGCGGTTGCGGCCGGCTGGAGCTCGGTTGGTGTACCGCTAAAGGCGGGCTCCAGAGCGGCGTAGAGATTCCCCGCGGGCTGGTTGTCGTAAAAGTCCTGCAAGTCCTCGCGACCCGAAAGCTCCAATGCCATCCCCGTGAGATTGCACTGCGGGTCCGCGTCCACGAGTAAGACGCGGTGTCCTTGTTCGGCGAGCGCCCAGCCGAGGTTGAACGTGGTCGTCGTTTTGCTGACGCCGCCCTTGTGATTAAAAAGGGAGAGTATCCGGGCCGGTTGTTTCGCTGTCATGCTCGCCTGCATATATCATGGGACCCGTCTGCGCGGACGTGTACCGGCTTCCGGTGCCATCACGAGATGACCGGACTTTCGCAAGTCGGAACGGCCTTCGACCAGCTCCCGCACCGCCGGTCTTCGACTCACGCGGGGGGCGGTTAGCACGGTGACCTGCACCCGATCACAACGCCACTCGAAATGCCGGGTCTTGCTTCCCGTTCAATTGTCCGCGCGGTCGAGGGATCGAGGCGCCCTGCTTCCACGGGCCCTCCTCGCCCGGTCGTCAGGGTGAGGGCGGCCGCGCACACCGAAAGCCCTGGCTGCCACCGCGTACCGACGGATCCGCACCCGTGCGGATGGACGAGCGTAGCAACGAGACGACGTCGTAGAAACTGCCCCCGCGGTGAACGCGACTGGAGCTGGACGTGGCGCTAACACAATCGTCGCACGGGACGGCATGCGGCGCGTCGTAGTCGAGCACCCACTCCCAGACGTTGCCAGCCAACTCGGAGTGTCCGTACCTTGGAGCGGCTTTCGGTCTGGCGAAAAGTCAGACCGTCAACGTTGCACAGCTCGGCGCAGCTGGCGAGGCCCGGATCCTCGACGGCCCCCCCGCACACGACAGTGATTCCATTCGCCGCCGGGAAGATTACGAGCGGAGTCCGCTCGGCGATCATGAGCGCGCACTCGTGCGCGGCTCGCCGCCGGGCGTGATACGGCCGTGCTCGCAGAAAGTTCAACGATGTCGACAATGTCGCGATTGCGAACGGAAACTTTGGAATGTCCGGAATCGCAGCAGGGTCGCGCCTACGCAACGGCCGTCTGATCGCCGACACTCAACACATGAAGCGTAGCAAGATGATCGCGCGGGTTGCCCCGCTAGCATTGGTTTCCGCCTGCTCGACGTTCAGCGCGGTGATGAGTCCGGAACAAGCCGCCTCGCGATTGCAGAACGAGGCAGCCGCCATCGGCTTGGTATGCAGAGCCGTCGATCCTGCGTCGCCCACCGACGACGCAGGATCAACGACCCTCGCAACCGCTCTGGATGAAGAGCGCCGGAGGGGGCTGGAAGTGTTGGCTGCCCTGTTCGACCTCGAGGTCGAACAGGGGAAGCTCACGGAGGAATCAGTGACGACCCTGCTCGAAATACTCGAGGACTGCGATCGCTTCGTTTCACAGGACGAAAAAAAGGCGCAGCAGTCGCGAATTGTGTGCCGTGCAATCTCGAATGCACTTCGCGAGGGTCGCGAGGTTCTGCGGACGACGCAAGATTCGGACAACGCACGGGAGGCAGGGCATCAGCTGGCTAGCCGAGCGGCACGACTGCTCGACTTTTCGGATTGGGTTTTGATCCAAGTGCTGGACTTGGCGGATCGAAGCGACGAGATGGCGCGGCGAGCACTGCGAGCGACCCCCTTGGTGGGCGGGCTCGCGGAAGCGGCGAGTCGCGAGGCAGTCGCTGCCCTGGTGGCGGCCATGATCGACAATGTCATTCAGAAACTCGAATCGGGGGTGCAAGAGTCGGAGGCGTCCGATGCCCTGGCCGGCGCAATGGGCGGCTTACTGAGTCGAGCACCATTAACGCGGTCGGCCTGCCGAATGTTCATGGAGCCAGGACAAACCGAGGTTGCCCGAGCCACGCTCAAGAGGCTAATCCTGAGATTCACCGCCAACTACCAACCAACTGACGATCTGTGTGGAGCCACCAAGGACGACAAGTACGCAGGCTGGTGCAAGGAAGTGGCCGAGAACCTGATCGAGAGCGAGTTGAAATCCGACGAGGCGACGCAGGAGTTGCTGAACGCCTTGGATCCGAGCACCGGATTCGAGCCCCTGATCACTCCGCCTGCGCCAAACGGTGGAACGCCGAACGACCGCGCACAGCGGTATGCCGCACTGTTGCAAGCAGCTACCAGCCTGTGTTCGGAAACACGTCAATGCGACCTGATTGACTTGAACTTCGCTGCTGGACGGAGAGCCGCAGGTCTGTCGTTGGCGCTCGCGCCGTCGTGGGTGAGACGCGTTCGTACTGGATGCTCGGCGTGCTGCTCTAGCTGGTCCTCGTCCGGAGCCGATGGCACCGGCGGCGGCGAGCCCATGGGCGGTGCTGGTGGCACAGACAGCGGCCCAGGCGTGGACGGCTCTGGTGGTAAGGGCGGTACGCAAGGTCACATCTGCTGGGAAGGTGATCGTGGCAAGAAGGACGAACGTGACGTCGTCGTGGTCGGTCATGACAAAACGTTGTCCGAAGCGCGCGACCAAGTAGAGCGGGTCCGCTCTGCCCTCGAGAAGTGTCGTCCGAAAGGACGCTTAGCGCCTGAACCGGAAATCTGCACACCGGGACCTCGATGCTTCAGAACGATTGTCCCTGCGCAAGGTCCGGCAGGGAAAGAAGCTGAGTGGATGCGCGAATGCCTCAAGGCGACGGTTGCCTCGAAAGACCCGGCATGCTTCACCAAGGAATGCGCGTACTCCCATATTCGAAGTGCGATGAATTGTCAGATTGCAGATTCCAAGAAGTAGTCGTTGCGTGACGCCGTGGGCGGGAGCGTTCGTGCGATATCGCGTGCTTCGAAACCGATCGCCGCTCTAGCCGGACGCGTCCGGTTTTCCCCGACGCGGTAGCGTTGGGCGCTCCGTGGATGCCGTTGATCCCCGGGATCGGACAGCCTTGTTCCTATCGGAGGGCGGCGTGAGTGACGGATGTCGAAGGCAGTCGGACGAGGTTGCAAATTGTCAAAATCGCTCACCTTTCCTTACAGCCATCTCGGTGTTACTCGAGATGCCCCTCAGCGGCCGGCGTGTCAGATCGCTGGAGTGGGGCTTGCCCGTTCCTGCTATCATTCCGTCTCGCTCGACTACCCAGCTTGGAAAGAGGGAGGGTGCCAGATGCGCCATCGGACATTTCGGTTTTTGATCGCAGGACTGAGCGTCGTCGGAATCGCCACTGGCTGTGGAGGTGGCGACTCGGGCTCGATGGCTTGCGCCCCGAACGCTTCGGCGGCCTGCGTTGGGCCTGCCGGATGTATGGGTTCGCAGATGTGCAACGCCGACGGCTCAGGTTTCGTGGCCCCTTGCGACTGCGGGGGTGGCGTCGGCGGTGCCGGCGCAATGGGGGGGACCGGAGCAACGGGTGCAACTGGAGCAACGGGCGGTGCTGGGGGGACAGCCGCAGCGGGAGGAACCGGTGGTACGAGCGGGGGGTGCACGACCACGTTCGCAGACCTGGCGTCATCGTGGTGTGCCAAGCGGAAGATGTGCGACAACACCGAGGACGAGCAGACCTGCATTAACGAGATTACGAACCTTAACGCCGTTCGAGCGCCCAAGTACCGCTGCGAGTACATGCAGGGGTTCGTGTCCTGCATCGGCGGCAAGGATTGCGTGACGACGTTGAACACGTCGGCGTTTTCCGAGTGTTCCACCGAATCCCTCTTGCTGATCGCACCGACAAACGCGGGAGCCACGTTGTGCATGGACTACCAAGCCGCGATGGTCAACTGTGGAAGAACCTTCGACAACGCTGAGTGCCTTGAGGTCGTAAAGACTTTCAGCGATGCGACCGCCATGCAGGGCCAGAATTGCACGACGGCCGCATGTGTGGACATCGTGGATTGCGTCGCAGCGGCCTTCGGCGACACCCAGTTCGGTGCTGTTGGCTGCTCGGACACCTGCACGTATCCCGCTGACGGTGACTGCGATGACGGCGGTCCAGGGTCGACGTTTAGCTTGTGCGACCTCGGGACGGACTGCACGGACTGCGGCCCGCGCTAGATCACCGGCCGTGCCTTTCGTAGCTCGAGGACAGCACAAGTGCGGGCTTTGCTCGCAGCACCGAACGTCCGGATCCCTCGAGGCATGCTCGCTACGACCCCATCAGCCGACGATTTCCTTCCACGTCTTCGAGGAAGCGGCGCCGCCACTCTGCATCCGTGATACTGCGCGCGATCTCTGCCAAGCGGTTTCGCCCGCGTTGGCGCACGGCCATCGCGTCTTCCTCTCGCCCGGCGGCGGAAAGCGCTTCGGCATGAACCAGGAACACTTCCGCCTCATCTTCCTCGAGTCCGCCCAGAGCGTCCCGAAGCTTAATGGCGCGGGTAGATGCGTCCAGCGCTGCCACGGGGTCGCCCAGCAAGAGGTGTGCTCGCGCACACAGAGCAAACGCGCCCGACGCGACGCCCATCAGATCGATGCGCTCGGCTTCGGTCGCTGTCTGTCGCAGCGATTGGCCCACTTGCGCCGCGGTCTCGGAGTCCAGGCGAGCGCGACCCTCGTACAGCTCGACCAGCACCGCGAGTCGTGCCTCTTTCGTCTCGATGGCGATCTTCCTGGCTTCGTCCAGCGCTTCGAGCGCATCTGAGCGGCGCCCCAACATCGTGAGCGAATATCCGAGGTTCAGTAACGTGTAGCCCTCCATGGACCGGTTCGCCACCTGTCGACAGCCCTCGAGCGCGGTACGCAACTTCTCCTCCGATTCGGCGTAGGCTCCAAATCGGTTGTAGGCGTCGGCAAGGTTACTTTCTGCCCCTGCAGCGCGTCGAACGGCCCCGGCCTCGTGGTGCCACCGCGCCGCGTCGGCAAAAGCCTCGCGCCGCGCGCCGAGGTCACCCGTAGCGGATGCGAGCTGAGCGCGCCAACCGGCAACGATCGCCCGCATGCGCGCAGACGTAGTGTCGGAGAGCGAGGACGCTTCTTCGATGCTGCGACGCGCTTCCATGAGGCGTCCCGAGTAGATCTGGGCCGCGCCCCGGCGCCCGAGCGCCATTGCGAGGGCATCTTGATCATCTGCGAGTAGCGCGGCCGCGACTGCCCCCTCGGCGGCGACCAGTGCCTCATCGTGCGCGCCCCGCCTCGAGTGCATGACTGCCTGCTCGGTCAGAATTCGGGCGCGCTCGGTGTCGGACTGGGCGTGCGCAGTGGCATGGTCGAGCTCCGCGGCCTGGTTCTCCGGGCTCCCACGGTAGTGAAAGACGTCAGCGCGGGCCATGTGCAGCGCAAATCGCGAACCAGGATCGACGTCCAGGTGGAATGCGCGATCGCTGCAGCGCAGCACCGTGTCGGCGTCGCCTCGCCGAGACGCGGATAGTGTGGCGAGTGCGTATTGCGTTGCAGCCGCCTGCGGCTGTCGCGCCCGGTCGTAGTGCCGGGCAAGCTCCTCGGGATCGGCGCCGGTGGCTTCTGCGAAATGCGCCGCGGCGCGACCGTGAAGCTCGACCCGAATGTCTTCTCCCAGCATGTCGTACACGACTTCCGCGACCAGGGTGCTCCGGAAGCGGTGTCGTGGCTCATCCGCGGTCGCGGTTCGGCGGCGTACGGCGAGAAGACCACGACGTCGCAACGACGCTAAGAGCGGCTCGACATTTCCTGCTCCGAGCGATTCGATCTCTGTCGCAGTAAACGGTCGGCCAAGGACCGCGGCGCGCTTGCAGAGGTCCTTCTCGGCGCTCGGGAGTTGATCCAGTCGTGATTGGATAGCTGCTTTGACAGTTAGCGGCGAAGGCAGCCTCGACGGGGCAGGCTCGTCGGTATTGCGGTCCCGAAGCTCGAGTGCAATCTGCTCGACGAATAGGGCGTTGCCGGCTGTGCGTTCGTGCACCGCGTCGACGAGGTGGTCGTCCAAACGGCTTCCCACGATCGACTCCGCCAGGCGCGCGACGTCGGTGGTCCGCAGGGGTCGCGGATCGACTCGCACGACCTCGCGTCCAGCGAACAGCTCCGGGTGGGACTCGGTGAGCTCGGGTCGTGCGGCTGCAAACACGAGCAGCGGTGCGTCCGCGAGCCGTTCGGCGAGGTCTTCGATCAGCTCCAGTGAGACGCGGTCCGCCCACTGCAGGTCATCCAGCACCAACGCCACTGGGCCCCGCTCGACGAGCGCTGAAATGTAATCGACGATGGCGAATCGGAGTTGCTCCGCCATCAGGGCGGGCTCTGCCCGTGCAGCGACCAGAGCTTGGCTGATGGGGGCCGCAATGCCCACCAGCTCTGCGAGGAATTCCGAACACCTGTGCGCTGCGGAGTCGTTCTCGAAGGCATCGTGCACGGCGTCGAAGATCGGGCTCAGCCCTTCGACGGTTGCTGCGTTCGGATCGCCGGAAAGTGTGGTTGGTGAATGTAGGCCGAGCCGGCTGGCAATGGCGGCGCTCATCAACGAGAGCGCAGTTTCGCTTCGACGGGTATCGGCTCGGGCGATGAAAGCCACGCCGCTTGGATCGACGGCGCTTAGCATGCGTAGAAATTCGCGTCGAAGGCGACTCTTCCCAACGCCCACGGGTCCCGTAACCAGAGCGACCACCGAGCGACCCTCGTGCAGAACGGTTTCGAGGGCGCCCCGGAGCTGCGCCATTTCGGTATCACGACCGACCAACGGGTACTCACCCTGGGACGTTGCCGACCATTCGGGGCGCGCTCGAACGATCTCGATCAGTCCGTCGCGCGGGGGTTTGGATTCGAAATGAGCACTGAGCTCGCGGGCCACGCGTTCGTGGACGGCAACGCCCGCGAGCTCGGCGCGGCATGCTTCTTCCGCGGCGGTGAGGGCCTCACCCGAAATCCCGAATCCACTCCCGTGGGCGTAGCCGGACGCCAGTGCCATCCGCTTCGCTCCGGCGCGAGCCAGAACGGCCGCCGCCGCCGCTTGCTGAATCTCGTCACCGTGCCACGTGACGCCGCCGAATAGCGCCAATGCGCGGCCACCGACCAGCGGCAGGAGTGCGCCACCGTGTTCGAATACAGCGCCTTCGATCATCGCGATGTCGACGACTTCCTCCGCCAGAATCACGGCAACGACGCGCCTCTCATCGGCCACGATCGATGCCGGTGGTACTGTGGGGCCTCCGCGCCCATCGAGCTCGCACGCCTCCAATGCTAATGCCATGGCTTCAGTGCTTGCCCACCGCTCCTGCTTGGGTTTGCTCAGCGCGCGATGGATCACTTCCGCTAGTGACGCTGGGACGCGCGAGTTGACGCGAGTCAACGATGCCGGCTCGTCCGTGAGCACCGCCATGATCGTCGGTAAAGGCCCATCGCGAAGAAACGGGGAGCGGCCCGTCAGCGCTTCATAGAGAACGACACCGAGAGCCCAGACGTCGGTTCGCGCGTCGACTTCTCCTTGGCCCTTGGCTTGCTCGGGTGAAAGGTAGGCTGCCGTTCCGAGCACCGTTCCTGTCTTCGTGAGAGTGGCGTCGATCTCACTGATCTGGGCGATACCGAAGTCGAGGATTTTGATGAGGCCGTCAGGGAGGCACAGGAGGTTTTCTGGTTTGAGGTCCCTGTGGGTAATGCCGAGTCGATGAGCTGCGGATAGGCCGCGGCAAATCTGAACACCAAAATGGATAGCCTCATCGCTGGTCAAAGGTCGTCGGCTCAAGCGGTCACGAAAGCTCTCACCCTCGAGCAGCTCGAAGGCGATGTAAGGAGTTCCGTCGGAGTCGATGCCTGCGTCGAGCACCTGCACGACGTTTGGGTGATCGATTCGGATGTTCGCCTCGCGTTCGAACCGCCGGAGCGCCTGGAAACCGAGAGTCGCGTGCAACACCTTGACCGCTGCGGTCCGTCCGTCCTGAGTCTTTCCGCGGTACACGACGCCCATTCCACCGGCGCCGAGCACCGACCCGAGCTCGAAAGGCCCGACACGTTCTCGGTCCGATGAAGCCGGCGGAGCCATTGGCTAGAATGTAACGTCGTCGTCGGAAGCGCTCGGGAGCTCGAGGAGCATCGAGTCGGTTTCGACGTTCTTCTCGTTGCCGACGAATAGAACGCCATCTTCGAGCAGCGACAGATCGTAGCCGTCTTCGAGGGGACAGACACCAAAGAGATTGTTCGATACGTCCCCGTCGTGCAACTCGATGATACCCGCGCCGCCTACTATGACGCCGCACTTCGCGGCGTTTCGAGTGAAGGAGAACCGCGAAACTTCCGCGAGCCCCGCAGCCGTCCCCAGCCCGTCGCCCCCCGGCTGATCGATGCACATGTCCCCACACGCTTGGGGTTGCGTCCCGGAGATCAGTACGTCGGCCATCGTCAAGCTCGGCATCGAACCGCTCACATTCTCGCCCACGAAAACGCCGACGTCGCGGTTTCGAATGAATACGGCACGAACGACGTCGACCGTGGCCCCGTTCTGCACTGCGAGCCCGCGGCCGAATTGGCCATTCGACTCCTGGCTTTGGGTGTCGGCAACGACCACGTCGGCGAGCTGGGCGGTCGAGCCCGACGAAACATAGATTCCGTGGTCCCGGTTGCGCAAGAAGATGCCCCGAGTCACCGACAGCGTTGTGCCATCTTGAGCACCGAGGCCCCAACCGTCCGTCCCGTCGCTTGCTCGGCCTGCGGTGTCGCGGACTACGATGTCTTCGAGCGTGAGAACTGATGGGGGCGCTCCCGAAAGATTGCTGGGCTGTCCGCCCAGCACCGCGTTGTCACGATTTCCCTCGAACAACCCACGACGCACGTCGACCGCCCCACCGATGCTGACTACTGCGCGGCCGAAGATCCCGTCGTCGGCGGGATCGAGGCTCTGCTGGCTCTTCGTGTCGCGAACCGTTACGTCCTCGAGTACGATCGAAGCGTTGGGGAACGCCAACACGGCAGCGGAATGGTTTCTTTCGAGCAGCACGCGGCGTGCTGTCAGCTCGGCTCCATCGGCAACGAGGGCCTCACCTCCTTCCAACGTCGCTGCATCCGGAGCCGTGTCACGGACGAGCACATCGGTCATTTCCAGACGCGAACCGGGATCAAGGACATCGACCGCATGGTTCAATGCTCCGTCGATAGTCAACCGCTCGACGGTGACGTGCGTCCCGAACTGAATCGACAAACCGACCCCCGCCGACCCGTCGTCGCTTCTTCCGCGCATGTCCTCGATGAGAACGTCGCGGATCATTCCCCCCGCGCTGGTTTCGCCCGGCGGCGGTGCGAAAGTGATTGCCCCACGCGCAACACCCCGGAAGATGACCCCAGCGATGGTCACCGGCTCAGCGTTCCCCAAGACCCAGACACCTCGGCTGGGTCCGGTTATCCACAGATTCTCGAGCGACGCCCCTGCCGTTCCCCCGATCCGGATCACAGCACCGTCATCGTCTGGCGACGGTGCCTCGATGATCGTTTCCCGCGCGCATGCGCCTCGAAGAGTCGCCGGGCGGTCGAGGACTACCGCTTCCCGATACGTCCCCTTTGCGAGTGCGATGATTGCGCCGGTGGGAGCATTCGCCAATGCCTGCGCGATGCTCCCGACTGGGCTGCTCGGGGATGTGCCGTCCCCCGCGCCGCCCGGCGCGACGTAAACATCGCCATCGGCGAAATCCCCACCCGGACAGGGAGCGCCGACGTCGACACACTGACTCGATCCAAGGACGGCCATCTGGCCGTCGGGACAGCTCGCGGGGGGGGCCGGAGGCGTGCAAACACTCGTCTCGTAAGGCTCGCCCTCGAGCACGGATTCAGATTCCCAACCCGACGGGCACGTCCAGTCGTTGAGCCGAGGCGCTTCGGGAACGAAAGCCCTTGAACCTGCCATGCCCGCTTCGCCGCCCGCGCCGCCTGCCGCCCCTGCGCCGTCGTTACTTTCGCCCCCACCGCCACAGCCAACCGTCGACAGGACGACGACCGCGAGTACGGATGCCGTAAGCGCCCAACCCCCCCGGGGCGCCATCACTGCAGTCCCGGCTGGTAGTCTGGACCCACCGCGCCCTCGGGTGAAACGCCCAGGTCAGCCTCGATGATTTCGAGGACTAGCCCCGCCGAGAGATCGTCGTTGCCCGCACTTTCTCCGTTGCGCACGACACCCGGAAGATTCTCCGCACCCGTCAAGTCCTGCACGAGGGCGCCGAGTTGGGAACCCACTCCGCTGACCGTGACGCCTTCGACGACGAGGCGTTCGCTCGACGAACCTCTGATGTCAGCCAGCACGCCAATGCGCTCGTTATTGGTGAGCGTGAGCCGGCGCAATGTAAGGCCGACTGCGGAGTCGACGAGATGAATGCCGTCGGCAAACCCCTCCGATGTGCGAGTCTCGTCAATTCGAGCGTCGGCGATGGTGATATTCACTGAGCTTCGGCCGACAAAAGCCCCGAACGCATTTCGCAATAGTCGAGTTCCTGAACCCGACAGCTCGAAACCGTCGACGCGTTGGACCCACACCGCCGACTTCTCGTTGTCGGTAGCCACGAGATCGGCGTGGATCGCTGCCACGGCGTCGTGGATGAGTCCATGTCCCTCGCTATTGCTCACCACAAGCTCTTCGGTAGACACCGTCGCCCCGGCTGAAAAGACTCCTGAGTAAGGGGGCAGTAACGCCCCTCCAGCGAACGTTTCCGAGATCTCGACGCCGGTGAGATCCGCACTTCCACCTGACATCATCAAGCCGACGCTGCGGTTCTGGGATGCCGATCCCTCGGTCCACCGTACGTTGCTGTCGAGGGCCAACACACCGAACGCAGCGAAGCCTCGAACGTCGACCTTGGACAGCGACGCATTCATGACGCGGCGAAGAACGAGGCCGTAGAGTGCAGTCTTCGTTGGCGACGGCTTCGATGGCAGTCTGCTGGCGGTCGTCAAAGGCCCGGTGATGGAGACGTCGCTCAGCGTCACGCTGTCCAGGTCGTCGAATCCCACCCCGGTGCCCGCCGACGCTAAGACTTCGACCCTTTCGACCATCACAGAGCCCGCCCCCGTCCCGAACAAGCCTGCCAATCCGCTGGCCTCGATGGTCATGTCGCGCAGCACACTCTCTGACTCGCCGGGCACGAGCACGACACCACGCTCGCCCGCTGGGGCGACGAGCACGCTCGACCCAGTTCCCGCTCCCTGCAGCGTTACCCCTGACGGCACGGTAAAGGTCCCGCTCACGCGGCACTCACCGAGACGGATGGTGTCCCCCGGCGACGCGGACGACAGCCGTGCGTCGAGCTCTGTCGCATCGCAAATTTCGGGGGCGCCGGAGGTGCCACATCCCGCCACCGTGAGGACGACGGCCGCGGCGCACAGAACGAACGAGAAACGCGACGCTTCCACCGCATCAGGTTGACATGGTTTCGGCAACTGGTCTCTAGGGTTTTCGGCGCCAATAGCGCGACGACCCGATCTGGAGGTACCATGAAGGGGATGGGGAATCGCCTGCTCGTCATCACCGGGGCGGCCTTGTTCACGATAGCGTGCTCCGGCGGTGGCTCGAACGAAGCGAGCGACGGCGGCGCAGCCGGGGCTAGCGGTTCGGCGGGCATGTCGGCCACGACCACTGTGGACCCGCCCGCGCTGCCCGAGCGCCCGGCCATGGTGAGCTGGGCGTGTCCCGCCGGATGGCTTACCGAGACGGTGCTCGCGGGTACGCCGGAGGAGCACTCAGCCTGTCAGCCTCCGCCTCCACCGACGAGCTGCCCGGACGGCATGCGCGCCTCGCTTGGCCAGACGGACTGCGTCACCATCGGCGATGCGTGTCCGGCAGGGCTATGGCCGGTGGGGCTGCCAGGAGCGACCATCGTGTACGTTGCGCCGGGGGGAAGTGGCGACGGCTCGGGCCCGATGTCGCCGACCGGTGATCTGGCCTCGGCCGTCGCGAACGCTCCGACCGGCGGCATTGTGGCTTTGTCCAAGGGCACACACGTTGCCAATGTCGCCATCTCGAGCTCCGTAACGCTCTGGGGCGCGTGCGCCGCACAGACCGTCATCGAGGCCGAGACGCCGAGCGACATCACGGGCACGGTGGAAGTTGCGGGTCAGGGTGGCGTGACGCTCAGGAACGTCAAGATCACCGGGGAGCGCGCTGGCGTCTGGGTTCGAGCGGCGGCGCAGCAAGTCGACTTGTCGGGGGTTTGGGTCGACCGTGCGCGACGCGACGGTGTGATTTTCAGCACGTTCGATGGCACCGCTTGCGGTGGCGTACCCGCTGTCGGCGAGCTCACTGACGTCGCTGTCACCGGGACGCGGCCGCGTGCGAGTGACGGCCGGTTCGGTCTTGGGCTCGTGCTGGAGTGTGGCGCAACCGTGATGGTCAACCATGCCGCGTTCGAGGGGAATCGAACGGCGGCCATCAACGCGGTCGACGCCGGAACTAGCCTGACGCTGACGGACGTCATCATTCGCGACACGCTGAGCGAAGAAGTCAGTGGACTGGCCGGCCGAGGCTTGGCCGTGACCGATGGTGCCCGAGCAACCGTCGAGCGGGCGCTGCTGCAGAGCAACCGGGACGTGGGCGTCGGTGTTGGCGATAGCACCGGATGGCCCGGGCCGTCCGGAGAGTTGGTCCTGACCGACGTCGTAGTACGCGACACGGAAGGCCAGGCCGTCGACAATCAATACGGAGACGGTATTTTCATCCAAGGCCAGCCACGGGTAGAAATGACCCGCGTCGTCGTTGCCGCGAACCGCGCGTCGGGGATCACCGCCCTCGGGCGTGCGGAGGACGAAGCTGGGCCGACCATCGAGCTAACGGACGTTGTCGTCCGGGACACGAAGGAAGGAGCCGATGGTAGGTACGGGCGTGGCGTGGACGTCAACAACGGGACCCGGCTTACTGCAGTGCGACTGGCTGTGATCGGCAATCGCGACGTGGGAATCTTCGCGGGGACAGAAGACGGTCGCCCAAGTGTGAACGTTGAGCTTCGAGACGTCGTCGTCAATGGGACGGCATCGGCCATAGACGGTTCGTTCGGGGCGGGGGTACTCGGGCAGGGGGCCGGCATGCTTGGGCTCGAAAGGGTTGTGATCAGTGACAACGCCTACGCCGGAATCGTGGCGTCGCGTTCGGCCGTTGTTCGAGGCTCCGATGTGACCGTTACTGGCACGCGCCTCGAGACTCTGACGAATGCATTCGGCCGGGGCGTGCAGGTCCAGGCCGGGGCCACCGTGACGGTCACACGCATGCTCGTCGATCGGAATCACGAGTTGGGCATAACAGTTCAGCGCGACGTCGCCGGAGCAGTCGGGCCCGACTACCAGCCCGCCAAAATCGATTTGACCGACCTCACCATCGTGGGAACCCTCGCGAGTGGCGACGGGTTTGGGGGGCGTGGGCTGCATCTTCAAGACGGAGCGGAAGCCACGCTCGTCCGCGCCGAGCTGTCGGAGAACCGAGAGGCTGCAATTGTTCTCGAAGGCAGCGACGCCTTACTGAACGCTTCTCACCTCACGATTGCCACCACGCTCGAGCGCGAGTGCGCGCCGAGCAGGTGCGTCGACGGTCTAGGCAGTGGGCTGGTGGCCCTTGGTGGCAGCTTCGTAGTTTCCCAGTTTGCGATCATTGGAAGCGCGTACTGCGGCGTGCAACTCCGAGGAGGCGAGGGTGACCTCAGCAACGGAATTGTGTCGCAGAATCGTTTCACCGCGAGTTTTGCGACCCCAGGCTTCGACACGAGCCGGCTCGAGCAGAACGTCCTCTTCTTGGATAACGAGAGCGCGACACCCAGCACCGAGTTCGTCCCCGTTCCCGACAACCCATTCGCGGAGCTAGAGGACGGCGCTCCGCCGCGACCCTAGAGAGCTCGTCTGTTCTGCGAAGGCGTTGCAGGGGCGACGGCTAAATCGACTGCCCGAAGAAGACGGGGACGAACTCGAAGAAAACGACGATTGTCTTCGCCGTCAGCTAGTTGCACTCTACGTCTTCCCATTTCTCGAGCACGAACGTCGTCGCGTTGTCCACTTCGGCGTTCCCGCTCATCCGTCAGCCGAGTGGACCACAAACCACATCGTTCAGGCTTCCCGTTCGAGACCACACCTCGGCACGTGATTCGGGACCGAGACAAGATTTACGGCGCCTTCTTTCAGAGGCGGTCCCCTCGATTTTACGGACATTCCCGTCGCGGTCTGGTGCACCGCCGTTGCGCCCACTGCTCATGCCCGCCGTCCGACGAAGCTGGATGCGAGCGTCCCCATATGCCCGGCCGATACCCTGAACCTCGCGGATCTAGTTTTGGCGACGGAAGGTATATCAGTAGCCTCAGTCGAACCACCCGCGATCTCGGTTGAGCATCGGAGCACGGCAGAACACGAGGAGTGCCAACAGTTCGAGGTGACTCCGCTTCCTCAGAGCCCTACGCAGTTTACGAAAATGAAGGTACCGGACGCTTGGCACAGGCGACCGGGGCTGTTTGGGTCGGTGAAGCTGATGCATTGGAAGCCGGCGAAGATTGCACCCGGCTGAACCTCAAAACCCGACCCGGGGTCGAGGCTCACCGTACACGGCGTGTTGCTGGGGCTCATCAGGCTGTCGACTGGGGCGATGAACGACAAGATGCTGGCTGGGGCGCTCCCTCCGGGCTGGATCTCCGCGTCGAGGCGCACGGTGAGGGCGTGGCCGGCCTGCCGACTCATGGATCCGGACACGAAGAACGCGCCGCTCGCCTGTCGGACGACTTGGCAGGTCACGGTCGCCATGTCCTGGCCGTCAACGACTCGCTCGCCGCCCGGCACCGGTGTGCCAAGGTTCGCATTGGTCGTCGCAGCACCGCACGCGGGGTCGTCGGAAAGCAAGATGCTCATGGCTGCTTGCGCGACAACAGGGACGCCCACGCCGGTCGTATCATCGGCGGATACGATCGTGCCGTCCGTAGACGAACACGCGAGCGCGCCCAGGAATGGCGCGATCCGTCCGTATCGTTTGATACTCGTCAATCGTTCCCCCGTGTTCGAATTGGAACGCTGCTTGTCGTCGCGGTCAAGATGGTCGTATTCAACACTTGGGGGTTGCCAAAGTGAATTGTCCCATCGACAATTTGTCCGAGAGGGAACCCTACGTGAACCGCTTTATCCACGCAAGCACGCCGGTGGCACGTTCGTTCCCTAGACGTTTGCCGGGAATCTCTAGGGAGCGACTTGTGAGCCAACGAGCGGTGCTGCATTCGTTGCTCGGGCTCTTGTGCGTGAGTGCGGCTCTAGGCTGTGATGCGCACGGAAGCGCGACCGGCAAGCTAGAAGCGAAAGGCGCGCTCGACATCGATGCTAGCGCTTCGGTCGACGTCGATGCCGACGGAAGGGTAAGCGCTGACGCCGAGGGAGGAATCAAGTTTATACGCGACGAGGAAACCGGCGAGGAGCGTCTCGACTACGAAGGAGAAATCCTTTTCGAATACAACAAGGCCGACCTCCGCCTCGACGACAAGACGACTCATAAAAGCCTCAAGAGTATGAAGGCCTACCTGCGCAAACATCGTGAAGTCGAGATCGTGATCGAGGGCCACACCGATTCGCGTGGAAGCCAGGAATACAATCGCGATCTTTCCGACCGACGTGCGGCGGCAGTTCGAGAGTGGCTCGTGGCGACTGGAATCGACGGGGACCGTTTGGAGTCCGTTGGGAAGGGCGAGGACGAACCCAAGACTGAGGAACCCGAGGAGTGCCACAACAGCGTCCCGGCCGACACGAGTGACTGCGAGGGTCCATGGCGTCAAAACCCTGAAGGATCCCCTCACTTTTCTCGGAAAAATCGCCGGGCGAGTGAATCCATTGACGCGGCACGCGTCGAACGCGCATGACGCATCTGGAATCGTTGTCCGAGACTGGTCGAGAAACTGAAAAACGAGAGACAGCCCG
>JAJDAH010000020.1 GCA_029261965.1 Polyangiaceae bacterium
ACTGCTGCGGACGCCAGCCGCGGTATCCGAAGCCGAACTGAGGGTCGATCAACAGGTGCTTGCCGATCACGCGAATGGGCAACTCGTCGCCGCGGGGCGCTTGGTACTCGGCGTCGAGCTCCGAGGCCTCGACCGGCGCCGACGTGGTCGAACGAGAGGGCCGAGGCTGGTCCCGTCGGACGGGGCGCTTCTTCCGTTTCTTCCGCTTCTTTTTCTTCTTCTTCTTCTTTTTGGGCTTGTTCTCGAGCTCGGTGTCGACGTGATCCCGGACGCTATCGCCGATGGTCTGAGCCGAGGCGGTGCTGGCGGTGCTGGCGGTGAACGCGAAGAGGAAGAGCGCCCAGAATCGAACTCGCTGGCGGTGGCTCACGCTCAGCCTCAGGGTCGCGGGAACTTCAGGACACGCGCCCCCTCTGGCGGGGGATCGACCGGCGGCAGCGCGAGCACGAGTTGCTCGACGACGGGCATCGCGTGCGCGAGCGCTCCTTCGGCTTTGAGCTGACTGAACGGCCCGTCGTAAGCGAGCGCGACGAGATAGATGGTGGCGAAGGAACGTACGACGACCCCGAACGACTCGCCCCCGCGCGTTTCGTGGGCATGGCCCGGATGTTCTTTGTGCGCCTGGCGCGCCGCGGCGATCGCACGACACGCGAGCAGGTCGTCGGCAACGCGGTTGGCGTGGCCGTGGTGAGCTTCGCGCAGCCTTTCGAGCAGACGAGCCAGGCGCCGCACCGCGTCGTTCGAGACACCTTTTTGAGCGAGGTCCGCCACGACCGAGTCCTGCGGGATCGCGGCCAACGCTTTTGCATCGAGTCCGTGCTCCTCGGCCACCGTCAGATCCGGCGCGGAGCGAATCGCGGCGTCGGCGTCCAGCGCGCTCTGGCGAGGCCCCGACATTCCCCACAGCACGGGTGACTTGTCATCGACGACGAGCGCGCAGACGGCGTCGGCTCGGGCGGCAAGGTTTTCGAGCTCGTCGTCGAGCCGGCGCGTCGCCGCGACGTCGCTGAGAGCGGGCGGGGTCTCACTCGCGCGGTCGACGGCGGAATGCAGCGAGTCAATCAACAGCTCCAGCTTTTCGAGCTTTTCCGCGCGATCGCTCGGGGGTGATTCGAAGAGCGCCACCACGCGCCACCCTCGTGGCAACTCACACCAGATCGTGCGTTCGTCGTCGGGGTCGCGACCCCCGATTTCGACGCGCGCGTCTTCGGACTGGAGCTCGCGCTGAACCAGCTCGAGGAGTCGGAGGAGGCGCCCTTCGTTCACAGAAGCGGAGCTTAGCGTGAATTGGAGGCGCGCGACCATTTGCGCGGAGATCGCCCCGCCGTGAGCCGTCCGCACGACGAAGCGTCCGAACCCGTCGTGCGGCTGGGACCCACTTGACCGCGCGAGTCGGCGGCTGTCTGGTGCCGAAAGTGCGATGAGCCCAAGGCGATTTTTGCACCGTTCGAAGCCACTCGCGTTCGCTCATCGTGGAGGCGCCGCTCTTTGGCCCGAGAACACGCTCGAGGCCTTTCGGGGTGCGCTCGGCGAGGGGTTCACCTACCTCGAAACCGACCTGCACACGACCCGCGACGGCGTGATTGTCGTGCATCACGATCCGACCCTGGACCGCACAACCGATGGAACGGGTCTGCTGAAGGAACGAACCTTCGCCGAGCTGCGAACACTCGACGCGGGATATCGATTCACCACCGACTCTCGGACGTATCCCTTTCGCGGCAAGGGGTTGCAAATCCCTTCGTTCGAAGAAGCCGTCGAGCTGGGGAAAAACGTGTGTTTCAACGTGGAAATCAAACAGCGCGACCCATCGATGACCCAAGCGCTGTGGCGTTTCATCAGCGAGCGGGACCTTCACGACCGCATCCTCGTGAACGCAGAGCAGGACCCGATCATCAAAGAGTTCCGACGAGTGTCCGGCGGTCGAGTCGCCACGGGCGCATCGCGGCGCGAGGCCACCCTGTTCTGGGTTTCGGTACAGGCCCGCCTCTCTCGGTTCGTGCCAACCTCGTTCGACGCGCTTCAAGTGCCGGTTTTTTCGGGCCGACTCCACGTCGTGGACGAGAAGTTCGTCCTCGCGGCCCACCGGAGGGGGATTCACGTGCACGTCTGGACCGTCGACGAGGAAGCCGAGATGCGGGTTCTGCTCTCGCTCGGCGTCGATGGGCTGATGACCGATCGGCCTGACCGGCTCAGAACGGTGGTGGCAGAGCTGCAAGCGGACTCTCCGGACAGCCCGGCAAAGCGATGAGTGCACGAGTCGGATGCGGCGATGTGCGGTGGTGTCGCACATCGCACGACAAGGCGATCGACATCGGTAACCGCCTGAACCGAAAGTTGCCCCCGCACAACTGAACGGCCTACGCACCCCAACACGAGGGGCCTGTGGCAACCGGAGCACGCACGAAACTTCCGCCCAAAATCGGCGCGACCATTCATCATTTCGCTTGGGCCCGCGGCGCTGCGCGCTCGCCGAGGGCGACATCGGTCACGCAACCAGCATCGGTGGCTCAAGCTCGGGTCGCTCAGGTCGTTCAGGGACACATGAGCCCGCGACCCCTTCCTCGTCAGCTGGACGCGGCTTTGGTGGATGAATACCCAGAATCGCCCCTGAGCCATCCGCCGGACCCGACGAGCGGTATTTTCGTCAAGGCGAAGCCCGCCGGTCGCCCGTCCGACGCCCCGGATCCCATCGCCCTCGCGGACGAAGCCAGAGCCGCCACCGGTCTACCGATGGCCGCCGTGCTCGTCTTCGAGGGTCCGAGCCTCGCGTCCCGGAGCGTTCTGGCGACGCCCGGCCGACTCCGGGTCGAACCCGGTACCGACTGGCTCGCTTGGCTGTCCCGGGTCTCAGAAGCCGGCACGGTGCTCGTGCCCCGAAAGATGGTGGCGCGCGTGAAGACGTTCGCGGTCGTCGCGGTCCCGATCGCAACACCAATCCTGCGGGCCGGAGTCCTCGCTGTCCCGGCGATGCCCGATGTAGCCCGCCAATGCCGTTTGCTCGAGACCCTCGCGACTGATTTTGCGATGCGTGCCGAGACCGCCAATCGGAAGGTGCAGCTCGACGCTCTCGAGCTGGCCGACGAGTTCGACGTCGCCTGGGCCTGATCCCGCCCCACCCTATCGCGCCCGGTCATGGCAGAATTCGGCGCCGGATGGCGACGCTACGCGATGGTCGACATGTTGCCGCGCTCGTTCGCCTGGGCGCAGCGATGCTGATGGTAGGGGGCGCAGCAACCTGCGCGTGTGAATCGCCGAAGGCCGAACCGTCGATCCAACGGGTGCAAGCGCCGAAACCCGAAATTGTGCGCGGCCCATCGAACGGGGCGCCTGTCGACCTGTTCGTGAAGGCCGAGATCGAACGAGCGGGTCCGGAAAAGCGCGACGTCGTCGTGTACGTCGGCGCCAAGTGGTGCGAGCCCTGCGTGCGCTTTCACGACGCGTTGGTTGCCGGAGAGCTCGACGCCGAGCTGCCAGGCGTGCGGTTTTTGGAGTTCGACTTCGACACCGATCAAGCCGCACTCGCAGCCGCTGGTTACCAAAGCAAGTTGCTACCTCTTTTTGTGGCGCCGATCGACGACGGCCGAGGGAGCACTAACGCGATATCCGGCTCGATCAAGGGAGCCGCCGCCGTCGCCGAAATTACGCCGAAGCTGAAGGCACTGATCGCGCGAGCGAGGGCTCAGCGTTCGACGAAGGTTCCGTAGCCGCCGTTCCAATACATCAGCGGCTTGCCTTTCCCGACCCGCACTGTCTTCAGCCCCCCGACGAAAATGTCGTGGTCGCCGCCGACATGCATCTCGACAACCTCACACTCCGCCGACGCGAGTGCCCCGGCGATGAGGGGAGAGCCGGTGACGGGGCCGGCGTCCCACGAGACACCGTCGAACTTGTTGGGATCGCTCCGGGCAAACTGCGCGCTGAGGTCTTGCTGTCCATCACTGAGAATGTTCACGGCAAACCTCGAGTGCGTTCGAATGACCGGCCGGGCTTCCGCTTTTTGGTCGACGCACACCAGGCACATGGGCGGATTCTTGGAGAGCGAGGAGAACGCCGTGGCCGTGAGCCCGAAGGGGCGTCCGCCATCGTCGACGGTGGTGATCACGGTCACGCCAGCGGCGAAACATCCCATGACGCGCTTGAACTCGTCCGCGGTTATCTCGGGCGGGCGCTCGGGGGACACGGCGGCATATTACACACCGAGACCCGGCTTCAAAGCGGCTCAATCACCGCGGTGACCTCGAACGAGCTGCCCGCGAAGCTGCCCGGTGGACTCTCCATCGCGATAGGTGGTCACCCCGCTGACAATCGTCGCCAAATAGCCGCTGGCCCTCTGCATGAATCGGCGACCTCCAGCCGGTAGATCGTGCTGGATCTCGGGACGCTTCACGCCGATGGCGTCCATGTCGATCACGTTGAGATCGGCCTTCAGCCCCGGCTCGAGCAAACCCCGGTCGAGCAACCCCACCGTTTCCGCTCCGGATCGTGTGAGGAAACGCACCAGCCAAGGAATCGAGAATCGGTCGTCGGCGCGGTCACGGCCCCAATGCGACAGCGTCGACGTCGGACCACTGCCGTCGCAGATCATTCCGACGTGCGCTCCGCCGTCTCCGAGCCCGTAGGTGGTGTGCTCGTGCGCCATCATCTCGTGCACCGCGTCGAGGTTGAAGTCTCGATAGTTGGCGAACGTGAAGTAGATGAGCCCTCGCCCCGCCTTTTCTAGCAGCAGGTCGTAGACCACTTCGAGAGGTGACCGTCCCTGTTTTTCCGCCAGAGCACCGACCGAAGAACCCTTGGGGGGCTCGTAGGTCACCGGATCGGGCATCGGGAAATAGTACTCGTACCGCCTACCGAATAGCGCGAGGAAGGGATGAAAACCCTCGTCTTCTTCTCCGAGGATCTTTTCTCGAATGACCGGCTCCGCGAGCTTTCGGACTCGCTCGGCGAAGTCGAGCTTCAATAGAGTCTTGTAGGTGGGTCGAAGCATGAACGGGTTGAGCGACGCCTCGAAACCGAGCAGCACCCCGACCGGTCTCGTGAACACCTGCGCGCGTATCTTCAGGCCCTGCTCGTTCGACTCCGTCGTGAAGCCGAGCAACCTCCGCCAATCGTTCGCCTCCATGATGGGCTGCAACAGAGAAAACGAAGCCGGACAACCGGTCTGGCGAACGACGTCGCGAAGCAGACCGCACTCGCGATCGATTTCCGCGAAGTCGCTGACCATCTGGAACACGCCTCCACCGCCTTCTTTGATGCCGGAAGCGATCCCGAGCACCTCTCGGGCGGCGGCTTCGTACATGGGGGTGGGGTCGCCGTCGGCGGTGCGGTGAATGACGGTTCGGGAGGTGCTCAACCCGAGGGCGCCCTTGGCGATCGATTCGGTGACCAACTTCTGCATGCTCGCGATGTCTTCGTCGGACGCGGGATCGCGGCGCACGCCGCGCTCGCCCATCACGTAGACGCGCAGGGCCCCGTGCGGCACCATGGTCGCGATATCGATGTCGTGGGGTGTTTTTTCCACGTGGTCGAGGAACTCGGGAAAACTCTCCCATGTCCATGGCAGCCCCTCGGCGAGCGCCGTCCCGGGAATGTCCTCGACGCCCTCCATCAGTCGGATCAGGGTGTCGTGGTCGGCCTCCCGACACGGCGCGAAGCCCACTCCGCAGTTGCTGGTGACGACGGTGGTGACTCCGTGAATCGACGAGGGCTGAACGCGTTCGTCCCAAGTGATCTGGCCGTCGTAGTGCGTGTGAATGTCCACGAACCCGGGTGTGACGAGGTTGCCTTTGGCGTCGATCTCCTCTTTGCCGCTTCCATCGACTGACCCCATCGCCGCGATCTTCCCGTCGAGAACTGCCACGTCGCCATCGCTGGGGTCCCCGCCGCTTCCGTCGATGATGGTTCCGTTTCTGATGACCAGGTCGTACTGAGCTGCCACGTGTTTTCTCCTTCGGGCGCGGGGTGCGGCCGCGCGAATCATACGACAGGTTTGGGAACTGCCGGTACGGATGCCGGGCGAGCAAATCCGACCGAATTGGCCTCGGATCGCGGTGCGTGACAAGCTGGAGTGTCATCGATCGCCCCACTCGCCTACTCGCGCTGACGACGCTCCTCGGGAGCTTGGCCGTGAGCTGCACCCGCGAGCCGCCGCC
>JAJDAH010000191.1 GCA_029261965.1 Polyangiaceae bacterium
GAGGGTGCTCGAGCTCGAGCACCCCTCGCAGAACGTGACGCTGCTGGACTACATCCTTCAGGTCGACCACGAGGCCGAGCGAATCGCGCGGCTGGACGATGCCATCAATGAAGCGATCCAAGAAGCGCCTGCCCACATGAAAGCGGTGGTCGACGCGCTTCAGGCGCTGCGGGGCGTCGCGAAGCTGACGGCGATCACACTGGCAACGGAGTTCGGGACCTTCGCGCGTTTCGAGCGAACCAGTCAGGTCATGAGCTACACGGGAATGGTCCCGTCTGAACGTTCGAGTGGCGGGAGGCGCCGCCAGGGCGCGACTACGAAAACGGGCAACGCGCACTTGCGTCGAGTCCTGGTCGAGGCCGCTCACCACTACCGCCACCGTCCGCGGATCAACCAGCGGCAGAAACAGTTGGAGCAAACGCTGAGCCCTCAGGTCATGGGCATCGCGTGGAAGGCGCAACAGCGTCTGCACCGGCGCCACTGGCGGCTGAGCAACATGAACAAGCCCGCCGGCACGGTCGTGACGGCCGTCGCGCGCGAGCTCGTCGGCTTCATCTGGGCGGTGGGCGTCCAAGCTGAGAAGGACGCGGCCAGCGCAGGCGCTCTGCAGTAGGCCGAACCCAAGAGAAACGAGAAGCGAAGGAAATTTCAGTGAAGCAGACGGGTCAGTGGTCGACCGGCAACGGAACGGAGAATCCTCGAAGATCCTCGAATATCAGCGTGATCAACCGTCGATAGAGCCCTTCTCGGCCACTGTCTCGTCTGCTCCACACTCAACGAATGGAAAAGCGATCAAAGAAAATCTCTGAACACGAAAATCGAACTTGAGGGGTCGTTCCATATCAACGACCTGCGATTCAGCTGCAGGGCAGTCGTCTAATTCTAGCGATCCGCCTTGGTCGAGGGCCTCGCGATGCTGTGTCAACGCGTCGACAACGAGCGAGCCGATACCGTCTGGCATGACGTTCTGCGTCCGCACTTGGATGACGCTTGGGCCGACCGATCGCGTCATTGCGAGCAAAGTACCGAAGTCGAGATCATGCGTGAAAACTACGAAGTCGTTGTCGTGAGCGTGCTCACGCAGAAAGCGCTCGTCCTCATGAACCTCCAGCTCCACAATGTCATCAGTAGTGTCGTCGGCATGACTGGAATGAAGATCATCCGTGACATCGTCGCTGGCGAAACCAACCCCACAATTCTCGCCCGCCACCGCGACTACCGCTGCCGGGCGACGTATGACGAGATCGTCCGTTCCCTCACCGGCCACTACCGCGACGAGCACGTCTTCTCACTGCGACAAGCACTCGAACTCTACGACTACGACCACGAACGGATCGGGGAATGCGACGCCGAGATCGAATCGCTCATCGGTCAGCTCGAAGCCCGTTGCGATGCCCCGAAGGCCCCACTCAGCCCCACTCCCCATCCCTCGTCGTCGGCAGAAGCCCCGCCAGAACGAGCCCCAGTTTCAGCTGCACAGCCCCCTGTTCACCCTCTGCGGTGGAGTCGATGTCACCCAGCTGCCCGGCATCGGTCCTTACAGCGCACTCAACCTCATCTCCGAAGTCGGCATCGACATGACCCGTTGGCGCACCGAGAACCATTTCGTCTCCTGGCTCTGCTTGTCGCCCAACTCGAAGATCTCCGGCGGCAAGCTCCTCAGCTCCAACACCCGCCCTACCGCCAACCGCGCTGCCGGCATGTTCCGCATGGCCGCGCTCAGCCTCAGTCGCGCCGACAACGCCTTGGCAGCCTTCTACCGCCGCCTCGCGTTTCGCATCGGCAAAGCCAAGGCCATCACAGCTACCGCCCGCAAGCTCGCGATCCTTTTCTACAAGATGCTCAAGCACCACATTCAGTACGAGGAAATCACTACTGCCGAGTACGATGTCCGACAGCGCACCCGCTCCCTCCGAAACCTCAAACGCCGCGCCAAGTCCCTTGGCGTTGAGCTCCTCGACCCCGCAACTGGTGAGGTCATGCCCTAGCAGTTCCTAGGGAGGCAGCGGCGCTAACCAGCTTCCTCAAGGGGACGTACTGCCATGAGGTCGCCGCTGCGTATCGGTCGGACATCCGCAGTGGTGAGTTCGATCAGTGCCTGAGTCCGTCCGATCGCTTCGACAAACTCCACCTCAAGCCCATCGGGCGGATAGACCTGCACGACCGCGCCCAAGTCGCCGGCGCGCAGACCCTCTTCCGGAAGGTCTCGGGTGAGCACAACTACGTCGAGCAGTTTGAAGGTCATTAGATATCGGGGTAGGCGGTCACAAATCGCGGGAAATCTTCGCCATTAGGGACAATCCAGATGGCGACGATTTCCGCCGAGTCCTCGTTTGGATAGCATGGATCTCAAACTTCTCGCCGTGGGCGCTGGCACGACTGGGCGCGGAGTCCGCCGTCCGCGCCATCTCCAGGAGATCATCGCGGAGCCGCTGCCACTCTTCTTGAGAGTATCCGAGCAAGGCGATGAAGCGCGCCTTGGACCGGCCGATCGGGTGCGTGCTCGATAGAAGGTAGTCTCGAATCTTGGCGTCATCGATGACGGTGCGGTCAGCGGAGGGGAGTTTCACGACGTCACGATCCAGATTCCGACTGCCTAGCGACCTGCAGTTCAGCTGCGGGGCTGTGCTCAATTGTATCACTCGACGGCCGCGAAGCACCGAGCTTGCCGGGATGCTTGGCATCCCCGGCAAGCGTCCGCTCGTTCGACTTCCCCGTCTGCAGCAAACCCTGGTTAGGTGGCGCCTCTCAGTCAGTACCAGTTCTCGAGTCGGAGTTTCGGGACCTGAGAGAAGTGACGCGTATTGTTCGTGACCAACGTGACTCCAAGCGCGAGCGCATGTGCCGCGATGAGCGTGTCGAACTGGCCAATCGGGGTTCCTTTTCGCACGAGATGGCTAGCGAGCTTGCCGAAGGCGGCCGCCTCATCGCCGCCGAATGGTGCCACGCGAACACTGGCAACGAAGTTGTCGATCAATCCGTGCAAGCGACGCGAGCGCCTTGCGTCGGCGCCAAAGCGCAGTTCAGACAGGCTGATGGAACTCATGCAGAGCTCGGCTGGCCTCCGTTGGACCAAGTGCGCACCGACGTCACCCTCGCCCTTGAGGGCGTAGCTCACCGTGTCCGTGTCGAGCATGAACTGCGCGGTCAATCGAAGGGGTCCTTCACACGCGCAATTCGTCCCTGGCGGGGGCGCTCGATCTCGCCCTCCCACGCACCGAGACATTTGAGAAAACTAGAGGGCCAATCTTGGAGCGGTTCGAGAATGACTCGGCGGCCTTCCCGCCGGACGACGACTTCGCTCTGGCCCTCAGGAAATCGGCAGTCCTTCGGCAGTCGAACCGCCTGACTGCCGCCGTTCTGGAATAGCTTTGCACGCGCCATGTCAATAGTATATACTCGCGTATATACTTGTCAAGGGGCGGCCCGGCAAACCGCGTTGCGTCCACCTAACGACTTGTGATTCAGCTGCGGGGTAGCCGCTCGACTTTATCAGCTCGACGTCCGCGAAGCACCGAGCTTGCCGGGCGCGAAGCGCACCCGGCAAGCGTCCGCTCCCTCGACTTCCCCGGCTGCTTCACTTGTTATGCAGTGCCCGTCACATCGTCTCAACGTCTCGAAACAGCTCCGGTGCAAATGAGAGGCGCTTGAATCCGATCGGGTAGATTGGCTGGTGCCCCCTGCAGCGACAACCCGGGGGCAGAGAGCCGAGCGAATGGAGATCGTCGTCGAACCCATATGGCTCTCGACCCTGAAGGATCCCCTCACTTTTCTCGGAAAAATCGCCGGGCGAGTGAATCCATTGACGCGGCACGCGTCGAACGCGCATGACGCATCTGGAATCGTTGTCCGAGACTGGTCGAGAAACTGAAAAACGAGAGACAGCCCG
>JAJDAH010000192.1 GCA_029261965.1 Polyangiaceae bacterium
TGTCGATCTCGTCCTTGAGCTGCGCGATGGCATCGAACACCCCAGCTGGCTCTGGGTCGAGCTTGATGTCGACGTCGACTGTCGTTTCGCGCCATCCGACCAGCACGGCCGTGGCACCGCCTGTCAGGTAGACGCGCCCCGGCCCCTTGGACCTCTCGCCGAGGGCGTCGATCAACTGACGAACCTTGGCTGCATTGGTCTCTGACCGCATCGGCCCAGAAAGTGTACCCCGACGCTCGAGCTTTCGCGCAAGTCGGCTTCCGCGGTTGCATGCCCAGTATGCCGACTCACGGCATTCCACACGGAACTAGCTAGTAGCAACTAGGACTGGGCCGAATCCACGGGCGCCGGGGTTGTCGATGGCGGCGCCATGTCCGCGCTACTTGAGGATCTGGAGCACGGTCCTCGCCGACGGTGCGCTCAGCTTCAGATAGACGGCGTAGATGAAACTGGCGTCTTGGCCGATGAAATAGGTGACCGGTTGCGTCGAGAGCTGCACACCCAAGCCGCCGGCGAGCGGGGCTTTGAAGAGGCGCGACTGGCTGAGGTAGTAGATGCCGTCCGCGTTGACGAGCACGTACCTGACGTCTGGTGCGACGACGAGATGTGTGGGTGACGGGTCCCCACGCCGGTGGCGATAGATGCCATCGGTGAACGCGTTGTTGACGTCTTGAACGTAGTACACGGCGTCGAGATGCGCGCTCATGGCGAAGGGGCCGTTGAGGTTGGGGGCAACCTCGCTCCCGCTCACGCTCGTAGGCACGTAGCTCGGGATACCGTCGATGGGCACCATGCGAACGTCCCGGGCGATGCCGCTGGCCGAGTCCTCCGTGATCCAATAGATGGCCTCGGTGGTCACCTCGAACGCTTTCACCTCGCCATGCTGACCCTGACTCGTGGTGACGAGGCGGGTTCCGGCGTTCGCCGCGGGTGCGGCGATGCCCCTCGCGTAGACATACGCTTGCTCGGTACCGTTGCTCGCCTGATAGCCGCCGGTCATCCAGTAGTCCGCCGAGCCTTGGCGCGTGAGATACTCCGCGTGAAACTCGGGCATCCAAACGGTGGTCGGTACCACGGCGGGTGCCGCGCCGGAGGGCTTGCTCAACGTGCGGCGGTCCGCCGCGCCGCCGGTGTTCCTAGCCGTCCACCGGACGTCGGTTCCGACGACCGAGATGCTCTCGACCCCCGACACGGTACCGGCGCCGTCCCACAACGTGACGAAGTTCGTCGGGTCGGCTATCGGAATGCGTCGTAGGACGTAACTGCTGAACCCCATGTGGTAGATGGAGTCGTTCGCCACGGCCCAGGACAGTGAATCGAAGCCCGCTACGGCCGGGGTGAAGTCGTCTATCAGTACGACCGGCTCGCAGTTGCCACTCACGCAGGTCGAGCCGAACGACGTGCAGTCGCGACCACACGCGCCGCAGTTCTGATTGGTATTGATGGGGGTTTCGCATCCCGTCGCCCCGTCGCCGTCGCAGTCGTCGAAGTTCGCGTTGCAGCTGACGATCACGCACATCTGGTTTTGGCAATCCACCGTGCCGTTGGTCCCGTCGCAGCTGGTGGTGCACGACCCGCAGCTGAAGACGAGCGACAAGTTGGTTTCACATCCAGGGTCCGCCGTGCAGTCGGCGAAGCCGGAGGGGCAGCCGCCGTCCGCCGCGGCGTCGCCGCCCGCGTCCGACATCATCGAAGAATCCGCCCCGGCGTCCACACTTCCGCCGGTCCCGCCCGTGCCGCCCGAAGCGCCGACGCCACCGGTGCCGCCCCCGCTGTCCGGAGAGCCACCACCCATGCCACCGGTCGACTGACCCCCGGTGCCGCCGGAGCTCATCCCGCCGGTGCCGCCCGATCCCAACCCGCCCGTGCCCCCGGTGGAAATCGGTCCATTCCCCGTGTCGTCGAAGGGATCCGGCAAAATGTTGCCGTTGGGATCCAAGAGATCCTTGGTGTCGTCAGTGCTCGCGCATTCGTCGCTGACTGCGCACACTTGTCCGTTGGTGCAGTCAGCGTCCGTGTTGCACGTATCCCGGCACTCGCCATCCACGCCGCAGACCTGATCGCCCAGGCACTCGTTTGCCCGCGCACAGGCCGTGTCTTGAGGAAGCTGGCAAACGTGGCCGTCGGTGCCCTTCACGCAGCGCGCCTCGCCTGGACAATCGCGGTCGTGGTTGCATTCGCGATGGCACTTTTCGAAGACGCACGCGAGTGGGTTTTCGCAATCCGAGTTCAGCGAGCAACCCGCGCCCAGCGCCGCCAGAGCGAGCTTTTCGCTCTGGCTGCTGCTGCACGCAAACAGGAGCGCTCCGGCGACGCAGGCCAGCGTCCCCCCTCGAACCCAAGGACGCAGCCGATGAATTCGATTGCCCATCCGCGACGCGTATCACGACGGTCAAGATTGAACAATTGCGCGCCCGGATGGCGGAGGTGAGCAAAGCGTGGACATGCCGGCGAAGCCGGGGAAATCGACGTGAGCGCAACAGCTGGCTCGAGCCGGTCGTCGTGTCTTGGGTGAGCCTCACACGTTTAGCGGGGCATGCAGCAGACCATAGTCTGCCGTGAGGGCGCGGCCGGCGACATGAGGGAAGAGCACGCGTTGCAGGACGTACGGGATCTTGGCCTTGCGCTCTCTGCCCCGGTTGCCGTCGAGCAGGACGCCAACGGATCGGCGAATCTGCGAAACGGAGCCAACCATTCCGGCTCGGTCTCCGCTTGATGCGACTCGCCCCGACGTTCGAGGTAGCAGTACGCGGTGTCCGAGCGAAGTCGCAGACGCGACGCGGAGCTTTGTCGGTGGAGTCCAGGTTTGCGTTGCTGACGGGCTCGGCCATCCCCACCGCATCGTAGCAGCAGCGGTGTCTCGCCTGCTCAGAGACACTCGCCTTCGGTGCAGCGCTGGCCCGAGGGACAGTCGCAGTGCGTCTCGCAGGTCGGCGGGGGCGGCATCTGTCCGAAGCAGTAGCCGTCTTCGCACGATTCGCCTTCGTCGCATTGGCAGGAGTATTCGCACCGCGTCCGACACGTCCCGGACACGCAGTCCTGGATGGTGCCGCAGTCGTGATTGCGGACGCACTCGGGGCCGCCTCCGCCCGCCGCTCCTCCGGCGGAGCTTCCGCCTTGGGCCGATCCGGCGGTTCCCGCTGCGCCAGCGCCGCCGCCCGCGCCTGCACCGGTACCCGCTCCTGCCGCACCGCCCTGGCCCGTACCGCCGCCCGGACCTGCTCCGCCGCCCTGTCCGGTTCCCCCGCCCGGTGTTCCGGGATCCGGCATTGGAGCTCCGTCGCAGTCGTACTCGTCGATGTCTCGACACGCGTCATCGATGACGCAGTAGCAGCCGTTCGTCACTCGCTCCGGCTCGTCTCGAACTCCGTATTCACAGCCGTCTAAACAGTCGAGAAGATCGTGAGGCGAGACGGTACCGCAACCAACGAGGGTGCCGCAGAACTCGACACAGACCGGAACGTCGGCTGCGTTGGGGTCTCGTGGAAACCCATCCGGGTCGAAGCCCTCGTGTGGACCGAAGCCCTCGCTGTCGCTGTAGTCGTGAATTTCGCAACCGACGGCGAGCACGCTACCGACTACCGCGAATGAAATGAGCGTCTTGATTGTTTTCATGTGAGCACCCCTTGGTTCGAGTCTTCGCCATTGCGTTCCCGAACCGGGGCACACTGTTCAACGCTTTTTCGAGAACAGTCGCCAGCGAGCAGAAGTGCGCGACGCGCCGCCTAGGGACGCTTGCTCGACTGGTTGCCATCGAGCGCGGCGATGAGTTCGCGCGCTTCTTGCCGGCGATACGCCCCAAAGGTGCCGCGGGCGAAGGGCTCGAGTGCTGCTCGCGCCTGAGCGGCACGACCCAAGCGAACGAGGCACAACGCGCGGTTGTACCGAGCCTCCACGGCGAACCGGCCTCGAGGCGCCAGCGCCAGATACTCGTCCCATTTCGCCAGCGCCGTGGCGGGCAACTGGTCAACGAAGTGCGCTTGGTGCGCCGCCCGATAGAGCAACAATGTCTCGTCGGGGGGAGGTGGTTTCTTTTTTTCTTCCACGTCGAGCGGCACCGGGCGCAGCGGCTTCGTTTTGGCCACGGGCTCCGACGTTTTCAATTCGGCGATCGATCGCGCCGCTTCCGCAGTGGGCGTAGGGGCCGGCTCTGCACTGAGCGTTGGATTCGGCTCCGCCGGGGGCGTGGCCAGCGTGCGCGTGACCGATGGTCGCTTTTTGGTGGACTCGGCGGTTGGTGTCGGTTCTTCGTTCGATCCCGTTTCGTTTTTTTCGCCGATCCACGCCGTCGGCAGCTTTCCGCCGACCGCCGCCAGGGTCGTGCCGCCGACGAGCATCGCAGCGAGCGGGATCACGATCTTGAGGGTCGTTGCACGTCTCCGACGCTTCGCGCGCAAACTCGCCAGCACCCTCCCGCGAGTGAACCGCGCGCCGACCGCCGGGCGCTCACCCTCGACACGGAGCGCCCGCGTCGCCTCGTCCAAGAGATCATTTTTCATCGCAGTCCCTCCGCCTCGAGCGCCCCACGCAAATGCTTCTTCGCATGGTGCAGCCGGGACCTGATGGTGCCCTCGGGCACACCTGCGATTTCGGCAGCTTCCTTGCTCGTTCTCTCTTCCACCTCACAGAGTACGAAGGCCACACGGTGGTCCACCGAGAGTGAATCGAGGGCGCGGGTCAACGCTCGAGCGAGCTCTGAGCGCCGCGCGTCCCGCTCCGGATTCGGAGACGAAGCGGGAGGTTCGTCGGCGTACCGCTCCATGGCCGAGCGTCGCCGCGCCGCGCCCCGCACGAAGTGACGGGCGTGGTTGACCGCGACACTGATGAGGAACGTGCGGATGGACGCGCGTCCCTCGAACCGACAGATCGCGCGGGGCAGCTTGACGAACACTTCGTGCACGAGATCCTCGGCCGAGCTCTCGTCGCCGACGAGACGACGAGCGAACGCTCGCACCGCGGCATGATGCCGGTCGTACACTTCGCCCACGGCTTTGGGCTCGCCTCGCCGTAATCGATCGACCAGGGTGTTTTCAGTGGCGTCGTCCTCCGGGCAGGCTGACGACTCGCGGGATGCGCCCACCACTGCCGCCGAAGCCTTCGCCCGCACCATGTCCTACCTTGGTACCCGCAGCCCCAGGGGTTGTTCAATTGCCGCGGTCGATTGCGTCCGGAAGGGAGTTTTTGGTGGTCTCAGCCGCTAACCTGCTGCGGCGGCCCTCGGCGGCGACGCCGAATTCGTGCCCGCAATTGGGCGTATGGTGGCCGTGTTTTGAACGATCCGGCTTCCGCCGGGAACAGAAACAAGACGTGTGCATCCGGACTATGCGGCGAAGCCTCGGCGGGGGGCTGCTATCGGCAGCGTTCGCCGGTTGGCTCATGCTCATGCCCGTTGCTGCGCTGGCGGAACAGCCGCGGGCGCTTTCCGTCAGCTTCGAGAGCGCCGGCGCCACGCTCTCCGAGGCCAAGACCCTGGAGGCGATATCCACCGAGCTCCGCGTCCCGGTCCAGCCGAGCGCGGCCGATGTCGGCGAGAGCCTGCGCGTTCGTGTCGAGTCCGGCCGCGCGTACGTCGCCTACGTCGACGCCAAGGGGAAAGCGACCGGGCGCTTCATCGATCTGCCCGATGGTGAGGCTGCGGCGATAGAGACGATCGCACTGTTGGCGGGCAACGTCGCACGGGACGAAGCGCAGAGCCTACTCGCGGCCCTCGCCCCGGAACCCGAAACGCCCCCGCCACCACCGCCGCCGCTTCACCCGCCGCCCCCACCGTCCAAAGCGGCCGACGCTCGTGACTCGTCGACCGGTCCGCGCGACGTACCAGGTGCGATACCTCCGCCGCCACCGCTTCACGCGTCGGTCGCGCCGCGCTCGCCGTCCATCGTCGACCCCGCGATCGACTCCGAGTCCTCTCGAACGCGCCGACCGACCGACCTTCCGGCTCACCTCACGCTCGCGTACCCCGTTGCCCTCGACCCCGACATCGACCAAAAATCCACCAATGTGGAGCTCGGCCTCTTTTACAGCAGGGTCGGCCGCATCGACGGCTTCGGGCTCAACCCGTTTGTCCTGAGATCTCGAGATGGCCTGCACGGCGCCAGCCTGACCGGGCTGGTCGACCTGGTGGATGGCGAAAGCACGGGAGCGCTCTTTGCCGGCATCGGTGGTCGCGCCCGCGGAGACCTCGATGGTGTCGAAGTGTCCGGGCTCTTCCGCAAGAGGCTGGGAAGCGTGCATGGTCTGCAGCTGTCGGGCATCTACAACGAGGCGACCGAGCTCGATCGCGGCGCGCAGCTCGCCATGGTCAATTCGGCCGGCCGTGTTCTCGGAGCACAAGTCGGTCTGGTCAACGTTGCCGGTAACGTGGACGGGGCGCAGGTTGGTCTCGTCAATGTCGCCGACGACGTCGACGGAGCGTCCGTCGGGCTGCTGAGCGTCACCGACGATCTCCGAGTACAGGCGCTCGTGTGGAGCGCGGCGACCACGCCGATCAACACCGGCATCAAGTTGACCAACGGATGGGTCTACAGCGCCTTTGGTGTCGGTGCTCAGCCCGAGAACGGCTCGGCAACACTCGTTTCGCCGCAGATTTTCGTTGGCGTGCACGCACCCGTTCGTCGCTTTTTCTTCGATGCCGACTTCGGCTTCGGTTGGGATATCGACGTCGGCTCCGACTTCGCTTCGACGGACGAATCGAGCCAGAGCTTGCGGGTTCGGGCGATTGCCGGCGTCGCGGTAACAGACAACTTCGGTGTTTTCGCCGGCGCCGGCGTCCGCTACCGCATCTACGACGACGGAAGGCGGGATGATCGCGATCCGGAAGCGCTCGTGGGGGTGCAGTTTTTCTGAGCCGGGACACGGATCAGATCTGTCCCTTCGCCGTAAGAACACCGCGGCCTCGCCCCGGAGGGGCCGCCGAGTTTTGTCAGCAATCATGGATCCAGGGGACGAGCCGGCGGCGAGTCTGTATCCTCCGCGGCCATGAAGTCCTCGCTCATAGCCAGCTGTTTGGCAGCCGTCACGGTGGTCGCCGCGTGCGGTGGCTCCGACAACAAGCAGAACACCGGGGGTTCCGACGCGAGCGTCGATACCGGGCCCGGCAGCACCGGCGGAACTGCGGGTACCGGTGGAACTGCGGGCACCGGCGGTAGCGGCGGATCGGGAGGATCCGGCGGGGCGGGCGGCACGGCGGGCGCCGCGACGGGTGGCGCCGGTGGTGTGGACGCCGGCGCTTCTGGCGCTGCGGGTACTGCCGGAACGAGCATGGGCGGGTCCGCCGGCTTGGATGCCAGCGCCGATGTCGCCGCGGACGTCGTCATGGAGGCTGGGCTCGTGTGTGCGATGAGCGATGCCGGTCCCGAGGCGGGCCCAGACGCGGGCGGCGAATGGCGAGATTGGGCTCTGAACATGTGTCGTCCCTGCCCCGGGTCGGTGATCGGCTGCCAGGAGCTCTTGGGACCGCCCGCGCCGACGTTCGACCCGAGCACCGGGATCTTGACGGTAGGCGTCACACCCGGCACGGCGGAAGTCGTCAACGGCTCGCTCTTGTACCGCTACACCTTCACGGATGCCGACGGTGGTTTTGTCACGAACGAGACGACGGCTCCTCTGACGATCGACCAGAACCGCATCACCGCCGACTTGTCCGGCGACGTTCCTAGCAACGTGCAGGAAATCTTTCACACGGAGTTCACCCTCACCGATGCGTGCGGACAAACCACCAACTCTGCCGACGTCAACTTCGAGGAGCTCCGACTCTCGCTCACCCCGTTGGCCGACGGCGGTCTCGACGTCACCGTCAGCTGCGACAGCCTCGACTGATCCGGGCTCAGGTTCCGTGGATCCATTCGTTCGGGCGCCACACGTCGTAGGTGACGTCGCTCGAGCAGAAACTCGGAATGTTCACGACATCGATCGGCGGGTCTCGACCGCGTCGTGACCGCAGAAGGAGATCCAGGTCGACGAAGCTCGGGTCTCGACTGCGGGCGCGGCAAATCCCCCGAGCGAAGTTGAAGTAGACGATGGGGTCGCAAGCGATCCGGGTCGGCAGCCTCGCGTTGAGGGCCATGGGTTCTGTCTTTCCACCCGGGCGGTGGATGACCGCGACGCCCCGGCAGCTGACCTTTGCGTCGAACATGTGAAGGGCGAACATTCGTCCTTGTCCGGTCAGCGCTGGGTCCCCGGGGAATGCCCGAGGTACGAGCTGCAGGATGGAGAAGGAGCCGACGACGATCGAAGCGGCGCGCCAGCTCGTCGACGGTCGAGCTTCGACCGAGATGGAGCGGCTGAGTGGGAAGATCGCGAGGAGCCCCAGCATGAGCACGGGGTAGTAAAAGTTGACGATCGGCCAGCTCGCCAGGTGAAAGAGCGCGAGCTGTCCGAGCGTGGTCCAGTAGATCCACCGGTTCTTGCTGAAGACTCCGAAGACGACGAACAGCTCGAGCAGTACGACATACCAACACGCCGGCACGAGTAGCGAGGGCCGCACGAACGCCGGCAGCTGGCCCCGAAGCGCCTCCCCGGACAGCCAAGCAGGGTCCAGCTTGAGCACTCCTGCCCAGACGTAGAAAGCGACGATCAGGAACCGAAGCAACCTTCGTTTGTCCGGCGTGAACAGGAACACCGCCGTCACCCACACGGCCATGTAGTGCTGGTTCAATCGCAATCGATAGTCCTGAAACACGATCAACAGTTCGAGCAACATCAAGATCCCGAGCCCGATGGCCGCGGGACGAACGAAGCGTTTGTGAAGGAACGCACCGGCGCAGGCGATCGCGAGCGCGCCGTAGAGCCACAAGAGGATTCTCACGCTCGGGGCGTCGAGACTCCGCCACTCGTGGCAGTTTTCGAAGAACGGCCAGCAGATCGGGATGAGCTCGTTGCTGAGCATCATCCGCGCGGGGTGCACGAGCTCCCAATGCAGGAACGCGAGTACGTGAGTGAGCGCGAGCACCGCGCCATAGAAACCGAGCGCGCGGTCCGCCTGGATCTCGTCGATTTGGCGTTGAAAGAACCGCTCGAGCGTCACATGCCGCCTAGGAACAGACGTGGAGACACGTCACCGCGATCCACGGACACAAAACGTCGGTGCAGATCGATGGTGACCTTCGGGTAGAGGGGCTCGTACACCATCGTGTTGCATGGCCCCCGAAAGCGTCCGGTCCGACACGTGGTCGTTTTCGCACAGGATCGCCCTGTCGATCACGTCAGTGTCCCTAGCACGACTCTTTTTGCTTGGGCGGCGGGAGGGCGAAGCCACTTGCGCCAGGCATGTCGTATCTCTCGATGGAAGCGTTCGAGCGCTCGGAAATTCGACGAGACGCCGAAGTAGCCGTAGTGCCCACGCAGCTTCCGGGCGAGGGCTTGCTGCTGCGCCCGGAGTGCGTCGTGCCGATGGACACGACACCACTGCCGGATTACAGAGCAGAAGCTCGAATGGCTCCACGCGATGTGGATGTTCAACGTGGATTTCTTGACTGAGCGCGCTAGGAAGCTCCACGAGAAGTTCCGAAGCGGTGAGATTTGAGCTGATGCCCGGCATGCCCCGCCCTGGGGAACGAAATCTCGCCCCCAACTCCACCCACGGCGCAGGGGTTCGGCGGTATGCAGGCAACCCACTCCGTACAGCATGACGGCTTGACGGCGGCTCGAAGAACCAACGAGCGCGGAGGAAGTCAAAGTAGACATGATCCCATCGCAGCGCCCAACGCTCGTACCGCCTCCGCTGCCTCCGCTCCCCGCGCCACCCGCGCCGGTACCGTCGCAGCTGTTCGGCTTCCAAATGGCTTTGCCCCGCCGCGAGCCGTCGCCGACGGTGTGACTCAGATATCGATAGCCGGCGCCGTTGCAGGGCGCCGTGGCCCAGGTCGTCCAGTTGTTGCTCGTCTCCGAATATCCGGATCCGGCGAGTCGAAATCTACCTCGATGGTGCTGCCGACCGGGCACTGAGCGGAGACGTTGGGTGCCGCCAGCGAGATTGTGAGCGCTGCGGCGGCGGCGGCGGCGGCGGCGGCGAAGCTTCGAACCATTCTCCTACGATGCCCAATTCGCCGCGCGGCGCCTACGGTGGATCTGTTTTCTTAGAGCTTCGCGGCGGCGACATGCTTGTCGTAGCTCTCGATGTCGTTCTTCCAATTCATGACGAGGTGGTGCGACAACCGAGGCCCCGACAGCCGCACGAGCACGCTCTTTGGCAGCTCGGCTTCTTCGACGTCCAGGCTCGATGCGATCACGTCGATGTCGGCTTCACCTTCGAGCGCGAGCAGGCGGTTGGCGGTGAAGTGCTTCAGGACGAGTACCTCGCGCTTCATGTCGACGAACAACATCGGGGGTGGAGAAGACGCGTGCTCCGGCTGAAAGGGCCCTTCGAACAATTCCAGGCCGGTTTGCGTCCCGGCGAGCTCGGCCAGGCAAACCGCGTCACGAGCGAATGCCGCGACAATGTCCTCAGTCTTTGGGCGGAAGCGAATGAAAGCGGGGCTGCCGGGCTGCCCGGAGCGCCCGAGCCACTCCGCCGTCTCCCGGGCCAACGAAAATCCGATAGCGTGGTCGAGCGCGTTGCCCTGAAGTCGCATCTGGTGGGCCACTGCGAGCACTGCCTCGATTTGTTGCGGGCTTGGCTTCGCCGATTCGTCGCGCAGCTTGTCTTTGATTCTCCCGTAGAGTTGAAGACGCCTAGAGTCTTCGCAGCGCTCCTTCTTGATGCCCCCGCTTCGCGCGTGCCACTGCTCGAGCGCGTCGAGCGTGGGCTTCAGTTTTCCAACTTCGATCTGCGTGAGCGTATCGTCGGACTTGAAGGCGCGCCTCCCGAAGCCGAGTTGTTCGACTTTCGTCCAATCGCGCTCGATGTCTGCGACTGCGGCGTCGGGCATCCTCATCCACGGGTAGATCCAAGCCGCTAGGCCGAGCACGCCGACGACGAGCAGGGCGGCGACCACCATCATGACGGCGCGAAGTATGCGGCGTCGTTTCCGAGGTCGCGGCGCCTCGGGCTCGACGTCCGGCCTGGGCTCGGGCCCCTTCGCTTGGCCTGGTTCGGGCTCGACGGCCGGCGTCTCTGACGGGGCGGACCGCGGTGGTGGAAAACGGCCGGTAGTCAACGTGGTCCACACTCCCACACCGGACGCGTAGAATGTAAGTGTGCCCTGGGCGCAGAATCCGTGACTCGAAACGAACGAATCCAGTCAGCTCTCATGAAGCGGTGACGCTGGCGCGGCGGATCTCCGACGGCGAAGCGGCGAGCTACATGCCCGAGTTCGCGAACGTACCGCTCGAAAGGACTAGCGCGGCAGTTCGGACTTGTGACGGAAGTGTGTTCACCGCCGGCGACACCGGCGATCGATGCCGAAGCTGTCCGCAGAATTGCCCGACGTGCTCGTCGCGGAAAGCTATCTCGACCGACACTCAGAACTCGCCCATCTGCGGGTCAAGAAGCGCGGCGACACGCTCACGTTCGTGTCCGGTCCCGAGGGCGGCTAAGAAAATCAACGAGCGGCGGAAGTCAAAAGTAGACATGAAATCCGTTATGCGCCCTAGAAGTTGAGTCCTAGGCGGATATTTTGCCTCAACTCGTCTTTTTCAGTGTTCGGTGCCATCGCGTCGTTGTTCGCCGCGATGAGCTTTGGTCGCACGATCACGTGGTACCTTTTCGCGTCACTGTACGCGCTCGCTGGTTTCGCCATGTTCCGAGGCTCGCGCGCTCGAGCCGAGATTGTTTCGGGCGGTGGAGCCCCGTTCTCCTCGTGAGTCGCGCGCACGGTCACGTTGTGGTCATCTACCAGCGCGGCACGTACAGCCGCGCGAAATTCGGGCGGGCCGGGACGCCGACGGGTTTCAACAATCAAACAGCTGTGGGTGGCCGCCATCGATTTCGATCCGACCGCCAGCCCGGACCCGAGCCACTCGGCGTTTCTGCTCCCTGGCCAAGATCAGTCGACGATCAACAGGGATCCCTACTGGGCGCTCGAGCCTTGCCACGCCAACGATGAGTCCTGCGACGAAGGGTTCGAATGCTGCTCGGGGTTCTGGCGGGACCTTCCAGTGCGTGCCTCCGGTCAACGACTGCAGCCGCGTCGGTTCATCGGGGGGCACGGAGGCAGCAGTGATCGAGCAGTGCGTTTCTCGCCGCTAGCGGCGTTTGGTGGGTGTGGGTCTGCGTCAAGGTGGCGCTTCTGAGGTGGCTACAGGTGTGACTTGATTGTCACACTGCTGCTCCACCGCCGCCACGTCGACTTCGTCGATCGAGGTGAATCTTCTGCTGGCATGCGAGTTGCTTTTCGCAAACGATATTGAGAGGGCGGGAGCGCGGCGGCCGCCAGAGATGCCTACACGTCGATGCGCGAGAACTCGCGGCCGCCCTTCGGGCTCGCGGCCTCGGGAAAGTGATGCGATGACAATGCGACGGCTGAATATGGATGGGATCTGCGGCACGATGGCCTTCGTTCTCGCCGCGTACTCGCAAACGGGTTGTTCGTGCGCGGCAGCTTGCGCGACCGGCGTCTCGATCGAGATGACTCTGCCCGTCGCGGAAGTGAGCGGCGAGCCCGACAAACTGCCACCATTCGGGGTGCTGAGCATCGACGTGTGTCTCAACGAGATTTGTTTCGGACCGCGCGTGATCGACGAGATTCGCATCGACGTCGTCGAGCTCGAGGAACCGTTACGCTCGTCGATATCGACCTTCCGACGTCGTGGAAACGAGTTCGTGACCTTTACGGTCGAGATCGAAGGAAATCGGCGCGAGTTCAGAGCCGGCGATACGGTCCGAGTCACGATGCACGACTCCGAGTCGGGTACAACCGCATACGAGTTCCTGGCCGAGCCGGACTATGCGGTCGGGAAGGTCTGCGGAACCAAGTGCAAGTTTGCAGGACTCGATCGCACGGACAATCAGCTCAGCGGCGCGCTACCGTCTGGCTAGCCCTCACGAGCGAACCCGATGCGCTCGCGCAGTAGCGTTGCGGTGAGGTCAGCCACTTCCAACTCTCTTGAGCCAATCTGTGCCAGCGCGCCCGCGCGTCGGCTGCCGCTCGCTCAGGGCGAAACGGCGCGAAACTCCCATGCGAACGCCCGCGCAGTGTAGCGACCGTCCGAAACGAGGCTGGCGCGAAATCTGCTTTGTCCAGCGGAAGAGGCTAAGAAAATCAACGAGGGCGGCGGAAGTCAAAAGTGGACATAAATTGCAGGCGTTAATGCGACTGCGCCCATGAGAGTACCGGACGAGTCGGCGGCGTCGCGCAGTAGCAGTTAACGGCCGATTGGGTGGAGCCGAGGCGCGGCAGTAGCAGGGCGGTCCGGTCCGCAGCTATGGGGAAGCGAGCAGAGGTCGGGGTCGTGGTGAAGCGAAGCACGCCGCGAGGACAGGACGCGAGGGCACCGGCGCACGGAGGGGTCGGGCAGAGAGCTCGGCGCCGCAGTGGGGACACGGGCGCAGATCGATGTCGGTGAGGGCGAGTAGCAGTGCACGCCAGTCGTCGCGGATCTGCACCGGCAAGGTCTCACCGGGTTCGACACGAGTCGGAGTCGACTCGACGATGCGTTGGCGGGCCAGCGGCAGAGCCGTCGCTCGCCGGTCGTCGCCACGGGTAGTAGGCGCGAAGCTCGTTCAGCAGTCTGACGCTCAGAACCGTCTCGCGCTCACGGCGGCGCTTGGCCTTGCGGACGCGCATGACCATCCGTGCGCTGTCGATGTCACCGATCTCGAGTGTACAAGCCTCGCTGACGCGCAGACCCGAGCCGTAGCACGCCATGAACACCACGCGCTGCGTGCGGTTGGGAGCGGCTTCGATGAGGCGTTCGACCTGGCCG
>JAJDAH010000193.1 GCA_029261965.1 Polyangiaceae bacterium
CGGTCGGCGTGGAGGAGTTGCGCCGGTCAGGGCACGAAGTCTTGGTGCAACAGAACGCCGGCGTCGGCAGCGGACTTGCGGACGACGACTACGAACGCGCCGGAGCAGCGATCGTCTCGAGCGCCGAGGAGATCTGGAAGCGCTCGGATCTCGTGGTGAAGGTGAAAGAACCGCAGCCCGAAGAGCTTCCACTGATCCGAAAAAAGCAGATCGTGTTCACGTATTTCCATTTCGCCGCGAGCGAACCGCTGACCCAAGGAGTGATCTCGTCCGGGGGCTCGGCTGTCGCTTACGAGACGGTGCAGGACAAACACGGCCGGCTGCCGCTTCTGACTCCGATGAGCGAAGTTGCAGGCCGCATGAGCATTCAGGAAGGCGCCAAATACCTCGAGCGACCCGAACAGGGCCGCGGGATCCTGCTCGCCGGTGTGCCCGGCGTCGCGCCGGCACACATCGCGATCCTCGGCGGTGGAGTCGTCGGTACCAACGCGGCGAAGGTCGCCGCGGGGTTCGGTGCCAACGTCATCATCCTGGACGTGAACATGGACCGGCTTCGGTATCTCGACGACGTCATGCCACCGAACGTCACGACGATTTTCAGCGATCGGCATACGATTCGCGAGCAAATCGAACAGGCGGACCTCGTCATCGGAGCCGTGCTCATTCCAGGCGCCCGAGCTCCGCGCTTGATCGAACGCGGTGATCTGAAAAACATGAAACCGGGCGCCGTCATCGTCGACGTGGCCGTCGACCAGGGCGGCTGCGTGGAAACCACTCGGCCGACGACTCACGCGGAGCCGACCTACATCGTCGACGGGGTCGTGCACTACTCGGTCGCCAACATGCCCGGAGCTGTCGGGCGCACCAGCACCTACGCGCTTTGCAACGTCACGCTGCCATACGCGATTCAAATAGCGAACCGTGGCCTGAGCCAGGCCGCCGCCGCCAATCCCGGCCTCGCGGCTGGCGTAAACGTGTTCGAAGGCCAGGTCACCAACCAAGCGGTCGCCGAGACCTTCGGTCTCGCGTTCGTCGAGTACGTGCCGTAGCCGCCAGTAGTCGAGCAGGCGGGCTAGGCGCTCTTCGACGCGTCGTCGTCGTCATCGACATGCACGACGAACTCGGCCGCTTCGCCTTCGAGATCGTGGCTGCGAACCGTTGGCGGCGGCGGATCGCCGTAGAGCTCGAGACGCGCGGCGGCCCACACCTCACGTGCCACCAGCTCGTGGAAGGCCGGGTCGTGGGGCTCTCCTTCGAAGGCGTCGATCGCTTGGTCAGCCTCTTTGAGGTCGAGACGAGTCTCGACCGCGTCGATGTCCTTCTTCTGCGCGAACTGGTTCGTCAGTACCCACGCGTGGTTGTCCTTGATCTCCACGAAGCCCGCGCCAACCGCAACGCGTGTTTCCTCGCCGCCCTTCTTGAAGGTGACGATGCCTGTCTTGAGTGCAGCGAGCAGAGGGCGGTGGTCGGCGAGGACGCCAAACTCCCCTTCGACGCTCGGCGCGGTGAGCTCGTCGACGGACTCGCTCAGCGCCACGCCGTCCGGCGTGACGATTTCGAGGGAGATTCTTTGATCGGCAGACGCCATGTTCTGGCTCAGCCCTGCTCCTTGAGCTTCTGAGCGTGCACTTTGACTTCTTCGATCCCGCCCTTCAGATAGAACGCTTGCTCGGGCAAGTCGTCGAGGGCGCCGGACAGAATCTCCTGAAATCCCGAAATCGTGTCTTTGAGGGAAACGTATTTGCCCTCGAGGCCGGTGAACTGGCTAGCGACGAAAAACGGCTGCGACAGATACTTCTGGATCTTGCGGGCGCGCTCGACGGTCCGTTTGTCGTCTTCACTCAGCTCGTCCATGCCGAGAATCGCGATGATGTCCTGCAGGTCCTTGTACTTCTGAAGTGTTTCTTGGACGGCGAGCGCCACCTTGTAGTGCTCTTCGCCGACGATCTGCGGGTCGAGCATCGTGCTCGTCGAGTCGAGAGGGTCGACGGCAGGGTAAATGCCAAGCTCGGCGATCGAGCGACTGAGAACCGTCGTCGCGTCGAGATGGGCGAACGTCGTTGCCGGAGCGGGGTCGGTCAAGTCGTCCGCCGGAACGTAAATCGCCTGCACCGAAGTAATCGAACCCTTGTTGGTCGACGTGATGCGCTCTTGAAGGGCGCCCATCTCAGTGGCCAACGTCGGCTGATAGCCGACGGCGCTCGGCATGCGCCCGAGAAGCGCGGAAACCTCCGAGCCAGCCTGGGTGAAACGGAAGATGTTGTCGACGAAGAGCAGGACGTCCTGGCCTTCTTCGTCTCGGAAATACTCCGCGCAAGTCAGCGCGCTCAACGCCACCCGCGCGCGCGCACCGGGCGGCTCGTTCATCTGGCCGTAAACCAATGCTGTCTTGCTCAGAACGGACTCACCACTCTCGAGCTTCGACTCCGCCATTTCGAGAAACAGGTCGTTTCCTTCTCGAGTGCGCTCACCAACGCCGGCAAAACAGCTCACCCCACCGTGGGCTTTCGCCACGTTGTTGATGAGCTCCATGATGAGGACGGTCTTGCCGACTCCGGCTCCGCCGAAGAGGCCGATCTTGCCGCCTTTGCGGTAGGGAGCGAGCAGATCCACGACCTTGATGCCTGTCTCGAAGATCTCGACCGACGTGCTCTGGTCGACGAACTTGGGCGCCGGGCGGTGAATGGGCAGGTGCTTCTCCGACTTGACGGGCCCCGCCTCGTCGACGGGGTTACCCACGACGTTGAGAATTCTGCCGAGCGTCGCATTGCCCACGGGCATCATGATCGGGCGACCGGTGTCGGTGACCTCGGTCCCGCGAACTAGACCCTCGGTCGCATCCATCGCAATCGCGCGCACGGTGCTCTCACCGAGGTGTTGAGCCACTTCGAGGACCAAGTTGTCCTTGCGGGCGTCGATGTTGCTGTTGGTGAGCTTCAGCGCGTTGAGGATCCTCGGGAGCTTTCCCGGCGGAAACTCGACGTCGACGACCGGGCCGATGACTTGGATGACCTTGCCTTTTGCCGGGCCAGCGCCTCCTGACGGGGTGAGGGGGCGGACAGGTGGCTTGGTTCCGATGGGGGTCGTGCTTTGCGTCATTTTCGCGCGCGCGTGTACCACGATGGGGCAGATCTGCCAACCGGAGGTGCTCCCCAAGTCGTCCCCCACCGATGAACAGCTCGCCCACAGACTGGGCGGATTAACCGCTGAATCTCACCTCTCGGTGTGACAGCTTCTGTCCATCGAAGGGCCTGGAGCCTTGGCGGCGCGGCCAGGTTTTGCTCAGGTGGCGATGTGATCGCTCCTGAGACCATCCAGCAGGTCCGCGAGCGGACGAACATCGTCGGAGTGATCGGCGAGGCGGTCAAGCTGACGAAAAAGGGGCGGAGCCACGTCGGACTCTGTCCGTTTCATCAGGAAAAAACACCGAGCTTCAACGTCAACGACGAGCGCGGTTTCTATCACTGCTTCGGGTGCGGGGCGTCCGGCGACGCGATCAAGTTCGTCCAAGAAACGCAATCGATGAGTTTCATCGATGCGGTCCGATCGCTCGCCGAACGGGCGGGCGTGGACATCGTCGAGACCGGAACCGAGCTCGAACGGCGTCAAGCCGCCGAAGCCCGTCGACGGATGGACGATCTCTACGAAGTGGGCAACGTCGCCGCCGCGTATTTCGAACGCATGCTGCGGGAACATGGACTGGCCGCGCTGGCGTCGGAAGAGCTCGGTCGCCGCGAACTCGTCGCCGACTCGCCGACTGGTGAAGTCGCCGACGCGCTTCAGTCGTTTCGAATCGGCTATGCCCCCTACGGATGGGACGGCTTGGCCGTCCATCTTCGCGAGCGAAATGTGGCCGCCGCGGCGGCCGAAAAGGTCGGGCTCCTCGCGCCCCGCAAGAGCGGCAGTGGCTACTACGACCGTTTCCGGCACCGCTTGATGTTCGCGGTGTTGGACATTCGGGGGCGTGTCATCGCGTTCAGCGGCCGGGCCCTCCCGGAACCGAGCGCCGAAACACTCTCGAAAGCCAAAGTCGAATCGATGGGCAGCTCGAACGACGAGCCGCCGAAGTACGTCAATTCACCAGAGTCGCCGATCTACAAGAAGGGGGAAGCCGTCTTCGGCCTGTACCAGGCCCGCCAGGCCATCGTCTCCGAAGGGGAATGTGTGGTCGTCGAAGGCAACTTCGATGTCTTGAGTCTCCACGCTCGCGGCATCAAGAACGTGGTGGCGCCGCTCGGTACGGCATTCACGATCGAACAGTCGAAGCACATCAAACGCTACGCGCAATCCGTCACGCTCCTCTTCGACGGAGACGCCGCCGGTGGCCGGGCCGTCCGCAAGGCACGCGAGCCCTGCCGCGAAGCCGAGCTACACGCGAAAGTGGCCATCTTGCCGGCCGGCAGCGATCCCGACGACATCGCGCGCCGCTCGGGCCCGGAGGGCGTTCGAAAGATCCTGAACGGCGCACAAAGCATGCTCGAGTACCTCATCGACACCGAGCTCGATTCGGGGTTTTCGAGCGGAGACGCGCACGCCCGGGCGCAGAAAATCAAGGCGGTCGCCGAGCTCGTTCGGTCGGAGAACGACCCCAACGTGCGCGCCATGGCTCAGGCTCACGCCGACAAGATCGCCGAACGTCTCGGAATCGCTGACGCCGTCAGCTTCCGAGCGCTCGCCGCGTCGGTGCACCGAGCGGTAGCCGAGTCCGAAGGGCGAGTGCAGACGCCCGCCCGCGCCCCAGTGCTCGGGCCCGACAGAGCGAGATCGCGCACCGAACACGACGCTGTCGCCAAAGAGATCCTCGGGTTGTTCTTCGATTTTCCCAGCCTCATGGACACCAAAGAGGGTCAGGCGGGTGCCGCGCTAGTCGAAGGCGAAATGGCGACGGCCGTCGCCGAGCTCCGCCGAGCTCATGCACAAGACGGTGACGAGCTCGATCCGGAGCAACTCCTTCCAAGACTGCCGGATACCCTGCTCGGCTTCGCGGCTGCCCGACTGGCCGCTCCGCACCTCGACGAATTCGAGAGTGCGCTCACCGAGCTCGGTGAAAATGTCGACAAGCTCGTGCGCCAAGAAACACGCCGCTCGAGGGCAGAGGCCGTCGAGGAAATTCACAAAGCGGCATCGTCCGGGGACGAGGATGCGGAGATCGCACTACTGCGCGAGCGCGCCGATAGGGCCCGTCAACGTCACGGCTTGTAGAAGGCCGTCGGCTCAGTCCCCATCCCAGGGATGGCCAATGTCCTTGAGTATCTTCTTGCACTCCTCGCGGTAAGGCGAGTCCCGCTTGTTGCTCAGGAACGCCTCACAGTGCTTCTTGGCCTCGAGGTTCGCCCCGATGCTGGTGGCGAGCAGTCGGTGAGCCTCCCAGATCCATCCGGGCTTCGGCTTCATTTGCTCGCCGAGTTCGAGGGCTTTGCGGAGGTGCTCTTTGGCCTCGCCGTGCTGGCGCCTGGCGTTGAGCAATTTGCCGTATCTGAATCGCCACGTCGGCTCGTTCGGATTGGCGCTGATGGCTTGCTGCCACTCGTTGAGCGCGGCGTCTTCGCGACCGAGATCGTAGTAGACGACGCCGAGCTCCGCGTGGGCTTCGAAACGACTGGGGTTCAGCTCGAGCGCTTTGGTGAGATCCTTGGCGGCGTCCTTGACCGCGCCTTGTTTGCGGCGCAGCACGCCACGCTGCCAGTAGGCGTCCGCGAGGCCTTGGTCGAGCTCGAGCGCGCGCTTGAGTGACCGCTGAGCGAGATCGGCGTCTCCCGAGTCATTCGCTGCCCAGCCGAGGTAAAGGTGATATTCGGCCTTGTGCTTGTCGAAGTTGACGGCGAGCTTGAGCAAACGTGTCGCGTCGTTGAGGTTTTCGGCGATGAGATTCGCGCGACCGAGGCAGTAGTTGACCTCGGCGGAAGTGGGCCGCTGCTGCAGGACTCTCTTGAGGAGCTTTTCGGCCTCGGCGCCACGCCCGGCGCTCACGTAGCCGCACCCGACACGCAGCATGAGGTCGGGATCCTCGGGGGCCTTCGCCAGCGCTTCTTCGTATTCTTTGAGGGCCTCGTCGGTGCGACCAGCGGCCTGAAACAAGAGCCCGCGCTCGAGGGCAAGGCCGGGATAGTCGCGATCGATTTTCGCGATGGCGTCGAAGATCTCCAGCGCTTCGTCGAATTGGCGGTTCTTCCGGAGTGCCACCCCGAGTTGAAATTTCGCGACGACGTCGTTCTTGTCGAGCTCGAGCGCCTTCTTGAACTCGGCGATCGCCGCTTCGTACCGACCCTGACTGAGAGCCACCGTACCGAAAGCCTTGTGAATCGCCGGGGAGCTCGGAAGCTTCTGCTTGGCCTCGATGAGCGCCTTCTCCGCTTCGTCGGCGCGCCCCTCTTGGTTGAGCAGTAGCGCCAGGGCGACGTACGCGTCGACCACCACGGTGTCCTGCTTGCCTAGCTTGACCGCTTCTCGGTAGGCCTGTTCGGCCTCCTTGCGGTTGCCCATGGCTTCCTGAACCTTGCCGAACCAGTAGGCGACCAAGAGTTCCTTCGGATGCGTTTCGCGCAGCTTGGCGAGCGATGCCTTCGCATCGTCGAGCTGCTCGAGCGCGAGCTTGGCTTTCGCGAAACCAATCTTGGCTCCGATGTCGTCGGCGTCGGCCTGCACCGCGGCTTCGAACCGCGCCAAGGCTTCGGAATAACGCGCCGCCCGATAGAGCGCGTCTCCGTACCCGTTGAGAGCCCTCGCCGCCTTGGGGTCGATCTTGAGTGCCTCGGCGAATGATTTCTCCGCGTGGCTGATCCGGGAGCGGGCGAGGTGAATCTCTCCCTGCAGGGTCTGCGCGTCGACGACCTCCTCGGGACTCGCAAGCCCTTTGACGCTCAGGACTTCGGCGAGCAGCTTGAGTGGGGTCTCCTCGATTTCGTCTCCCTGCCAAAGAACACGGGCGAGAACGATGCGCGCCCCCGCATGTGTGGCGTTGGCCTCGAGGGCCGCTTCTGCCTGTGCCTTGGCGGCCTTGGAGTCGCCGTTTGCGAAGTGAGCGCGGGCGAGCCCGTACGAAGTGCGCGCGCTCTTTTCTATGCTGCTGGCGCGTGTCCATGCCTCGAGCGCGGCTTTTGGCTCGCGGGCCCTGAGCTCCACCCAACCCTGTATCACCGCCACGTCGATGTTCTTCGGATCGCGTTTTGCCAGATCGGCGAGCGTTTGGCGCGCCTTGGCGAGCTGCCCACCCGCAGCGGCTTGCGCGGCTTGAGCCAGCTCGAGCTGCGCCACATCCGTTTCCGCGCCGAGATCCTCGAGCATCACCTTCGCCTGAGAGCTGATCTGGGAGTCGGCACCGAAACGCAACTCGAGCGCATAACCCACGTAGGCTCCGTACGCCTTGAGCGTCTTCAAGCGCTTCGCTTCGGCCTGAGCCGCAGTGATGCCGTCGAGCGCTTTCTTCGCACTCGAGAACGTGTCTTCGGACAACTTCCGCCGCGCGTCGTCGACGGTTGCTGCGAGCAACTCTTCGTACTTGCCCTTGTTGATGGTGCCGTCGATGACGTGATAGCCGAACGGGCCGATGTCCGGATCGATGCTCAGCGCCGCGCCCCCGACCACGGAGACGATGAGAACGCCAACGGCGATCTTGAGACCGCGTCGCTTTTTCGGAGCCTCGACGATTTCCGCCGGCAGCTGGACCTGAAGCGGCGCCTCGGCGACCCCCCGACCGCCCACTGGTGCGGTGGCGGCGACCGGCGGTCCCGGCAGATCCTCCTCTTGGGGGATCCCGCCGAATTCCATGTCGTCATCGCCGGTGCCGCCGCGACGGGCTCCGGCGTCGTTGCCCTCGATCGTGACGGCGTCTCCGCCACCGCCATCCAAGTTGACTTCGCCATATGCGGTTCCGCCGCCGGCTTCCCGCTGAAGGTTGCTCGGCGCGCCGCTCGGCGGCGCTTCGAGCGGTGGAACCGAGTCCGGCTCCTGGGGCGGCGAAAACTCGGCTGGCGGTCCGCTGCCAGGCCCCATCGTCGAACCGAAGGGGTCGGCTCCAGGCGCGGTGCCCGGCGGCGACGAAAAGGGAGGCGGGGCCGACGGGGGAGCACCAAACGGATCGCCAGCAAGTGGATCGGAGGCCCCGAGGTCGGCCTCACCAAAGGCACCTCCCGACGCCATGGGGTCGGGCAGGCCCGCGGCGTTGTCAGGTAAGCCGGCACCGGGCTCGGGCAACCCGGCCGCTGTTTCGGGTAGCCCGGCCGCTGGCTGTGGTAGGCCAGCAGCGGTTTGAGGCAGGCCGGCCGCGGGCTGAGGGAGACCCGCGGCAGCCTGGGGAAGTCCCGCGGCGATCTGGGGCAAACCCGCCCCTCCAACCGTGGGCAAGTCCGTGCCTCCGAGCGCCGGTAGACCTGCGCCTCCGAGCGCCGGTAGACCTGCACCACCGAGAGCCGGTAGGCCAGCGCCCCCGAGCGCGGGAAGGTCGGCTCCGCCCGGCGACGGAAGATCTAGCCCGCCGAGCGACGGCAAGTCCGCGCCACCACCACCGCCCAAGGACGGAAGATCTGCCGCTCCGCCCCCGAGGGACGGTAGCTCCCCGCCCCCGCCCCCGCCCTCGGCCCCGCCGCCAAGCGCCGGCAGATCGGCGTCCGAGCTGGCGAACGCGCCCGCCGCCGCGCCGGCTCCGACGAGACCGGGCAAATCGGCATCAGAGCTCCCATGCCGCTGGCCACCGACTGAAGGAAGGTCGACATCGCCGAACGAAGGCGCCGCGGCGGGTACAGGCGGTGGGGAGCCTGGTCCACTGCCGCCAACGGAGGGCAAATCGATCTCCCCGAAACCACCGCCGCCTGGCGGGGCGTGCGCCGGAACGTCGGCGGGACCGGCCCCAATGCCAGAGGGTGCGGGAAGGTCGATTTCTCCGAAACCGGCCGATGGTCTCGGAGGTACGGCAGCGGGCAAGTCGATTTCAGCGGGAGGAGCTGCCGCAGGCAGACCGGCGGCAACCTGCGCTCGGACAGCAGGTCGCGGTGGACCCTGCGCCGCAGCCGGGCGCGGAGGTGCGGGGGCAGGAAGGTCGATTTCACCGAACGAGCTCGCCGAAGCGGGCGGAGGTTTTGGGCCCGCGCCCCCCACGGCCGGCAAATCGATTTCATCATACGGACCGGCCGCCGGCGGTGCAGGCGGACTTGCGACTGGGGGGGAGGGCGCGCCGATCCCGGGGGCCGCAACTCCGAGTACCGTTGCCTTGTTGCTGCGCGCCTTTTTTTTTGGAAGCGGCGGTTTGCCGCTCATAGGCTCCGACGACATGCCGAGGGCGGCGCCCAACACCGGGCTTGGACCCGTCTGGCGCGGATCTGGGGCCGGCGGATCCACCTGGAAGCTGGTGCCGCACTTGGGGCACCGCATCTTGAGCCCCTTGGCGGGAACTCGACGCTCGTCGACCTGGTACGGCGCCTTACAACCTGGGCACTCGACTTTGAACATCTAGCCCCTGAAAGTCTTAGCAGGAGAACGCCAGGGTTGTCGCGGTTTCTGAGCGCGGGGTCGCGGGCTGGGGTCGCCCTTTAATGGCCATTCATGCTACGCGGCGGCCCTCGAATGCAGCGAGGAACCTCGGTAGTTTTTGCTGCGCTCCTGGCCGGAGCCATAGCCACCGTAGTCGTTCAAGCGCGGCGCGGACCAGACTCGGCGCCGGCAGGGCCGGCCGACGCCGGTGCCCTGGCTGACGCTGGTTTGGACGCCAAAGCCGACGGCGACGCCGGCGAGGACGCTGCGGAGCCGGACGAAGTCGAGGGCCCCCTCGTCCCGCTGGACGTGCTTCCCGACGGGGGCGCCGTGCCGGAGCTCCCGGCCAGCGGCGCGAAACGCGCGGCCTTCGGCGTCATTCTGTTTCGTTATCGGGGCGCACAAAACGCCGCCAAAGACGCCCGCCCAAAGGAAAAAGCCCTCGAGCTCGCGAAGGCCATCATCCCGGAGGCACAGGACGACTTCGGGGAAGCCGTCAAGCGTGGTGATGTGGGATCCGGAGCGAACCTCGGGCGCGTTTCCCGTGGCATTTTGGAACCCGCGCTCGAGTATCTGTTGTTCACGCTGGAAAAGGGCGATGTCTACGGGACCCCCATCGACACCCCCACTGGCTACTGGGTTCTTCGTCGGGTGAAGTGAGGGAACGGTAAATCACCCGCGATTTTCTGAGTCTAGGCAGCGCCCTGGCGCTCGAATAGAGTTTCCGGGGCCAAAAGCCCCGCGAGGAATGGTCAGCCCCTCACACCCGCCAAACGCGCGAACGAGTAACGCGCCGCCGGATGCGGCGTTGTTTGCCGCTACGATTGAACGACTCCGCGCGGAGTTCGAGGCCCACGAGGAGCCGGCCGTGCGCGCCACCCTGCTGCACGAGATCGGCGTGCTCGAGGAGTCCAGCGGCGATGAGGCCGGGGCGGCGCGCGATCTACTGAGCGCGGTGAACATCGAGCCCTCTTTTCGCGAACCACTCGAGCGGCTCATCACCGTGATCGAGCGGCGCAAGTCGTACAAGAATCTCGGTAAGTTACTCGACCGGCTCGTCAAAGTGGCCGAGACACCCGCCGAGCGCGCGCGCGCGCTCGTGCAGAACGCCGGGTTTCTAGCCAACCACCAAGACGACAGCGAGGGAGCACTGATGCTGCTCGAACGGCTCGTGGAAGAGCAGCCCGAGCAAACGACAGCTTGGCTTGCGATGGAGTTGTTGGCTGGCGTGATGGACGACAGCGCGCTTCGCGTTCGCGCGCTCGGTGCACGAGCCGAACAGACGACGAACCCCGCCTGGCGGGCGCTCTTGCTCGTCGACCTGGCCAAGCTCCAGCTCGAAGCGGACGATGCTCCGAAAGCGATCGATTCGCTCCAAAAAGCAATCGACCTCAAGGGCGCCTCGACGTTCTCGGCGTTGATGTCGCTGGAGGAGGCCGGGCGACGCTCGGAGCAGCAGGAGGTGGTGGCGCGAGCGCTAGAAGCTCAAGCTGCGCTCATCTTGAGAGCGATCGACGACGAGTCGACCGCCAAGGCCTTCGGGATCCCCGCGTTCCGTCGCTCGGCAGCACATGCGGCCGACGCCTGGCTCCGCGCCGCCGAGGCCCATCGACGCCGGGGCGACATCGCAGCGGCCACTGCGCTGCTCGATCAAGCGCTCGAACGACTCCCGGAAGAGTCCGCGCTGCGCCACGCGCGCATGCACACCGCCGAGGCCGCTGGAGACACCGGAACGAGCGCCGCCTTGGCCCAAAAAGAGCTGGACCTGGGCATCCAGGGGCGACCCGCGGCGGCACTTTGGATGCGCATCGCCGAAGCAGCGGCGGCCAACAGTGATGGCGCCGGGTCGTTGGAAGCGCTGGAGAAGGCGCTCTCTGAAGACCCCGGGTGCATTCCCGCCCGAGCGCTCGAGCTCGACCTGCTCGGCGGTGGGCACGATCCCAACCGACTCGTCGCGGCGCTCGAAGCAACGGCCAACGAAATCGAGGCGGAGGACGCGAAGGGCCGCTTTTATCTTCTGGCCGCCGACGCCTGGGCCCGACTCGTCGGCGACAATCAAGGCGCGAAGGCCGCGCTGTCTCAGGCCGGCATGTATGGGGTTCCGCCCCCCGTGCTCGCCCGAACGGGGCGCATGCTCGCCGCACTGACCGGCGACAGCGCTTGGTACGATGAATCGACCCGTCGACTGCTGGCGGCCGGCGCGCCCGACGAGCAGCAAGCGAGCCTTTGGTTCGAGCTCGGTCGTTCACGGCTGCTACGGGGCGAGCTCGATTCTGCGCGCGAGGCATTTCGCTCGTTGGCCGAGTCGCCCGGCGGTGCGTGGCTCGGGCACGCTCTCGCGGCCTACGCGGTCGAGCTGGCCCGACCAAGCGCCGAGGACGGGGCGCCCGACGATCCAAGCGAAGATCTCTCGGAGACTGGAAAAACGCGCGGGAGTACCGCACTTCGCGCCCTCGCGGAGGCCGAGGATGATCCCCAAGCCAAGGCTGCTCTCGAGATCGTCGCGTCCCTGCGGGCTCAAAGGGCGGGCGACCACGAAGCGGCGCGCGCCATTCTGACCGAGCTGAACGAAGAGAGCTCCGCGGATCTCGTCGTTGCCAGCGCGTTGGCGGCAAGTCTGCGCGCGGCGGACCGCGCCAAAGATGCCGCCAAGGTGCTCGACACTTGCGCTGCTGGCGTCGATGACCCGGACGTGGCCGCTGCTCTGAGCCTCGAGGCCGGTATCCTCAAGTGGCAGGCCGGGGATCGCCCCGGGGGGATCGATTCGTTCGATACAGCAAGCTCGAAGTCCTCTGAATCCGCTTCGGGGCTGCTGAGCTGGGCGCTGCGAGCGGCCGAGCCGAATTCGGTGGACGCCCGCCGAAAGGCGCTCGACGCGGCGAAAGAGACGAGCCGGTACCCTGCGCTTCTCTCCATCGAACGCTACGGTCTCGAGATCGGCGAAAACGGCGGCACGGACGAAGCCGCAGCGGCTCTCGATTCAATCGACGAAAACGACGAGGTTTTCGGCCTACCGAAGACGCTCGCGCAGTCGCTCCACGCCGGCCACGACGATGACGGGACGCTGATTTTCGAGCGACTGGCAGCGTCGGGCGGCGCGGCGGCGGCCGTTGCTCGTGGGGCGGCGCACCGAGCGTTGCTCGAAAGCGGCGCCGCCGACCCTGAAAGCATCGACGCGTCCGCCGAGCGGTGGGCCGCTGATGACGCCAGCCTCGTCGCCGCACTCGAGTGGCTCGGTGCCGCCATGGCAACGAACGACGTCGAGCGCGAGGTGTCGGCGCGCCGCGCGGTTGGACATCGGCTCACCGGAACCGCCGCGGTCGCCATGCAGGCGAGCGCGAGCTTGCTGGCGACGCTCAGCGGTGACTCGCAGCAACCACCCCTCGCCGGTAGTGAGCCGCTGACGCAATTCACCAACCTCGACTTGGCCCCGCCGGGTTGCGATCCCCGGCGGCGCACCGCATCTCTGTCCGGCGCGATCGAAGCCGAGCCCGACGAAGAGAACGCCGTCGTGTTGGCACTTCGCGGCTGGAACGAGCTCGCCGCGGGCAGACCTGGGGACGCCATCGTGACTTTCCGAGCCGTCGTCGAAGCTCACCCGGAGGAAATCATCGGATGGGATGGCCTGCGCGTCGCGGCCGTCGCCCTCGAGGACCGCGGCGCCGTTGCGGAGTCGTGCGCCGCGCTCGGCGACGCGGTCGCCGACGACAACCGCGGTGCCGAGTTCTGGGAGGCAGCCGCGTTCATCCTCGTCGACGAGCTCGGCGACGCCGAGCGTGGCGAATACGCGCTCGGTCGCGCCGTCGAACGCGACATCGGCCGTTTCGACGCATTCGACCGGCTTTTCCGGCTCGTGCGCGAGCGCAAGGACGGCCCTCGACTACTCGAGCTCATCGATCAGCGGCTCGAAGTTGCCGAGGACCCCGAAGAGATCGCCAAGATGTTCTGGGAGAGAGCCCGAGTGCTGCGAGAGGCGGGCGACCGAGACGGTGCTCTCGCGGCTCTCGAAAATGTCGCCATGCTCGAACCCGATCACGTTGGCGCTCTAGCCCTCTCGGGCGAGATTTACCTTTCCGCCGGGCAACTCCCCGAGGCCGCCGAAAACCTCGGCCGCCTGGCGACACTCGACGAAGCACCGCAAAAGCAGAGATTGATGAGCGGCGTCGCCGCGGCGGACATCTACGAGCGCAAGCTCGACGACCTGCCGAAGGCGCTCGAAGTATTGGCGGTTCTGCACAACGCCCGGCTCAGCACGTCGACGGTTCGCGAACGGCTCGCGAGAACCGCCGCAAAGGTCGAAGACTGGCCGAAAGCGACCACGGTGCTCGAGGAGCTGATGCTGGAGCGCGACACGAGCGAGGGTCGAATCGAAGCGGCGCGGCTCTCGATGGCAATCCATCGTGATCGGATGAACGCACCGGCCAATGCGAAACACGCGGTGGAGAAGCTCCTGCAGGAGAAGCCCGACGACGGAGAAGCTATCGACCTGGTGCTCACCGATGCGCTCGGCCCCGCCGACACCGAACGGCTATCGCGGCAGTCTCGCGACGCCGTCGTGCAATCTCTCGTCGTCGATCCGCTGAACCCGGAGCAGACGAACCGGCTCGCCGAAATCGCCGCGAAGATTCAGGACGCACCGCTTCGCCAGGCCGCCCTCGGTTGCCTCATCGCGTTGGGGCACGGCACGTCGGACGTGGACCTCGAGCTCCGGTCGCTGGATCAGCGCGTAGCGGCCACTCCGCAAATGGCTATCGACGAGCGAGCGGTGCCCGACCTTTGCGACCCGGCGGACACTGGGCCAGTCGTCGAATTGATGCGGGCGGTCTCGACCACCTTCGCCGAAACCCTCGGGCCCAACCTCGAGGCTCTCGGCGTCACCAAGAAGGATCGGGTCAAGCCGACGGCGGGCCTACAGGTCCGCAACGAAATCGCGGCCTGGGCCGGAGCCCTCGGCGTCGGCGACTTCGAGCTGTACGTCGGCGGGCGCGATCCCAACGGCGTTTTCGGCGTCGCCACCGAACCGGCTTCGATCGTCGTCGGGACGAGCGTCGCCGCTCCTTTGAACCCCGAGCAACGTCAGCTGATTGCTCGTGAGCTGTTTGCCTTGCGCCGCGGCACCACCATCCTTCGTCACCGCGACTCGACGGACATCGCGGCGTTGGTCGTCGCGCTCTGCAAGATTGGCGGCGTGCAGCTCGCATCGCCCGCGTATGCGATGCTCGGTGAGTTCGAGCGCCTGCTCACCAAAGGGATGGCGCGCAAAGTGAAGAAAGCACTGCCGTCGCTAGCGCAAGCCGTCGGGCAAGCCGGGCAGGATCCGGTGGAGTGGGTGCGGGCGGCAACATCGACCTTGGATCGCATGAGCGCGGTTGCCGCCGGTGACGTTTCATACGTGCTGAGCTCGCTCGGCGGCACCCAGCGCGGCGAGCTCGCCCAGTCCAACGAAGGGCGTGATCGGGCCAAGCGCATCCTGTCATTCGTGCTGTCCCCGACGTATCTCTCGGTGCGCGAGCAGCTCGGCATGGGTGTCAGATGAGCGACAGTGACAAACCCGACTCCAAGCGCCCTACGAGCGCACCTCGTCCGGCAGCCGGCAGGAGCGGGAGTGCGCGAAGTATCGGTGAAGAGCTCGGGGGACTCGATTTCGAGCCGGACGCGCTGCTCGACTCGCTCTTCGAGGAAGAGGTCGAAAAGGAACCGCTCGGAGCCACACCGGTCGACCTCGGCGACGCAGAAACGGAAGAGGAGCCCGGGAGCCTCGCGGGCCCGAAGCTGCACGAACCAGCTCGACGAGATTTTCCCGAGGACGAAGTAACGTTCACGGGCCAGGTAGATGGGCTCGGCGCCAAAACGCCCGCGGCGGCGCCCCGGGCCAAGCCCCCGATACCCACACGCGGAGCGCCCCGACCGAACGCCCCCGCCGCCGCGCAATCGCCCGGCGTGCCGAGCGCTCCCCGCCCGAGCGCGCCCCTGCGCAGCGCACCGAGACCCGGCGTGCCGGGGGTGGAGCCGGCGGCCCCGTCCTCTAGAGCCGCCAGTGGCCCGGGCGCTCGCGCGCTGCCCGGAGTGTCCTCGCGACCCGACCCCGTGTCGATCGTTTCCTCGCCACCGAAGTCGTCCACGCCGACTAGTAAACCAGCGCTGCCCGGCACCGCGAAACCTCCCGCCGTCAACCCGGCAGGTCCCCCTCCGCAGGAGCCGTTCGCCATGAGTCCGGGGGCACCCGCGATCGGAACCAAACCCGGGCTCGGAGACACCCCCAGGCCGAAACGGGCCGATCCCCTGGGGACGACCGTGCCAGCAGCCGATCCACTCGGAAAGACGATCCAGGGGGCTGATCCACTCGGAAAGACCGCCGCCGCGGCTCCATCGAGCAGATCGCGTGACGCGGATCCGCTCGCGAGCACCGTGACCGCGCCGCCGTCGGCCGAGCGCGCCGACCCCCTGGGTCAGACAGTGGCCGGTGAACCGCCACCGTCAGCGATGGACGAAGATGTGCTCGGCAAGACGACTCCGGCCGCTCCGGACGCTGGGCCTCCGCCCGTAATCCGCGAAGCGGACGGCTCGAAGCCCGCGAAATCGATCGCTGACTCGATCGCAGACGCCGACCTGGATGCACTCGTCGAAGGCACACCCTCGGAGGTCGATCCCCTCGAGTTCGAAGGAGACGACCCGGCGCCAGCCACGCCGCGAGCAGAACCGGAACCACCCCCCGGGCCCGAACCCGCCAAGCAAGAGCAGGTCGAAACGGCGCTGGGCGCCGCAGCCGAGGTCGAGGCAGCGCGGTCAGCACTGATGCAGCCAGCGCCCGAGAACGCTGGACAGACCTGGGAAGACGAGCGCGATGCCGTCGCGCACTTGAGCGAAAGCGAGAGCACCGACGAGTGGACGGCCCGCGCGCAGTGGCTCGAAGCCGAAGCGGAATCGATACAAGACCCGGCGGCGAAGTCGCGGGCATTGCTCGTCGCGAGCGAACTACTCGCCATGGCTGACGACGCCACAGCTTCGCTCAGGCTCGCCAAAGCCGCCGCGCAGAGCAGCGGGAACATGGCGGCCGCGCATCGGCAAATCCGCGCCCTCGCCACCCGCGAAGGTGATTGGAAGACGGTCGCATCGGCGGTCGAAGCGGAAACTCGTGCCGCCCGCACTCCGGAATCGCGAGCCCACGCCACCTACGTGGCCGCGGAGGTTCAACGCCTGCACGTGCACGACGCCGCGGCCGCCCAGCGAAAGCTCGACAAGATCGCGCGCCTCTTGCCGAACGATCCGCGACCAGGTGTCGCCAAGCTCGCCACCCAACTGGCGGAAACATCGGCCCCGAAGCTTCGCTGGCCCGATGCCCCCGAGCTGGCTCCGTTGGCGGCCGCGACCGCGGACATCATTCGCCTTCGTGGCGACGCCGTGGCGCTGGATGCTCCGACGCCCGGCCCGGTTGCCGCGTTCGACATTGCCCGCCGAGCCCTCGCACGCGGAAAGCGAGCGGAGGCCGGAGAGGCCCTCGCCAAGCTCGGTGAGATCGACGGCATCGGAACCGCAGCCAAGTGGCTCAGCGCGGCGCTGCTCGCTACCGGCGCCGCCACGCGTCCGCGATCCATCGAGCTGCTCGGCCAGATCCTCGAAGCCGGTGGTGGTGCCGCCGCCCGCCGAGCGCTCGCCACCCGAGCGCTCGAGCAGGGCGACGCCGAAGCGATCGAAGCCGCCATCTCGGAAGCCGACGAAGAAGACGCGACGTTTTCTCCGGCCGACCGCGTCGCGCTCGGGGCGCTCACCGGCGGCGGCGAAGCCGCGGTGCAAGCCATTGCTGCGATCGCCACGGACGAAAACCTTCGACCACTGGCGGCCGCGGGTGCGTCAAGCGCTCTCGGCGCCGAGACGGTCCCCATGGTCATCGCCGGTGCGGCCGCACCCAAGAGCGAGATCGCACTCGGCCGAGCACTCAGCTCGAGCGATCCAATGGGGGCGGTCAGCGCAGCCCTGGACGAGTTTTCTTCGCACCACCAGGGCCATCCCCTCGCCCGGGGCCTCGGGCTCGAGCGATCGCTCGCGGCGCGTGCGGCGGGTGAAGTTGCCGCCGCGCTCTCTACGTGGTCGTCCGACGGCGATGCGCGTGATGCCAAGCTCGCGGCCGCGATCGTTCACGAAGCCGCGAAGAGCGCAGAAGCCGCGCGAACCGAATACACCGCGGCGCTGAGCGCGGGCGCTGTCGGCGAAGCTCCAGCCCGTGCGCTCTTGCCCGATTTCGAGCCTACGCGTGCTGCGGACGTTCTCGCTTCGGTGGCTCGCGGCTCGAGTGACCCTGCCCAACGAGCGCTGCTACTGGTCGAAGCGGCGCACCGACGTGCCGGAGAGGACGCTGATGCGATAGCTTCGTTGCTCGAGGAGGCGGCGGAAGCCGAACCCACGATCCCGTTCGCGCACGGTCTGGGGGAGCTTGGAGCCCGTTCGAAAGGCGACGCCGAGGCTTTGCTCACGTGGCTGCGACGTCGTCGCGAAGCGGCGAGCGATCCCATCGAGAAAGCGCTCGACCTCGTGCGCGAGGCACTACTGACGGCCGACGACGACCTGCCCGGCGCTGCCACCGCCCTCGCGGAGGCGGCCGAAGCGCGCCCCACGGACATCGCCCTCCACGAGCTACACGAGAGACTCGCGCCGGACGCCAGCGGCGGCCAGTGGCGCGAAGCTGCGGCGGAAACGATGGAGGGCCCGGGCAAAGCTCGCTTGTACGTCGAGGCCGCGTTGGAATTCGATCGAACCGGCGACGCCGAAGGCGCCGCCCGTGCTGCCACCGCTGCGGCGGCGAGTGAGGACAGCCTGTTCGCCAAAGCGATCGCCGAGCGCACAGCTGCCCACAGCCCCGGAGCGGCGCGCCTGGCCGAGAGGCTTCTTGCCGAGGCGAAGGAGGAGCAAGACGTTGCCGCCCAACGAGAGCTCTACGAAAGACTCAGCGAGCTCGACCAGATTCGTGGCGATGGCGCGAGCGCCCGGCTTTGGCACAGCGCCATCCTCGAGCGTTCGCCCGACCACCTGCCATCGCTTCGCCACCTCGAGAACGAATTCCTAGGCGCCGGGCGCAGCGACGACTTCGAACCCATCGCGGCCAAACTCGCCGAGCTACTCGACGAAAACGAAGCAGAGGCTCACGCCGTGCTCGCTTGCGGGCTGCGGGTGAAAAACGGCGCTTGGACGGACGCTCGCGATCTGGTGGAGCGTTCCGCAAAACGCGAGAACCCCTCGCTCTGGGCACTTCGGCAGGCTTCTGCCCATGCGCGCGCCGCGGCGGACGACACCGCTGAGCTCGACGCCGAGCGCCGACTGGCTGAGCGCACCGAACGAAACTACGATCGGGCGACCCTCACGCTCCGAGCGGCCGAAGCCGCGACCCGTCTCGGCAAGCTCGACGATGCACAGGCATTGCTCGACAACGCTGTGGAGTTCGCACCCAATCACTTGGTAGCGCTCACGACGCGAGCAGAGGTTCTCGAAGCGCGAGAACAGTTCAACGAAGGTGCCGAAGCGTTCGAAGCCGTGGCGACCGCCAGCGGCGTCGATGTGCACCGCGTGCAGGCGTGGCATCAAGCCGCGGTCCTGTGGCTCGACCACACCGAAGAGCGGGACCGAGGGGTGACGGCCCTAGAGCAGTCGGCTGCACTCGACATCACACACGCCGACGTGTTCGAACGCTTGCGGGCCATCTACGTCGCGAACGAAGATCGCACGAGGCTAGCCGACCTTCTCGAAAGGCGACTGGCCGAAACGTCCGACCCCGAGCAACGAATTGCGCTCGAGGTCAGCCGCGGACGGGCGCTCGCAGAGGTCGGCGACTCATCGGCCGCAAAGGAAGCCCTGGCTGCGGCCCTCGACGCGAACCCGGACCACGCGGATGCGCTCGACGCGTTTGCCGAGCTCTGCGCAGCCGAAGGCGACTGGTCTGGCGCGGAACAGGCCTGGCTGCGACTGGCGCGGCACGCGCAGGAGCCCGAACGACAAGCGGAGATCTACCGCAAGCTCGCCGAACTCTACGACACCGATTTGCCCAATCCGGCTCGGGCCGAGTTGTCGTACCGCGAGGTGCTCAAGCGTCAACCAAACGACGCGGACGCCATGGCGCGACTCGTGCAGGTATACGGACGCCTCGAGCAACCGGACAAGGCCGTCGAACTTCAGATGGAGCTCGTCAACAAGGCGGGCAATCCCGACGACAAACGCACGGCGATGATCGGCTTGGCCCTCGTCTACGAGCAGATCAGCGGCGACAAGCGGAAGGCCGAAAGTACTCTCGAAAAGGCGCGCAAGGCTTGGCCAGCCCACCCGAGCACCCTGAAGGCGCTCGCGGATTTCTACAGCCGAAACAGCGAAGGCGCTGCGTTGCACGTCTTGCTCGACAGGGCCGCCAACGACGCTCGGCGCGCGCTCAACACGGGGCGATTCGACCCAGCGTTCTTCGAAACCCTCGGCACGGTGGCCGAGCTTCGCGGCAACACAGACGGCGCCAGGATTGCCGCCGCAACCCTCGCCGGACTGCGCGGCGAGGAGGCGCAGCTGACGGGCGCTGGCGTCGGAGCCGGCAACGCTCAGCTCGATGACTTGTTGTCGCCGGATCTATTGAGCGGCTCGCTCCGAGCGCTGCTAAAGAAGGCTGGCGCCGCGCTCGATCGCGCGTACGAGTTGGACCTGCGAGCGCTTCGTGCGTCGCCGATGCCGGCTGAGTCGTCGGAAATCGTCGGGCAATTCCGGCAGGTCGCCACCGCCTTTGGGATCCCCAACCTCGACATCTACGTCTCTGGTGCCGTCGGTCCGGTTTGCATGCCGGTGAGCGCATCGCCGCCGCAGATAGTCTTCGGTAAAGCGTTGCTCGAAACCGACGACGACCCGGTGAGGTCGTTCCTATTCGTGCGCGCGCTGAAAATCCTTCAAGCACACGGGGCCGCGCTCGCGCGAACCGCCCCCATCGATTTGTGGCCCGTGACGGCTGCGTTCTTGAAGGTCTTCGCTCCGGACTGGCAACCGCAGGGCGTCGACATGAAGAAGATGACCGAAGCGCACCGGCGAATAAGCGCCGCGATGCCGAGCCAGGTCGCCCCAGACGTCGGGGTGCTCGCCCTCGAGGTCACCGGCAGCATCGGAAACCGCGCCAGCCAGCTTGCGACGGCGATCCACGAGCTGGGCGACCGGACCGGTTTGCTTGCGCTGGGAGATCCGAACGTCGCCATCCGCGGCGTGGCTTTCGCCGCCGGCCACACCGGCGGCCCGCCGGCTTCGGGGACGGACCGACTCAAATGGATCGTCCGCAACCCCGAGGCGCGGGATTTGGCGATCTTCAGCGTCAGCGACGCCTACGCCAGCGCGCGCGCCCAATTGGGCCTCGAGGGCTGAGCCAACCGGATTTCCGCGGAGATCTCGGGGGTTTCCGGCGAAGCCCCGTCAGGCAGCGGCATGGCAAGCCCACTTTTTCCCCAAATGGGAAGAGAGACGAGATTGTCTGCGTATCATAGCCGTCTAAGCATTTCGGGAAGGGTTACGCGGCACGTCCGCAGCCGACAATGGCGCTGAGAGAGGACATATCGGAACGCGCCCATGGACGCGTAGGTCAGGTACTCAACGGGAAGTACACGCTCGACCGCGTCGTGGGGATCGGAGGGATGGCGACGGTGTACGCCGCCACCCACCGGAACAAGCGTCGGTTCGCCGTCAAAATGCTGCACCCCGACGTGGCGATGGACCACGAGGTGACCCAGCGTTTCATTCGCGAAGGATACGTCGCCAATACCGTCGGACACCCGGGCACAGTCCAAGTTTTCGACGACGACGTCACCGAGGACGGCGCCCCGTTCTTGGTCATGGAGCTGCTCGAGGGCGAGACCCTCGAAGCCCGCTGGGAGCGAAAACTCCAAGCCCTGCCGGTCTCCGAGGTGCTGGCGGTGGTGGATCAACTGCTCGACGTGCTCGTCGCGGCCCACGAGCAAGGCATCGTACATCGCGACTTGAAACCGGAGAACCTGTTCTTGACGACCGAAAGCGAGCTCAAGGTGCTCGACTTCGGCATCGCGAGGCTCCGAGAGCTGAGTCAGACGAGCGCCGCGGCGACGCGCGCGGGCTCGCTCCTGGGCACACCAGCCTTCATGTCGCCGGAGCAAGCGCGCGGACGCTGGGACGACGTCGACGGGCGAACCGATCTTTGGGCACTCGGAGCGACGATGTTCACGCTCTTGACCGGGCGCTTCGTCCACCAGTGCGACACCGTCAACGAGCAGCTCATCGCCGCCGCGACCGAGCCGGCAGACTCGCTCGGCAAGGTCCTACCCGAGCTCAATCCGAGCGTGGTGGAGCTCGTGGACCGCGCGCTGGCTTTCAAGAAGGATGATCGCTGGGCGGACGCCGCGTCGATGCAAGCCGCTTCTCGATCCGCTCTGCAAGTCATCACCGGGGCGGAGCGTGTCAGTCTCCCCAAACCGTCCGTCGTGGTGAATGTCGAGCAGGCGACTCTGGTCGCCTCGGCGTCGGCGACCCAGCTCGCCCAGAGTGAGACCGTCAGCACCGCCGGAGCCATCACCAGTAGCGTCGAGGCCCCGGCGCCTCCGCGTAGCCGTCGAACTGCGGTGCTCGTCGGCGCCGCGATCGCCGCGGCAGCCGCGGTGATCGTCGTGGTGGCGGGCATTGGTGCGTCTGGGAGCACGGTCGCGGAGACGCCGCCCCCCGATGAAGCGCCGACGAGTCCCGCAGCCACCTCGCCATCCGCCGAAGATTCCGAGCCAACGACTGGAGACGAAGGTCCAACGGTCGAGCCGGTCGCGATGCCAGCTCCGGCCGAGGATGCTGGCGCCGCGTCAAAAGCGGTGCCGACGTCTCCAAAAACCGTGAGCAAACCACACGCCGAAGTCACCGTGAGCAAACCGTCGAAACCGGCCGCCCCGGCGGTCGGCCCCAACCCTGTGGCCAAACCCAAACCGCCGAAACCCGAAAAGCCGAAGCCACCCGAGCAGAATCCGTTCGACCAGCGGCACTGATTCGCTGGAGGACTTGCTCGCCCATCCGAAAGCGCGCCAAGATGTCTGGCATGACTCGAGCAGTGCGCCGTGTGGCTGCGACGATCGCGATAGCCGCGACGACGTGCCTGCTCGCGCCTAGCGCTGGCGCGCAAGCGCGAGATCCTGCCGCCGCCGAAGCGCTCTTCCGCCAGGGGCGTGAAGCCGTCGAGCGCAAAGACTACAAAACCGCGTGCAGCAAGTTCCGTGAAAGCCAGCGGCTGGATCCGGCGCTCGGCACACTGTTCAACATCGCGGATTGCGAAGAAAAAATGGGACGGCTCGCGACGGCGTGGACCCTGTTTCAAGAAGTTGCTCAGCGTCTGCCGGCTGACGACCGCCGTCGGCCGATCGCCACAGCGCGGACGAAACAACTCGAGCCGCGACTGCCGAGGCTGACCATAAACGCAACGACCGAGCTCCCGGAGGGAACGACGGTGTTGCGCGACGCCGTCGAGCTCGGAGCGGCAAGCCTGGGCGCACCGCTTCCGGTGGATCCGGGTCCGCACACGATCGTCGTTCGGGCGCCGGGTCACGAGCCGGCGGAGTTCGACGTGTCGTTGGAGGAGGCGCAGAGTCACACACTTGCGGTGACGATCGGCGCAAAGCTGGCCGAGGGCACCGACCCGGTCAAGGGCGTGGGCGACGGCAAGAGCCGCACCTCGAGCAAGAACGGGCTGGGCTACGTGTTCGGTGGGGTTGGTCTGGCAGGATTGCTCGTGGGCGGTGTGACCGGCCTGATGACCTTGAAGAAGAAGAGCACCGTCGACGCCAACTGCGACGCGCAAAAAAGATGCAATAAAAAGGGCGCGGACGCCGCCGACTCGGGCAAGACCCTCGGCACGATCAGCACGGTGGGCTTGGTGGTCGGAGGCGTGGGCCTCGGGCTTGGCGCCTACTTCCTGATCCGCGGTGGAAAAGAAGGCGCGCCGGAAACTGCTCTAGTGTCCTCTGCCGGCACACGCGGCGTCAGCGTCTCGCTGTTCCAGACCTTCTAGGAGGCCGTCGACCTCGAATCACTGGCACGCGGAGTGCGCCGCTTCGTAGCGCTCCCCTGCCCCATCGAGAATCGTCTGGAAACCTCGGTACTCCGACTTGTTATTGTAGCCGTCGAATTGACGGCGAGCGATGTCGCGCGCCGGTTTCGCGGTGCCCCAGGTGATCTTCGAGAACGCGAACGATTGAAAAACGAGCTCTGCCTGCTTTTGGATCTCCCCAAAAACGCGAGCGTGCTCCGCTTTTTGATCCTGTGTCAGCTCCTCGAACCCCGGCCCTCCCGAGTGCTCCAGCTTCGCGGCCTTCTCACTCACCAGCTTCCAAGATTCCGCGGCCTCGGTTCTTGCCACTCGGCATTTGGGGCGCTCACCTTGGCAACCGACGAAGGTCGCAACCGCTACCAACAACCACGCAAATCGCTTCATTCATCCCTCGTTCAGGCGGGTCCCCTGCGACGCAAAAGCTAGCACGCGAATGCGTCGACAAAGCCGAAGGCCGCAATTGAACGATGCCCAGCGGCCGACCGGTGCTATTTTCACGGGGTTGCCGAACGCTCAGAAGATCGCCCGGGCGATGGCTGCCCTCGGCCTGATCGCCGCCGGCGCCTCCGCCGAACCGACGGCTCGCTTTGGCGACGTTGGCGCGCCGCCCGCGCCCGCGGGGGTGGGACCAGCCAAGGCAGCATCGGCGCCAGTCGCCGATCCGACGCGTCAAGAAAGACGGACGCCACCACCGCGTCAACCGCCCAAATCGTGGGCAACCCGCGCGGCGATGGAATACGTGCACCAAGCCGAGCGCCGCGTTGCGAACAGCGATCTGGCGGGCGCTCTAAGGGCGTACACCGACGCGATTCAAATGGACCCGAGTTACGGGCCCGCGTACCTCGGAATTGGCGGACTTCGCGAGCGAATGGCCGACTTCGTCGAGGCCGAGCGTGTCTACTCGGTCGCTTTGCGCCTGCGAGGAGTCGCCAATATCGCTCTGGCGAGACGCGCCCTGCTCCGCCACAGGCTAGGTCGAAAAGCGGCCGCCTTCGCCGATCTGGAGAAGGCGGTGCAGCGCGGCCGCTCGGCAGGGATGCACGGACGCATTCTCGCGGGATGGTACGTCGAGAGGCAGGCCTGGCCCGCGGCCCTCGCGTTGTGGCGGCGCATTTTGGCGGAGCACGATTCTGATCCCGAGTCCGACCAGGCGCGGGAAGCGCGAGTCCAAGTCCATGCACTGACCCTCCTGGCCGCGACGAGTGATCCGGTAGTCGTGGGCGGCGCCGATCACCCGAGTTGGGTGCGGCGAGCTCTGGCGAGCATGGCCCGCCGAGGTCCCGTGCTCCGACAACGCTGAGTTGCCGGGGAATGCTGCGCCGGCGGGCGACTCAGGAGCCTTCGCAAAGAAGGATGATGTCGATCCGGGCGCTCGGATCGTTGGCGACCGTGTCGCAGGTTGCCTGGCAGAGCGTAATTGACGTCGGATTGACGTTGTTGTCGTAGTACCAGCCGCCCGCGCCAGTGCAAAGTCCCGGAGTCAGCACGCGATTGAGCGGACCGCCCGGGGTCAGCACGATTTCGATCGAGTCGGGATTGACGATTCCCATGCTGGTGGTCGGCACGTTGTACGTGCACCCGAGCGCGCTCGTCTGAATCGCTTGGAGCGCGTCGATGAAGGCCTGCGAGTTGCCATTCCCGACGTCGTAGTAGTGACACGAGCTGGCGCCACCGTTGCAATAGTTGGAGTGCGTCATTGCGCCGCCCGCCACCGCGAGCGTCTCGAGCCGTCCGAAGTTCGCACCACTCATGCCGATGACGTACGTTTGAATCCCGGTGGCGGAGAGGTGACTAGACATGATGCCGGACAGGGTGCCGTCGTTCGTGTTGCACTCGGTGGGAACCCCGTCGGTGATGAGGATCCCGATGATGACGCGCGCCGGGGCGGGATTGTTCGCGGCGGTAAACTGCGTGAGACCCCGGATGGCCGCCTCGGTACGGGTGTTGCCACCCGGACCGTTGCCGTTCAGGGCGGTTGACAAGGCCGTGATGTGGCCTGGAGAACTCAAGAGGTTCAACGGGACGGCGGGGGTAGCCAGAGAGCTGCCATTGCACGCCTCGTTGTCACTGAAGAAGTGCAGAGCCACGCGCATGTCTGCCGACGTCGGAGCATTGAAGAACCCGTTGAGCGCCGTCACCGCGGAGTTCTATTTGCCGCTGTTGCTCATGCTGCCGGACTTGTCGAGGATGATGTACATGTCCAGCGGGATCAGCTCCGCCTCGGCCGTGCCGCTCGCGCAAGCCTCCTGAACCACGTCGGGCGGGTCGTAGCCAAACGTCACGTCGGTGAGCGATCCGCCACCGATGCCGCCATCGAACGTCGCAGCGCCGCTGCCGCCAGTACCACTGCCGCCGGTGCCGCTTCCCCCGGTTCCAGTGCCGCTGCCGCCGGTGCCACTACCGCCGGTGCCGCTTCCCCCGGCTCCGCTCCCGCCAGTCCCAGGCGTGCCGCCAGCCGATGGCCCACCAGCTTGCCCGAGCCCCGCACTTCCGGCGCTGCCGCCAGTCACCGGGTTGCCAAATGGGTCAACCCTGTCCGGCCGGTCGCTGCTGCATCCGACGTACGCTGCGGCCAACAGCAAAAACAAGGAGCCCAAGGCACGGCGCATGGTCTGTAGTGTCCGGCATCGCCTAGCGCCGCGCAAGGATTCAGAGTTTCCCCGGGGTCGAGCCGCGGCGATCGACCCCGCTCAACGACCGCGCCAGCTCGCACCAAGATCTGTCGAAGCCAGCACGGGATACCGTTTTTTGGCGCTGTCGCTTCCGGCATACAGAAGGACGCGGTCGCCGAGTGGCAAGAGCAGCGACGGCGGGGCCAGACCCGCGGGTAGGTCAATGTGTGCCTCGGGATCGTACGCCACCGTCCATGGCACCCAGGCGCGGCCGTCATCTCGGGTCGAAGTCACCCGAACGATGCCATGCATCGTCACTGCGACGATCGTCGTGCCGTCGATGCGGGCCACATCGAGCGGAAAGCGAGGGGCCACGCCGGCGCCGGGAAATCGAGGCAACGGCATATCGACGCAAGGCCGACGGTAGGGGCAAAGGTGAAGCTGCACATCAGCGGACTTGTCGCCCTTCGTCAGCACGACGAGTGCCGCATCATCGCAGCTAGCGGAAAAGACATTCTGCGACGCGGGCACAAGAGGCACCGGGTCGGGCACGCCGTCCGGTCCAAGCGATGCCACCATCACGCGCGCACCGTCGTCGCTCAGCCCAAAGGTGAAAGACCGAGAATCTCCGGCCGGACACCGTTCGCTGAACTCCGAGTGGCCGACCGACCGGGGCGACGCCATCTTCCAGCGAAGCCCACCATCGGGAGACTCGTACAACGCGAGGTTCGCAGCCCGGCCTACGGCGAGCAGATGGCGACGGCCGTCACGATGAACCGCTCGGTAGACCGCTCTCCATTTGGGCAGCCCGCTTCCGAGCGCGGCCTTGGGCGGCTGCACGGGGTGAGTCGCCTCGCGCGCTCGGATCGACGGCTTGACGAGGCGCGTGTAGCCACCGCGAACGATTGGCCACGCCTTCTTCGCCAATGCGGCCACGGGCTTGATGCTCACGTGAAGCGCTCGAAGGCCGAGTTCGCGGCCTCCGTGGCCCTGGTCTCCCTTGGCAGCGCGATCAGCAGCGCCGCCACCATACTCGACGAAATTCCAGGCAGTCACACGATGCGCCTTTTCCGTCGCCGACGATTCCGTCAAACGACGCGCTAGCTCGGCGCACTCGGCGAAGGGGGCATCATCGGCCTGCGACCCGAGCAGACGTCGGCGAACCAGCCGCCGAAACTCGGGTGGATTGTCCCGCAGAAGCGACGGCCCCGTTGGCCCCACCATGCACAGGGCGTAATCCGCCGCCGCCGCCGCGAGATCGTGCACCTCCCACGCCGCCACAACTCGTGGCCTCGCCCACCAGATCGCCCCCGCCATGACGACGAGTAACAGGATCGTCCTGATTCTGATTGGAACCGGAGAAGCTTTGGGGGTCGACGCATCCGTCGGTTTTTCGGAAACGACCGGAGAGGTGGGCACGAGGGCACGGTAAGGAGTGGGGCATTTTCGGCCAAGAATTACGGTCGGAAGGATCACTCGTCGCCGCGCAGGCCAGCGCCCCCCGGCTCGACTTCGCTGACGTCGCCGGTCAGCACTTGCGCAAGCAATCTCGATTTACTGAAGCGCTTGATCGAGATCGGCGAGCAGGTCGTCGCAGTCTTCTATCCCGACGCTGAGGCGTAACAACCCATCGGCAATTCCGGCCTGTATCCGAACCTCACGAGGAATGTTCGCCGCCGTCGTCGTCGCCGGGTGAGTCACGAGCGACCGCACGTCCCCGAGGCTCACAGCGTGCGTGATGAGCCTCACGCGACCAAGAAAACGGCGCGCGGCATCGACGCCGCCCGCGAGTTCGAACGCGACGAGGGAACCAAAGCCCGCCATCTGCCGGGCCGCCACGTCGTGCCCCGGGTGGCGCTCGAGTCCTGGGTAGTGAACAGCGCTCATCGCTGCATGTCCGTCGAGGTAAGCGGCGATCCGTGCTGTCGAAGCGCCCGCACGCTCCTGACGCAGGGCCAAGGTTCTAATGCCGCGTGAGACGAGAAAGGCATTGAACGGGGCCAGCACGCCACCGAAGCCCTTGACCACGAGCTCGCGCACCTCGCCGACACGAGCCGCGCTACCCGCGACGACTCCACCGATCGCGTCACCATGGCCGCCAAGGGCCTTCGTCATCGAATGAACGACCAAGTCGGCGCCGAGCGCCAATGGCGTCTGGTTCACCGGGGTCGCGAACGTATTGTCGGCGACGACCGCGATCCCGGCGGCCCGTGCAGCTTCGGCTACCTGCACCACATCGGTGACTCCGAGCGTCGGATTCGCTGGAGTTTCGACATAAGCGAGCTTGGTCGCGGGACGAAACGCCGCGCGGTAGGATTCCGCGTCCGTCGCGTCGACAAAGGTCGTTTCGATCCCGAACCGCGGAAGCCTCTCGCGAAGAAGCCGGGACGTCTCGCCATAGACCGCCAACGGAGCGACGATGTGATCTCCACTTTGCACGATGGAGAGGACCGCGCCGGTGACTGCCGCCATGCCGCTCGCTGTGGCCACCGCGTCCTCGGCGCCTTCGAGATCAGCGAGCTTTGCTTCTGTTTGCTCGACGCTCGGATTGCGCCATCGGCCGTAAATGTACCGATCGTTGTCACCTGAGAACGCGCCAACCGCCTGCTCGGGTGTCCCGAGCGCAAACGCAGTCGCCAGAACGAGCGGCGGTTCCAACGCATCGGTCTCGTCGCGAGTTTCGCCCGCGTGCACGCTCCGCGTGGAAAGCCCGCGCTTCGGTCCGTCCACGTCGTGTTCTAGACGGGCAGGATCTTTTCGCGCTTGCGTCGCCGCCGCGCCGCTTCACTCATCTTCTTGCGCCGTTTCACTGACGGCTTCATGTAGTGGCGCCGGCGCTTGAGCTCTCGCAGAATGCCCTCGCCCGCCATCTTGCGCTTGAGGTGCTTGATGGCGCGCTCGATGCCTTTGTCACCGACGGCAACCTCGAGCGGCTTGCACTGCACGGCGTCGCCGGGCTCGGAGGAAGTCGACTCGTCGACAGGCTCGGTCTCGGGCTGTTCTGATGGCTCTTCGGGGTCGGGCAAGGCCGAGGGTTTTTGGCAGACCCAACGAAGCTTTGCAACCCCACCCCCCCCAACCCCCCGAAAAAACCCAGCAAAGCATCAACCTGGGAGAGCAGGCACGGGGAGAGCAGGCACGGCAAAACATCAACCTGGGAGACAGGCACGCATGGGACAACAGGCACGCCAACAGGCACGCCAACCTGGGAGCCGGGAGGAGGAGGTGCACCAACCCCAGGCGCACCAACCCGGGAGCCACTGGACGTGGCCCAACCACCCGAATACTCGGGGGGATATGGCAGACGATGCCCGAATCCGAGCCACCGGCGTCAAAGCGCCTCATGGGGGGGACACCGTCGAAATCCAGTGGGCGGATGGCATCACGTCGCGATATCCGCACAGCCTGCTGCGCGGCTATTGTCCCTGCGCTGGATGTCAGGGGCACTCGGGGACCATTAATTTCGTTGAAGGTGGAAATCTGGATCTCGTGGACATCGAGCAGGTCGGCAACTACGCACTGAGCTTCCGCTGGGGTGACGGGCACGCGACCGGCATCTACACGTTCCGGTACTTACGGGCGCTCGGGGACCTCGTCGCGACTCGCGGCGACGAAATCGGTGACGACATGCCGGAGCTGTCGCGGGCGTGAGACGAATCGCGGTAGTCGCGTCGTGCTACCCAGAGTGGCTCGGCGATCCCTCGGGACATTTCGTGGCGGCCGAGGCACACCACCTGGCAAGGTCGGCGCGAGTACACGTCGTCGTCCCAGGCCGGATGGAGTCGGAGGAAGGCGAAAATCCACGCATCCACCGACTCTTTTCCTCTGACGCCTTTGGCTGGCCAGGCGCCCTCACACGCCTACGCGAGCGCCCCTCGAGACTCTCCGGGGTTGTGCGGTTCGTCTTGCAGGCACGCGCGAAACTCAGGGCCTTGCAACCGGACTGCGTCCAGGCCCATTGGCTGGTGCCGAGCCTTTGGCCCATCGCCATCGACCTCGGGCGACCGATCGACGCTGTGGCCCACGGTTCGGACATCGAACTGCTGCTGCGGGCCCCAAGGCCCGTGCGAGTGGCTCTCGTGCGAGCCGCGTTGCGTCGAGACGTGACGTTCCGCTTCGTCTCCCAAGACCTTCGAGCTCGATTCGCCAAACGCACCACCGACGCGATTCTCGACCAAAGCCGCGTCGAACCCTGTCGTTTGAACATCGCCGAACCGCTCTCCCGGGTTGATGCACGGGAGAGATTGGGCATTGGGACGGCGGAGCGCGTCGCGGTGGTGGTCGGACGCCTCGTGACATCAAAACGGCCGGCGGTTGCCCTCCGAGCGGCAACTTTGGCGGAGAACGATCGAGTCGTCGTACTCGGAGACGGTCCCGAGCTCGGCGTGCTTCGTCAACGATTTCCGGCTGTTCGTTTCCTGGGTCGATCGCCCCGGCACGAAGCCCTGGAATGGATCGCTGCTGCAGACGTGCTCGTCAATTCGTCGAAGTCGGAGGGCGCTCCCACCACCATCCGAGAAGCGCTGGCGCTCGGCACCCGGGTTGTTTCCACCCCGTGTAGCGACTTGCGGACTCGAGACGAGCTCTATGTCTCTGGCGATGACGCAGGCGTCGGCCCGGGGTAGAGAGCCGCGCATGCCCATCGTCCTTCACCGGTTCCCGCTGAGTCACTTCTCCGAGAAAGGGCGGGCGCTGCTCGATTTCAAGGGGCTCGACTACTCGATCGTCGATCACCAGCTCGGCTGGTCCCAATGGGAGGTGTACCGCCTCTCGGGGCAGCGCAAAGTCCCGGTCGTCGAGCACGACGGCACCGTCGTCAATGATTCGACCGAAATAGGGCTGTACTTGGAGCGTGTGTTTCCCGACGAGCGGCGACTCCTGCCGCGAGAGGAGCAAAAGCGCCGCGATGTGTTGGAGCTCGAAGCGCGAATCGACAGGATCTTTGGCGGTGCTGCGCCAGTGCCCTGGTTCGCCTCGTTGACACACAACCCCGGAGCAGTCGCCGAGCTACTCACCATTGAAGTCTCCGGGGTTCGTGGGGGCACGGCGAGGTTGCTGGAGAGGGCAATCGGTGGCGCGATGCGGCTGCCCGCCGCGCGCAGATTCGCGATGAAAAGCGAGCAAGCGACGCGCCAACTGCTCCGAGAACTGTCCGACCGCCTCGCTGCGACGAAGTTCCTCGTCGGGGACGAGCCCACCTTCGCGGACGTCGCTGCGGCTGGTCTCGCCTTCCACCTCAAATTTCCCAGGTCGGAACATCTCGCCGTACCGGGGTTGATGGACCAGGGCGTCGCCGGGTTGTCGGACGATGCAGAATTTTCTCGATTCTTCGACTGGCGGGACCGGTTCTACGAAGATTTCCTGCACTGAGAAACGGCCCTCAGGGCGGCAGCGCCATCGCGAGCCCCCCCTCCCTGGGGTCAGCGTATCCCCAGGCCGTACCGTCGACGATGAGAATGCTGTTGGCGTCCCCGATCGGGATACGCTTCTTGCTGAACGTGTGTCCTAGTCCGATCAGGGCATCACGGGTCGCCCGGCTGATCGGACGGCGACGTTCGTCGCGAACCGCGTCCGGGACCAGCCCGTGATGAACCCGGGGCGCGTCGACCGCGGCGTCGATGGTCATCTGGTAGTCGACCACGTTTCTCAGGACCTGCACGACTGTGCTGGCGATCGTGTCACCCCCAGGAGTTCCCAATACGAGCAACGGCTGGTTGTTGCGCAACACCAGCGTCGGCGACATCGAACTCGTCATTCGTCGCCCAGGTTGTCGGACATTGCCGCCGACAGTCCCGAAGGCCGCGGCGGAGTTGTTGAGCACGATCCCCGTCCCGGGCACGACGAACTTCGAGCCGAACCCCGCGGAAAGAGTCGTCGTGCACGTCACGACATTGCCGTCGGCATCGACGACGGCGAAATGCGTGGTGTTTTTTAGCTCTTTGATTGCACCAGAGAAGAGCGGGTGGATCGCGCTGGAAGGCGTCGCCCGATTCACGTCGATCCTAGGCGCCTTGTCTGCCAGATACCGTGGATCGCTCCACGACCGCATCCGTTTCGCCGCCTCCTGGTCCGTCAGCGAATCGGGGTCCGCCACGCCGAATCGGCGCTCCGCGTGTGCCCGCTTGGACGCTTCGATGAACAAATGAAGCGCTTCGGGCGAACTCGGGGCGAACCGGTAGGCCTCGAGCACCTCGAGCATGAGCAAAGTCTGCGTCACGGCTACACCACCGGCTGAAGGGGGCGGCATGACTTCGACGCGAAGACCCCGGTAGGAGGAACGGAGCGGCTCCCGGATGGCTGCTCGGTACTGAGCCAGATCCACAGCAGAGATCAGTCCGTCGGGCTTCATTGCGCGAACGATGCGGTCCGCGGTGGGACCCGCGTAGAAGCCCAATCGACCGTCCTTCGCAACGCGATGTAGCGTGGCCGCCAGGTCCTTGCGAACTAGTCGTGTACCGGCCTTCTTGGGCTTGCCGCCCACAGAACCGAAAATTCGTCTCGCTTCGGCGTTCTGTCGGAGCTTCGCCCAGTTCCATTGGAGAGTGAGCCCCTCGCGGTGGCCGATTCGGTGCCCCCTCTCCGCAAGGCGGATGGATGGCCGCATGACGACTTCGCGCGCCAAGCGCCCGAAACGCTCGTGCGCCAGGTCCAACCCAGCAACGGTGCCCGGCACACCCGCTGCCGCCGGACCAATGGCGCCGTCCGCAATCATCTTCTGAAACTTGGTGTGGGTGAGCGCGGCGGGCGCCCGCTCCCGAAAATCGACGGCGACAGTCTCCGCGCCATTCATCCGAACAAGCATGAACCCGCCTCCTCCGACGTTGCCGGCGCTCGGATGAGTCACCGCGAGCGCGTAGCCAACCGCAACCGCAGCGTCGACTGCGTTTCCCCCCTGCGAAAGAACCTCGACCCCTGCGCGTGTCGCGTTCTGCTCAACCGAGACGACCAAACCCCGTCGACTCGACACCGCGCGATCACCCCCGACGGCAACCTTCGGCGGTGGCCCGCGATAGCGGTACGGGGGCGCGGCATCCGCCGTCGGGGCCGCACCCGACGCGGTCGCCGACGCAGCGTGTCGAGCTGGCTCGAGCTCGACTGGAGCCGAACGGTGATCCGCCGGCGGCGTGCACGCACCCAGCCCCGCCGTGAGCGCGCCCGCCAAACGCCACGCAAACGAATTCACGGGGCCCTTAGCGTTGGGGAATGGGCCACGGCTTCCGATGGAAGCTCTGCTGCGAGCCGAACCGGAATCGCCTCACCTCCCATGGCGAGGTGCCGCGAATAGATTTGCCACCGCAGATGGACCTGCGCGAGCTGCAAGAGCACCGCCGCAAGATAGACCCCGACGAAGCACGCCAGCACGCCTGCGACCATGACCAGGCCCCCGACGACAGCGAAAATCAGCATTTTCGTGAGAACTGGGGTCCAGGTTGAACGAACGTAGGAGAGAATTGCTCCGAGGTTGAGAGTCTCGCCCACATCCTCCGTTAGTTCGGCGCGAGTCTGGGCGGCGTTTGCGACCGCAGAAACCAAGACGGTCCCGAGCAAGAGCAGAACGCCCCCCGCCACTTGGCCCGCATGAACAACCCCGGTCGATTCGAGGGTGGTCCCAACCACGGTCGCCACGAGCCCGACACCGACGCCGAGCGCGTAGATCCCCAGCATTGCGGGCAACATGACGACGAGGTTCGCGACGAACGGGTTGACGCCTCGCCCGAGATAGTGCCCAAAATCCGCGAAATCGAACTTGACGAGGGGGTCTGGATGCCCGCGAAGCAGGCGTTGATGGTACTCCGCCCTCCACCCTGTCATCACGATGGGCCCAGCGACCGGGATGAGCGTGACCAAACAACCCAAGAGCAAGTTCTCGTTCCGGCGCGGGGCGTCCCAAACCGCCCGAATACCCTCCAAAACACTCACCGGTGGGGCGCGGTGCGTGGCCGTCTCCGGCACGCGAGCGGGCCGAAACACGGCAGCGTTTGGCGTCCCCGGCGGCGCATAAGGGTTGTGCACCGCGTCATCGTAGACAGCGCCAACCATCGCGTAAACTTCGGAAGAACAAGCCGGGAAGAAACAACCTGGGACGCGCCAATGAACGAATTCTCGCCGATCAACGTCGCTGTGCTCACGGTCAGTGACACACGCTCCATGCACACGGACACCAGCGGCGGCCTAGCGGCAGAGCAACTCAGTGGTGCAGGACACCATGTGGTCGGACGAGAGATTGTCCGCGATGACGTTGACGCCATCCGTTCCGCCCTGTCCAACTGGATCGCAAACCCCGAGATTGACGTAGTCGTCTCGACCGGCGGCACCGGCATCACGTCGCGGGACGTGACGCCCGAAGCGCTCGGCCCGCTGAAAACGAAGTCCATTCCTGGCTTCGGCGAGCTCTTCCGTTCGTTGAGCTACGAAGAAATCGGCGCCAGCACGATTCAATCGCGGGCGGACGCAGCTCTGTGTCAGTCTACGCTGGTTTTCCTTTTGCCCGGGTCAACGGGCGCGGTGCGTCTGGCACTCGAAAAGATACTGCTGCCGCAACTAGACAGTCGCACAAAGCCCTGCAATTTCGTCGACCTCTTGCCCCGTACGAAGCCGTCGCCACGATAGCCTTGGCGATAAGCAGCCTGGCTCGCCGGTGCCGATCCGACACGCAGAACGCAACGTCCCAGAACGCAACGTCCTAGGTTGTTTGTGCCGGTGCCGATCCGACGTGCAGAACGCCACGTCCTAGGTCGTTTGGGGCCACCACGTGTTGGCCGAGGCCACCACGAGCACGGCTGGCCCAAGGGTGTGGGGTTTCCTCTGCAGGTTGACTAGAGTTCAGGCGTGTCCCGCGTGAACATTCTGGTGGCCGATTCGCAGCCCGACACTGCCGCTCGTCTCGCCGAGCTACTCGGAGACATCCGGATCCCAACGCGCGTCGCAACATCGGCGGACGCGGCAATCGAAGCACTCAATCAGGACGTTTTCGATGCGATAATGGTGGATTTGGCGCTCCCAGACGGGCCGCGCATGAAGCTCCTGAGCGAGATCGCCGAACGGTGGCCAGACGTACCGGTGGTCGCCATCACAGAGACGGGGTCAGTTGGGCTCGCCGTAGACGCGGTTCGCGCCGGTGCGGCAGACTTCATCCGAAAACCGTACGAGGCGGACGAGGTGGTCTACGTGGTTCGAAAGGCGCTGGCCACCCACGAGGCGGCATCCGAGCAACCACCGCCGTCTCGACTGCTGATGCCATCCACTCAGTTCATCGGTCGATCGAGCATCGTCAACGAGGTCCTTGCCACGGTCCGCCGCGCGGCGGACGGCGTCGCGACCGTGCTCATTCGGGGCGAAAGCGGCAGCGGAAAGGAGCTCGTGGCTCGCATGGTTCACGAACTCAGCCCGCGCCGGAACGGTGCATTCGTGAAGGTGCATTGCGCGGCACTGCCGGACAATCTGCTCGAGAGCGAGCTGTTCGGCTACGAAAAGGGGGCGTTTACCGGTGCGACCACGCGCAAACCCGGTAGGGTCGAACTCGCGAACGGTGGAACTCTGTTCTTGGATGAGATCGGCGACATCACGCCCGCGGTCCAGGTCAAGTTGCTGAGGGTCTTGCAGGATCGGGAGTTCGAGCGTCTTGGTGGGACAGAAACCTGCAAAGCAGATGTCCGGTTCGTCGCCGCGACCCACCGCAACTTGGACGAAATGGTGAAAACCGGCGAGTTCCGCGAGGATCTATTTTATCGGCTCAACGTGGTCCCCGTTTGGGTTCCTCCGTTGCGTGCGCGCCCCGAAGATGTCGATGAGTTAGCGGTTCATTTCTGCGATTCGGTCGCGCGGGACAATGCCCGCTCGGTTTCGCTCGAAGCACCCGCAATTGAACGACTCCGAGGGCAGACCTGGCCAGGAAACGTGCGACAGCTGCAAAACTTCGTCGAGCGCCTCGTCGTATTGGCAGACGGACCACGGATCACTGCGGCCGACGTCGACCGTGCGCTGGAGGCTCAGTCAGGCATGTTGGCGTTCGCTGTCGAATCCGGATTCGGCCCGCAACAGACGGGCGACAGCGAGGTCATTGGCCTGGAAGCTGCGGTGAAAAACGCAGAAAAACGGGCGCTGGAAAAGGCGCTCCGGAAAGCTGGAGGGAATCGGAACGTCGCCGCGCGCATCCTGGGAATCAGTCGCCGAAGCCTCTACTACAAGCTCCAGCAGTACGAAGTCTCGTAGCACCACCCGGACCGGCGCTGCGCGACGGCGACAAATTGAGAAACAACCCGGGAGCTCGAAATAAAGCAACTGTCGGTGGTGGCGGGCCGATTGGTACGCATGACCCTGCCTCGCCAAGTCCTTCCCGGAGCGACCTACCTCGTGACGCGCCGCTGCACGCAGCGTCACTTCCTCCTGAAACCCTCGCCCATCGTCAATCAAATCTTCCAATACTGCGTCGCCGCTGCGGCCCAATCGACCGACGTGCGGGTTCACGCACTTTGCGTGATGTCCAATCATTGGCACGCGGTGGTTACGGACCCACGCGCCCAGCTCCCGGAGTTCCTCCGAATCGTCCACAAGCTGACGGCGAACTGCATTAATAGCCTGTACGGGCGAGCCGAGAACCTTTGGGCCACCGAGCAAACGAGCGTGGTTCGCCTGCTCTCTGACCACGATGTCCTCGACATGATGGCCTACACGGTCGCCAATCCAACCTCAGCTGGACTGGTCGAAGACCCGGGGAAGTGGCCCGGTTTACTCCTCAGAGACTTCGGCGAAACTCGCAACGCCGAGCGACCATCGGTATTCTTTCGTGCGAACGGGCGCATGGCCGTGACGATCCCTCTAGTCATCACACGGCCCCAGATCCTCGCCGAACGCACGGACTCCGAGCTGCAAAACATGCTGGCCGAGGCGGTCCGCAAGCGTGTGCGAAAAACGCGTTCCAGGTTCCGCCAGGAGCACCGCAAGTTTCTTGGACCGCAGCGGGTTCTGCGTCAGCGAACGGACAGTCGACCCCGATCGCCAAGAAACCCGGCGAACAAGCGACGCCGTTTCGCGGCCTCTGACCATTGGCGACAACTCCACGCGCAGCGGCATGAGAGAAGCTTTCTCACTCGCTATCGGTCCGCGCTGCAGCTACTCAGCGCAGGGATGCGTCCGATATTCCCACCGGGCACCTATGCGTTGCGTGTTCGCATGAACGTAGTTTGTGCCCCCGCGTAGGGAACGATCGACTCAACGCTCGTTTGTCGCTCGCCGCCTCTGGTAGCAGCCTGCCGCTCACCCACTCTTGCGTCGTTGGTAGGCTGGCGTATCCCAGTCCTGATCAAGGCTCGATGGAAACGTAATGCGCTCACGCACCGGCAGCTGGGCGTCGGTGGTGCTTGGCGGAGAGTGAGCTGAAGCTGCCGTGCCAGAGCGCCGCGTCGCGTACACCGGCGCCAACTCACCGTCTCCGCCAGAACTTCGAACAGTGCTGCTCGGCGTGTCCCGGGTTGTTCGCTCGAGTGGCGACTGGGCGGCCTGACGTAGAAGTTCGGCGGGCTCCTCGTCGCGTCGGTCAAAACCCGTAGCAATAGCCGTGACTTTCAACGCTTCGCTCATTTGGTCATCGATGCTCGCGCCCCAAATGACGTTGGCATCCTCATGCGCCTGTTCAGACACGAATGCCGCCGCTTCCTGGACTTCTTTCATCTTCATGTCCGGTCCACCAACGACGTTCAACAAAACGCCGGTAGCACCCTCGACGCTGATGTCGTCGAGCAAGGGGGAGGTAATGGCTTGCTCAGCAGCCAGGCGGGCTCGCCCCTCGCCCTTGGCGCAACCGGTCCCCATGAGCGCTCGCCCCATCCCCTCCATCACGGTGCGGACGTCGGCAAAGTCGACATTGATGAGCCCGTCCTGGGTTATTAGGTCGGTGATTCCCTTGACGGCTTGGTAGAGGACCTCGTCGGCCTTGCGGAAGGCTTCGATGAAGGTGAGGTCGTCGTCCGCCAGGGCGATCAGCTTTTCGTTGGGGATCGTGACGATGGTGTCAACGTGCTCTTGGAGCTCCTTGAAGCCATTCTCGGCGCGACGAGCGCGTTGGCGGCCTTCGAAGAGGAAGGGCTTGGTCACCACTGCCACGGTCAACGCTCCGGCCTCCCGGGCGATCTGCGCGATTACTGGGGCGGCTCCTGTCCCGGTGCCACCACCCATGCCGGCGGTAATGAAAACCATGTCCGAGCCGTGAATCGCTTCCTTCAGCAGGTTCACGTCCTCGAGGGCCGCTTTCCTACCTCGTTCCGGGTCCGCTCCAGCGCCCAAGCCCCGGGTGATGCTTTGGCCGATGGCGATGCGTTCTGACGCCGCATTGGCAGCCAGTGCCTGCGCGTCGGTGTTCACACTCGCAAACTCGATGCCTTCGAGCCCGAAGTGAATCATCGTGTTGATGGCGTTGCCACCGGCGCCACCGCACCCAATGACCTTGATTCGCGCCTGATACCCTTGCGCGTCGTCCTCTGCGAACTCGATAGAAAAGCTCATCTCGTCTCCTCCCGGGTGCGGTTTGTGCCGCATTTTGGTGTCGCGCTACCCCGGGCTGCCTCTTCCCGTAGTTGAGTAGCGCGACGTCGGGTTTCGTTCTTGGTCTGGGTTGCCTCGGTACGTCTGTTTGCTTGATGCTGTCGAAGGTGGCGAAGTCTCAAAAAGCGGCTCTCAACCAACCCCAAAGTCCGTTTCCGCGGGGCGCGTCATTCTCTGCGTCGGCGACGGTGGTGGAGCCAAGGGCCACCCGCCCGTGAGAATGCGCCTCGGCAAGCTGCTGGGCTCCGAAACGCACGAGACCAACCCCGGTCGCGTACTGCGGGCCTTGAACGAGCTGCACGATGCCTTTGACACCCATCGGGAATCCCAGGCGAACCGGGAGACCGAGGATCTCTTCGGCACACTCGTTCATGCCTTCCATCAGCACGGCGCCGCCTGTCAGCACGGCGCCCGCGCTCACCTGCTCGAGTAAGCCGAGTTCCTCGATTCGCCGGCGAACTTCGCTGAAAATCTCCTCGACTCGGGGCTCGATGATGTCGCTGAGGACGCGGCGAGCGACCTTGCGCGGGGCGTGGCCACCAACCCCGGGGACTTCGATCTCTTCCTCGTCGGCGATCATGCGTCCGAGGGCGCAGCCGTAGTTGCGCTTCAATCGCTCGGCTTCGGCCATTGGGGTCCGGAGCCCCGCGGCCACATCACTCGTGATGTTGTTGCCTCCGGCAGGAATGACGCTCGTGTGCCCGATTCCGCCGTCAGTGTAGATGAGTAGATCCGTCGTGCCGCCGCCGATGTCGACGACCGCGCAGCCGATTTCCTTCTCGTCTTCACTGAGAACGGCATCCGCACTGGCTAGGGGCTCGAGCACGACGTCAGCCACTTCGAGCCCACACCTCTCGACGCACCGAATCACGTTCTGGAGACAGCTCGTGGCCGCTGTGATCAGGTTCACCCGCGACTGCAGACGGACCCCGCTCATGCCGATCGGGTCGCGAATGCCGTCCTGGGTGTCGACGACGTACTCCCTTGGCAGGGCGTGCAGAATCATCCGATCCGCGTCGACTGGGATGGCACGCGCGCCCTCGAGCACGCGGTCCACGTCGTCCTGGGTTACTTCGCGTCCGCTGATGGCGGCGACGCCGTCCGAGGCTTGGCTGCGGATGTGGCTGCCGGCTACTCCGGCGTAAACTGAGCGAATTTCGACGCCGGCCATGGTCTGCGCGGCCTCGACGGCCTCGCGGATACTTCGCACGGTCCACTCGATGTTGCTGACGACGCCCTTGCGGAGCCCGCGGCAGGGCACGTTGCCTACACCGAGGATGGTGATCCCGTCAGAGTCGACTTCGCCGACGACGGCGCTGACTTTGGTCGTGCCCAGATCGAGGCCGACGACAATCTCGGGTTGGGGGATGTTGAAGCTCATGGTCAAATTGGGTTTTGGCTCGCGTTTTCGGGCACCTAGGCTCGGCCGGACGCTGCCACGCACCCGGAAAAGGGGCCAAGTTTTCCTCGCGGAAACAGGGGTTTCACCGCATCCTCACGACAACGCGCTCAGGGTGCGCCTGGTTGTCCAAAAACACGATGCCAGGCGTCTGACCTCGCTTCTCGCTCAGGCCAACAACCCGGGAGGCCATCGTCAGTTTTTTCCGCCAAGGCCCAAAGCCCAGGTGGAGCGCGGTGCCCTCCTTGCCGACGCTCAGCGTGACCCGCCCGTCTGCAGCGACGTGGACCTCCTGGGCCGCGTGGACTTTCGATAGCGCCATTCGCTCGTAGTGGCGCAACACTTCCATCCCGATCGCGATGCGCTCGAGCTCCCGGGGTCGATCCTGGGCCAGTTGCTCGACGTCGATGCCCGTGACGACGGGAAGATCGATGGGATCGCCAGCCTCGACGGCCTTGAAGGGCTCCCCTGTACGAGTCAGCAGAAACAGCTGTCCGCCCAGCGGCGTGACGGCAAGCGCCTCTCGCTCGACGATATCGACTCGAAGCCCGGTCGGCAGCCGGCGACTCACCTGAGCCTCGCTAATCCACGGGTCGTCCACGAGGCGCTGCTCGACGGCGCGCGTGTCTATTCCGAAGATGTTGTGTCCGAGCTGGAGCCCGCCGAGCTTCGCTACTTGATCGTCGGTCATGCGACGGCTGCCGCTGATTTCAATCTCCTGCACGGCGAAGCGCGGAGTGGTTCGGGCGTAGCGATACAGCCCCCAGGTGAGCGCCGTTGCGGCGCCGACGACGATCGCGATGCCGGAGGTCAACTTGAGCAACGACACGACGATCCGAAGAAGCGGCGGGCGCACCTTCGCTTCGGCCGGCGGAGACCGACGCTTCTTGGCGCTCATGCCGTACCCCGGTGTGGATCGGGGTCAGAATCGCCGACGGCGTCGTCGACGCTGCCGGCGGCGGCACGACCACCACGAGAGGAGATTTCCGCGCCGATGTGGGACAGGATCTTGTTGATGTCACCGGCGCCGAGGGCGATGACGACGTCGCCGGGCCGAGCTTCTGCGGCGATCTTGGACGAAAGGACCGCTCGGTCTCCCTCGTAGCGCACGTTTTGGTGTCCGTGCTGCCGAATGGCCTCTGCCAGGGCCTCCGCCGTCACGCCCTCGATCGGCTTTTCTCCCGCGGCGTAGATGTCGGTAACGAAGACGCTGTCCGCCTCGTTGAAGGCTCGAGTGAATTCGTCGAAGAGATGCGCGGTGCGCGTGTAGCGGTGAGGTTGGAACGCGACGTGCACACGACCGGTGAAGCCGCGGCGTGCGGCGTTGAGCGTGGCCATGACTTCCGCAGGGTGGTGACCATAGTCGTCCACCAGCAACACGTTCTCGACCTCGCCGACGATGGAGAAGCGACGGGCCACGCCATGAAAGGTCGCGAGGGACTCTTTCATCACGTCGAGGGGCACCTCGAGCTCGTCGGCGATGGCCACCGCCGCCAGGCAGTTCAGCACGTTGTGCTGGCCGGGCATCGAGAGTGAGAATTCGCCGAGAGGCTCGCCGCGTCGGTACGCCACGAACGTAGTCCTCACACCCTCGTGACTCACGGCTCGGGCGGAATAGTCCGCCTGGGGAGACAAGCCATAGGTCACATACCGACGGCGCATCTTCGGCAACAGATCCTGGACGTGCGGGTGATCCAAGCAAAGCACGGCCAGGCCATAGAAGGGCACCTTGCCGACGAACTGTACGAACGCTTCTTTCAGAGCTTCGTGTGATCCGTAGAAATCCAAGTGCTCCGGGTCGATGTTCGTGACCGCCGCGATGGTCGGCGTCAGACGAAGGAACGAGCCGTCGCTCTCGTCCGCCTCTGCCACCAGAAGGTCACCGGCCCCGAGCCGCGCGTTCGATCCCAGCGCCGCCATTCGTCCGCCCACGACGACCGTTGGGTCGAAACCTGCCGCGCGCAGGACGGTCGCCACCAGAGAGGTCGTCGTCGTCTTGCCGTGAGAGCCAGCGATAGCCACGCCGTACTTCACGCGCATCAGCTCGGCGAGCATCTCGGCTCGTGTGATGACGGGGATCCCGAGCGCGCGCGCCTCGACGATTTCAGGATTGCTGTCCGTGATGGCGCTCGAAAACACGACGACGTCGGCGTTTGCGACGTTGGCGCCGGTGTGTCCGATGTCGACGCGCACACCGAGGCGAGCCAGTCGGCGGGTCGCCTCTCCTTCCTTCAGGTCGGATCCCGACACGTCGAACTCGAGCGTTCGGAGGATCTCCGCCAACCCGCTCATCCCGATGCCCCCGACACCGATGAAATGAACGTGGCGAACCCTTCCGCGGAACATCAGCCGGCCTCCTCGAGCGCCAGCGATAGTGCGCCCGGATCCCGACGGTCGGCGCTCGCGCTCGGCTCGGTCACGCGACTACTGCCCAAGCCGGCGAGCCCGAGCAGGTCCCGCGCAATCGTCAGCGCCGCGTTGGGTCGCCCGCGTCGGTTCGCCGCGAGTGCCATTTTTTCGAGAAGCCCGTCGCTTTCCGCCACCCGATCGAGCTCGGCGGCAATTCGCTCTGGCGTGGCTTCCGACTGCACTAGGCACACGGCAGCGCCGTCGCGTTCCAGGCTCTCGGCATTGCGCCGTTGGTGGTCACCACTCGCGAACGGATACGGGACGAGGATTGCTGGCCGTCCGACCGCGCAAATCTCGGATACGACTCCCGCGCCCGATCGCCCGATGACGATGTCGGCGTCGGTGAGCGCGGCGGGCATGTCGTCGATGAACTCGGTCACGTCGGCCCAGTCACGCACACCGAGCGCAGTGTACCGCTCGGCCACTGCCTTGGCGTTGTCGCGACCGGTCTGGTGCACGACTCGCACTGGCGTCGCGGCGTGGGCGAGCGCGCCTGGCATCGCCGCGTTCAGCGCCCGAGCACCTTGGCTGCCACCCAGCACGAGAACCCGAAGGGGGCGGCGGCGAGAGTACGGACGCGGGTCGAAGCCGGCGCGAATCGGCACGCCGGATCGCAATACGGTGCGTTTCGGAAAGGTCGCCTCGGACTCGGGAAACGCCGTGTAGGCGCGTTTGATGAAACGCGCCGCCAATCGATTGGCCAGGCCCGGCACACTGTTCGGCTCCATCAGCGCCACCGGCACGCCGCGCGACCACGCGGCCAGCGAAACGGGACCAGCGGCGTACCCGCCGATGGAAAAAACTGCGCTCGGATCGAGTCGTCGCACGAGCTCCCGCGACTCCGGCAGTGAGGCGGCTGCCCGACCGACGCCTCGAAACGCACCCGCCACCCCCCCGCCACGGATCGGCAGAACGTGTACCGTCTCCAACTGGTAGCCGCGCTCGGGAACGAGGCGAGTCTCGAGGCCCCGTGCGGTCCCGACGAAGATGGGCTCGATGTCCGGTGCGAGTCGACGAATCGCATCGGCAACGGCAATCATCGGAAACACGTGGCCGCCGGTGCCGCCGCCCGCCATCAAAATGGTCGCGCTCATCGCGTTCCTCCGTCCGGACCCTCGGGCGCAAAGTCCGCCTCGGTCACCAGCGTCGCGCTCGCTTCAGGAGCCGGTCCTTCGTCCACGCGCTTGTTGTTCACCGCGAAGCGCGAACGCGAAATGTTCAACAAGACTCCCATCGCCGCAGCGCTCGCGAGCAAGCTCGATCCACCGTAACTGACGAAGGGCAGTGTGAGCCCCTTGGTGGGGAGGAGCGCCATGGCGACGGCGAGGTTGAACAGAGACTGGATGCCGAAAAGCGTCGAAATGCCGAACGCAACGTAGGCGCCATAGTCGTCCTCGGCGCGTAGAGCCGTGCGGACGCCACGAGCCACGATCACGAGGTAGGTCAGCCCGAGCCCGAGCACGCCAACGAAACCAAGCTCCTCACCGACAATCGCCGAAACGAAGTCGGTGTGCGCCTCCGGCAGGTAAAGCACCTGATAGCCGTCGCCGAGACCGACGCCGCCGAAGTTTCCCGAACCGAAACTCATCACCGACTGAAATGGCTGATAAGCGAGGTCCTGACGATGCTCGTTCATGTCGAGCCAGGCCAAGATTCGCTCCCAGCGGTAGTCCCTGCTGCGCACCAACGCCAACCCGACGGCACTCGCCACGACGCCGGTAACCACCAAGAGCTCGAACCGGGCGCCGGCCACGAACAGCAAGATGAACGTCAGCAGCGCCAGCACGACCGCGCCGCCGAAGTCCGGCTGCTTCATGCAAAGCATGATCAGGATCCCCGCCATGATCAGGTGCGGCAACATCCCGAGCTTGAAGGTCTTGACCAAGTCCCCCTTTTTGGCGAGCGAATGTCCCAGCCACAGCACGAGAGCGAGCTTCGCTACCTCCGACGGCTGAATGTTCACCGGTCCGAGATTGATCCAGCGTTTGGCGCCGCCGGCGACGACGCCAACGACGAGAACGGCGACCAGCCCTGCACACGCAACCCCGAGGATCGCGTAGGTGAGCGGACGGAGCTTCTGGTAGTCGAAGCTCGAAGCAACGGCCATCACGGCGAGGGCCAACACGGCATACACCGTCTGCCTCTTCAAGAAGAACTGCGGATCGGGATGCTTTAGGCCGACCCCCTCGATCGTGCTCGCGCTGTAGACGATGACGATGCCGAAACCGAGCAACCCGACGGCGAGGGCGACGAGCACGGCGTCCGGAGGCCCGAGCTCGGCGCGCCGCTTCAGCAGACCGGAAACGACCCCTTTCATCGTGATGCCTCGTCGGCGGCAGCGTCCCGGAGGGCTGCAACTGCCGCGGCGAAGCTCTTGCCGCGTTCGGCGTAGCTCGCGTACATGTCGAAACTCGAGCACGCCGGGCTCAGCAGCACGGCATCTCCAGGCCGCGCGAGCCGACGAGCACGGCGCACGGCGTCGGTCATGTTTTCCGCGCGCTCGACTGCTATTCGGTCGCCAACCGCAGATTTTATCCGATCGGCTGCCTCTCCCAGAACGACTAGGGCACGACCCTTCTTTTCCAGGGCGGCGACCAGCGGCTCGTAGGATCCGTGTTTGTCGCGACCGCCCGCGATCAAGACGCCCCTCGTCTCGCTCAGCCCGAGAAGCGCGGTGACCGAAGCCCCCACGTTCGTCCCTTTGGAATCGTCGTAGAAGCTCACGCCTCCCAAGCTCCGAACGAAAGCGGTCCGGTGCGGCAGTCCGCGAAAAGCGGCGAGCCCGCGCCGGATCCCGTCGTCGGTGGCGCCGACGCACCTGCCGGCGG
>JAJDAH010000194.1 GCA_029261965.1 Polyangiaceae bacterium
GTGGCAAGTCCGGGGACCAGGCGAGTGACGGCGCCGCGGGAGAAGGCGGCGGTGTTGGGGTCGGCGGCGGCTCGGTTGGAGGCACCGGCGGCGTCGCTGCTTCAGGTGGCGCGGGTGGTGTCGGTGGCGGTGCCGGCACCCCCGGGGGGACAGGCGGCGGACAAGCAGGAAGCGCGGGTGCAAGCGGAGGTACCGCGGGCACGGGAGGGACCGCGGGGGTCGGCGGCGGCGCCGGCAACGCGGGCGTGGGGAACGGTGGCGGTGCTGGACTCGCCGGTGCCGGCGGTGTCGCGGGCGCGAGCGGTGTCGCGGGCGCAAGCGGTGTCGGCGGCAACGGTGGTTTAGCGGGCGCGAGCGGAGTCGGCGGCACCGGTGGAGTGGGCGTCGGCGGCAGCGGCGGGCTGGCGGGCACCGGCGGAGTCGGGGGTAGCGGCGGGCTGGCGGGCATGGGCGGCGTCGGCACGGGCGGTACCGTCGGCATGGGCGGAGTCGGCGGCATGGGCGGCAGCGCCGGCGCGGCAGGAGTCGGCGGCATGGGCGGCAGCGCGGGATCCGGCGGAGCGACCAACCCGTGTGGGTCGGTGACCTTCGCAGGCGAGTGTTCTTCAGCGACTCAATACCGCAGGTGCGCCGTGCCAACCGGCGGTGGTACGCCAGTTGTGGTCACCATCGATTGTGGCGCCCTCGAGCAGTGTCAAATCGTCGGGGGCGACGCGACTTGCGTTGCGGTCAGCGGAGTATGCACTCCCGGCGAGTCTCGATGCCCGGGCCCGGCGACGCTCGAGGTGTGTGATGCGTCGGGGCAGTGGGATCCGTCGGCCTGCCCAGGACAGTGCGTCGTCACGGCCCTGGGCGCGTTCTGTACGGACGTGGTACCCACGACGAACTAATTCGGCACGCTAGTCTTCGAAGCACGCGACGCGAACTCTACGCTCGACGACTGGAGCTCGACGGTCGGAACGTTCGCGGCGCCGAGCGTGCTCGTCGTCTCGTACCGCGGGCAGCAGTTCGTCGACATCGCGTTGACGGATGGCATCGGCGACTTCACGATTCAGGTGCCCAGTCCCTACCAGTCGGGCGACGCGATCGCCTTTTTCCTCGTCCGACCGAACGCCGCCGGGACGGGTGCGGCGCTCGGAGTGGCCGAGCCCGACGTGCCGGATGGCGAGCAGAACATGTTCGGCTTCCCCAGCACTTCTGCGTTCTGGCAATGGTCGGTCGACCCCGGCACGGCGCCCAGCGGTTCGGTGATTCTCATCAGCGAAGCGCTCGGGAGCGCGGCGGTGGGTGTCTACGACTACCTGCGTTTCGCCTACGAGGTCTCTCTGAGCAGTTTCGCAGGACAGGCGCTTCCGTTCGTCGCGTGGTTGCGGATGAACACGACGTGGCCATGCGTCGCCTGCTTCTACGACGCTCCCGTATCCGTCGAAGGGTACGCCTTCGGTTCACAGATTTGGATCTCGGCCTCGGCGCAAGACATGAGCTTCTGGTCCGGCCCCGTCGTTGCCCACGAGCTCGGCCACTGGACCATGGCGTCTTTCGGAACCTCGCCGCGCGAAGGCGGGCTGCACTGCCTCGGCGTTCCGACTTTCCCCGGGCAAGCGTGGTCGGAAGGTTGGGCCACGGCATTTTCGAGCTTCGCTCGGAACTCTCCCGTTTTTTACGACAAGCAGAACGGTTCGTTTTTCTGGTTCGACGTGTCCGCGCGGACATACGACTTCGGGGCGCCCTGGATCCGGCCGACTCCAGCCGGGGGGTTGCTTCAGGACATGGACGAGAACGAAGTGGCGGCGATGATCTGGGGATTGCTGCAGGACCCCGCGGTTGGTGAGGTTCCGGTCATGGCCGGCCTGTCGAGCGCGCAGATGACATCGGGCCCGTTCGGGCGCGGATACACGACCCATCTATGGGACATCGTGTCCGGCTGCGGTCCCAAAACCAATGTGATCGACACCGGCATCAGCGCTCCGATGTTCGCCGACTATCTGGACGCCCTCCGGTGCTCCGGCGTGTCCGCCGCATCGATCGATGCCGTGACCATTCCATCCACCTTCTACCCCTACCCGAGCGCCGCACCGCTGTGTCCGTAGAGGCTTCATGACTCGTCGACTCGCCCAGCTGTCACTTGCCGCGCTACTCCCGGCCGTGGCCTGTGCGGCGCCGGGTGCTTCGACCCAAGACAGGGCGTCACCAAACGAAGTCGCCCCAGCCTCAGGCGAGACCCGCCCCGCACCGGCGGCGACGGCTCAGCCGATCTCCGGTGCACCGACGCCGACGGCCTCCCGCCCCGCGCCTGCGCTCGACTCGGCACGTCATGGTGTGCGCGCTCCGATGACTGCCCGCATTCAGGGCCCAGCGAACCCGCGCCCCGGCGACGTCATCACAGTCGAGCTCACGGTCCACCGACCGCGCCCCAACGCGCAACCGATGAGGCTGGAGGCGAAGATCCCTCGCGGCGCAAGACTCGTGAGCGGGCAGCCGCTCGAAACGATCCGCAATCAAACCGATGTTCTCGTCCGGCGGACCTTTCGATTCGCCATTGCCCAGATCCCCGCCGACGATTTGCAAGTCGTCGTCGCTTCCCGTGGACGATCCCACGGCGTCCGCGCCACCGCTCGATACGGATTCGGCCGTCCAGCACCCAAGCTCCCCCAGCCTTCTCGGGCGAAGCAGCCCACCGTCATCGGCGGAAGGAACCTCGGACGCCCCATCGTGATCCCACCGCCCACGACGGGCCCGCCGCCGCCCCGGCGCCGCGTCCCCTGAGCCGCTGCGCGTGTCCTCATCTGCTTGCAACTCTGCGCACACGCGATGGCAGAGCTCGGATCACCAGAGATCCCCGTCTTTTACGCAGGTGGAGTGTCTGGGTGCGCACCCGACTGTCAAGAAGACGAGAGCACCCGAGGCTGCCAGGGTGAGCTGAACGCCAACTCGCATCACTCGTCGTGAACGCGCCACTCGCACCAGACTAGTCTGACGACACTCGTCCGACCATGCTCACGGTCCTCGCAGCCGACCTTCGTATTGTCAGCTCGTTCCTTCGCCCCCGCGCCGATGCCGCCCCCGAAGTCGTTGCGAAATGTCCACCCGACTCAAATTTAGGGCGCATGAATAGTGGCCGCTTGCTGGATCCGGGTGGACACTTCCGATACCCTCGGCTGCATGAAGAAGATTGCTTTGGCGGGGGCCTTGATTGCGGTGGGTTTGGTGGCGGCGGTCGCCTGCGGCGGCGGCGATAGCGATAGCTCGTCTTCCGATGGCTCGGCCGGCAGCACCGGCTCGGGGGGAAGCGGTGGCAGCGGCACGGGCGGCACGGGCGGCAGCGGCACTGGCGGTAGCGCCGGTGGCGGCACCGGCGGCTCGGCTGGCACCGGCGGGGGCACTGGCGGCGGCGCGGGAGCCGGATCTGGAGGCGGAGCCGGCGGGGGAACCGGGGGCGGCGCGGGGGCTGGAACCGGGGGTGCGGCCGGCTCGGGCAGCGGCGGAGCTCCGATGGGTGGCACCTGCACCGAGACATGCAGCGCCGATGGCGACTGCGATGACGGCTACACCTGCGCGGGCACCAGCTGCGAATGCGTCGACGACCTGTTCTGCAACTCGGGAGTCAACGACCAGATCGACCTGAGTCGCACATGCACCGGGCACGGCGACTGCACGGGCTCGAACGAGTTCTGCGTCAAAGCGGGCAACGGCGTCCAGGCCTGCGGTCGCGACGAGTCCGGTGTCATCTGCAGCAACGCTAGGATCAGCTTCGACCACTTCGACGACGGCGGCACGATCCAGATCTGCGGCTTCGAGCGGATCTGCGACCAGACGACGAAGGAGTGCCGGCGCTTCTGCGACAGCGACGGCGACTGCACGCCGACGTTCCCGGCGTTCACGCCGATCTGCGACACGGTGGCGCGAAAGTGCATGTGCCAAAAGACACCGATGGACAGCTGCAACCGCGGCCCGATGCCCGACACCTTCTGCGCGGACAACGGCGAGTGCGGCTGCGGCTCGAACAACCTCCTGTGCATGTTCCAGCCCGGCGACACCTGCAACACCGCGACTGGCCGGTGCACCTGCACGGACAACGCGCAGTGCGCGATGAGCCGCGATGGCACCATTTGCAAGGCCGACGGCAACTGCGGCTGCGCGAACGCCAGCGAGTGCACCGGCAACAAGGTGCACTCCGGCACCACCTACGAGTGCCTCTGAGAATCGGTTGAGCGGCCTGCCCGCCGACGTCACGTCGGCGGGCGCTGGAAATCCTCGAGGGGGCCCAGTGTTCCGGCGAAGTAGCCAGAGATCCAGCCGGATATCAGGCGCGGGACATGTCGATGCGGAGTGCGCTCCACACCCTTGAGGCGTCCGAAAAGCATCCGCCCCGCGACTCAAAATTTGGGGTGCGAGAGATGTTTTCACTCTTCACTTCTTCGGCCCTCGTTGATCCACGCCTTGACCGGCGTCGAGCTGACCGCGCAAGCGAATCTGTTTCTGTTCGCTGTGTCGAACCGATAGAGCCTCACGCCGATCGAGCAACAACACCGTGAAGCGAAACAGCTCCTCGCACACGTCCACGACGCGGTCACGGTAGTCGGAAGGCCTCATTCGACCTTTCGCGTCGAACTCCTGCCAGGCTTTCGGGACGGAAGACTGGTTCGGAATGACGAACATGCGCATCCATCGTCCGAGAAGGCGGAGTTGGTTTACTGCGTTGAAGGACTGAGAGCCGCCCGACACCTCCATGACGGCGACGGTGCGACCCTGCGTCGGGCGGCGCGCGCCGTCGGATGGGATCGAAGACTCTGACCTCCGCCCCGAAGTGGAGCAGGACCCGTTCGACCTCCCGCGCCAGAAGACGGCTGTAGCTCGTCTCCCGAAGCGACCCGTAGAGAACCAGAAACCTCGGAGGCCGCGCTTGCTCGGGGATGTTCAACTCGCGACAAACGCTCTCGACCGAGTGGATCGGTAGGTCGCAATCGATGCGGGACTGCGCCGCCGGCTCGCCCTCATCGCTGGCCACGGCGACCTACCCTGGGCAGCAAACCGAGCCCTCGACGCCGATCGGTCCTCCGGGCTCGGGCTCGATGGTGCCGATCGGCGGCTGATTGCTTGCGGGGCACCGGTAGTCGGGCCGATGAACCGCTCCGTCGCCAATGTCACCCACTACCGTGCCGCCGCCGGCTTCGCAGGCGCTAGCGGTCAGGCGCCCACCCGACGGCGATTCCGCGGCTTTCGCGGACGGCGTCGGCGGCGCGGCGCAACCGAGGAGGAAGAGCCCGAGCGCTGCTGACGAGCGAAATGTCATGCGGCGTTCGTAGCACGGCGACGCCCGGCATCGGCATTGCCCACTCGAGCGACGATCTCGAACCGCCCCAGCTTCTCGCCGGGTTCGAGCTGCGTTCCACCCGCCTCGAAACCGGCTTCGGACGAATCGTCAGTGGCAGTGGAGTGCATGGCGTTCGCTCGAGAATAGCAGATGGTTCTGTCTCGACGTCGAGCTGGTCGACTACGTGGCAGAGGGAACCCCCCGCTCCGCCTTTCTCGAGCCCCGGCACCCGATCAGCAACCCGGACAGTGACATTGAAGCCCAGGCGGCTCCTCGCTGCAGACATAGAGTGTCGGAATGTTTTCGCAAACGAAGGACTTCATGCACGCGCAAGAGGGATCGTTCTCACACTGCGGCGGTCGCGTGACGCAATAGAGCCCATAAAGGCCCGCCCCGCCCACGCGCGCGCAGACGCGTGGTGGAGCGCATTCATCGCAAGACTGGACCCTGTCTCGTAGTTGCCAGAGCTCCAAGAATTCAAGCCATTCATCCACGGCAATGCACGACCCAAATACGCAAAACTGTCTGTCGACGCACTCATCGTCGTCCGCGCACTCGTCTCGACACTTGTCATCGACGGCGCATGTCTGAGCTCCCGGGCAACTGGCGTCGGAGTCACAGCCAACCTCGTTCTCGAACTGGCATACGGAAGTGCGCTCCGTCCGAACGCAACGGAGTGCTTCGTCGCAGTCACCTGACGTATCGCACTCGGTACGACAACGCCCGAGCTCGCAGACCGACGGGGACACGCAGCCGACTGAGGGGGAACATTCTTCCCCGAGCGCTTGAAGGCGCTGGGGTTCTTCTTCTTCTTCTTCTGCCGTCGTCGACGAGCAGGACAAAGCCATCGCGTAGAGCGCGGTCCCCATGAGAGCCCGAGCAAGCTCGAATGTGCGCGTGCGAGTTGGGAATCGACCGATCATGAAGGCAGATGTCCGGCCGGTCCCCTCTACCGGCGTTCGTCGTCGACAAGCTCGCCGTCTTTCCATCTGAACCGCAAGTCCGGTGGACCAGCGAGATCCGTTGCGGTGATTGCCTTGGTCGCTGGATGAAGCTCGACGTTGCATAGGTCCTCCAGACGGTCCACGCGCTCGAACGCCGGTAGATCCGCGTCCTGCGCTCCGGCCTCGGCCGTGGCTTGCGACTCTTCGTGCCGCTCGCGGTTGAAGACGAAGTAGGTGTGGTAGAAGCAGCCGATCGATCCGACGCTGCGCAGGATGCGAAGATCCAGATAGCCGTCGAAGTTGACGTCGATCGTCTCGATTTCGCGCCTCAACTCGTTCGCGTACTCGACATCTTGGAACACCGAGACACCGGGACCTTGCGTACCGATTTGGACGCTGTCCACTCCGTAATCGCCGGGCTGACCGAGAACCCGCACGTCGACTACAGGCACGGTCGAGTGAACGCGAAACGAGCACCGGACGTCCTTGCGCGATCGAGACTTGCTCCAACGGTCGCTGGGGCCGATCGGAAGCCCCTTCGGGTCTTTGCTCTCCCCAAGCTCGAACACGCACGGCTGTCCGAGCGGGATTCGCTCCACGATGGTGCGACCTGCGCGTAGATCATCTTCGGCCGCAGGAGGCACTCGAGAAGCCGGCGGCGCAGCAGCATCAGGCGACTCGCCCGAGGGTGCCCCAGCAGCCTGGTTAGACGACGTGCAGCGCTCGCACGCCGAAAGGTGGAGCGCCGTCGATCCCAACAGGGCGGTGATTCCAAGACGGACCATCGTGTTTCTTAGTCCTGAGTCGTGGAAGGATAGACGAACGCTAGCGCTCAGGGCCGCGACTTGCCGCAGAAGCACTGGCGTCGAGGGCAGGTCCGCCATCCGCACACTCATTGACCCGCGGCGAGGCATCGCAGTTCAGGACGACGTCGGCAGCGCAACCATCCGAGCAACCTTGGATGACCGCGGCGACAACCGAAGTCGTTCCGCCGGTGAGCGCCGCACCAGCGATTAGAGCACGCCGAACTCGCATCACCAGTGAAGGTGTGTCGAACACTTGCGCGTCCAAATAGCAGGCCAAACGCACCGATGCCAGGCGCTTGCATGCGGGCAACCGACGAATCTGCGGGAGCTTCGGACCGAACGGGGATGGCACAAGCGGTTCGGCGGGTGCAAGCGCAGGAGCGGGTGCAAACGGCGGGAGCCCAGCCGCCGGCGGTAATGCGGGCGTCGCAGGAACGGCACCCGGTGTTGGTGGCTTTTCCGGAGCGGGCTCGGGGAATGCGGGTTCTGCCGGCTTCGGCGGGGGAACAGGAGGCGGCGGTTTCGCGGGAGCCAGTGGAACGGGTGGAGCGCCAACTCAGTGCGACCCCCTCATCAATCAGGCGCCTGTTTTCGCCGGTGTCGCGTCGGCGACCGTTCTCGGCACGACATCTGTTCGGGTCGAGTGGTCCGCTGCGGTGGACGACACGACACGCCCAGAAGACACCGAGTACCTTGTTTATCAGGCACGTCACATTTCTACCGGGTGGACGCCGTTTCCGTCACTGTCACCTGGGGGGGTGAGTTCGTTCTCCGTCGTCGCTACGGTGAGCGGCCAACTCTCTGTTACCGTCGAGGGGCTCACGTCGTACACGCCGTATCGCTGGGTCGTGCACGCACGCGATACCTGCGCTGCAGAGGAGCAGAACATCGAAGAGGTCATCGCCCAAACGCACGTGAGCTATGGGAGCGACATCCTCGAAATCTTCGATCGCTCGTGCGATGGGTGCCATCAGGAGCTGAATTTTTTTCTTCGCGCGTTCGTGGCTGATAGACGTTCCCAGCATGTACGAACCTAGCGGGAAGCTGCGGGTCGATGCGTCGAGCACGTGTCCGTCCGCTAGTCCGCAGGGCTCTCAGGCCCCGCAACTCCAGCCAGACTCGGGTGCATGAGCAACAAGACGCGATGGAGCTGGGAGCAGGGAAGCAAGGTCGTCAGCGAGTGGCGCCGAAGCGGGCTGTCGATGGCGGCGTTCGCACGCAAGCGTAGGCTGGGCACGCAGCGACTTCGCTACTGGCGTGATCGAATCGAGGGTGACGAGACGAGTGCCAGCGTGCGCGACGCGCCGGGCGGGAAGCTGGTCCCGGGCGTCGTCGTGGGCGTGGGGACGTCGCGGATCAGCGTTCACCTACCTCGCGGCGTGATCGTGGAGGCGCCGACGACGGGCGACGTCGAGGTCGCGTGGCTGGCGGAGGTCGTCGTCGCACTCGAGAGCGTGTGATGCTGCTGCTGCCTCGCGCCGTGCGCGTTTACTTCGCGACGGAGGCGACGAATCTACGCAAGTCCTTCGACGGGCTGTCGAACGACGTGCGCCAGATCCTGCAGCGCGATCCGCTGAGCGGTCACGTCTTCGTCTTCCTGAACCGTCGAAAGAACCAGGTGAAGCTCCTGGTGTGGACGCGAGGCGGCTTCACGATC
>JAJDAH010000195.1 GCA_029261965.1 Polyangiaceae bacterium
CTTCGCGCCCCTCGACGCCGAATATCCGGCCACCCGGTCGTCCAGGTCGGCGACCGACCCGCTGTCGGCGAGGAAGTCGTCGAGCCCCAGGTCGGGTGGCAGCCGCGCCACGCGGACCTCGGCACCCAGCTCGACGAGGAACTCCCACAGCCCGCGTTCGGCGCTGCGAACGTCCGGCTTGCACGCGGCGTCGCCGTCGAGCGCGAGCACGACCTCTCGTCCCTCGACGCCGATGTAGCGCCACTCGTGCTCGTCGCCGGAGATCATCCTCACTCCTTGCACGGCGACGCAGGCCAGCCCGACCGAAACGGCGGCGTCGGCCTTGCGCGGGCTCTCGGCGACGTACAGCGTCCGATCCTCGTCGAGCACGAGTCCCCTGCCGCGGGGAGACACGTCGACGATTGGCGTCGCGTCCCTCGGGTTCTTGTACCTGCGTCGACGGTCGCGGGGATCGTCGATCCGGGTTTGGACCCACATCATGTGCCCGCGGCAGTTCCAGACGGGGACGTCGAGCCCACGCTTCGACGACTGGTAGGCTCGGGCACGCGCGACGTCGGGCGAGACGCCGCTCCGGTGGAGCAGCTCGCAGTGCTCGACCCGCAAGCCGCGACCATACACGTACCAGTGCTCGGGGATCGGTTCCCGACGGAGGTAGTCCTGGAGCGTGGTGCGCTTGATGCCGGTCATGCCTGCCGTCGCCCGCACGTTGCCGTTCGTCTCCTGCATGGCTAGGATCACGGCGTCGCGATCGTAGTCGTTGCGCGGCCGGCCTCGTTGTCGCGGCGTCTCGCGCTTCGGCGGCGGCTCCGGCAGGCGAAGGTCGTTCCGCGACGGAACGCCCAGCAGTGCGAGCATCTCCTTGGGCGACAGGCCGAGGCAGAGTCGGAGCGCGCGCAGGCTCCGGTCACGTGACCGCCCCCACCACTCGCGAAGTTCGTCGTCCGGCGACGCAGACATGGCCCTCTCCCCGTTCAGTCGCGCCGCGCCGCGAGAAACAGGGATGATCCGATGACTGTCTTGCCGCTCCCAGGACCGACGACGCGGCGCCGATCCCGAAGGGGGAGCGAAGTGTCGAGCTATTCGACGGGGCTCGCCCCCGTGAAGCGTAGTGTGGCCCCGGACGCGAACCCGTGCCAGTCGCGCGACGCACGGCGGGCCATGCCAGTTCGTGCCGCTGTCGTGCTCGCGACGACGGATGCCGTGCTCTTTTCGTAGGCGCCCGTTTCCACGCCTTGGCTAGCGACGCAGCACGAAGACAACCACCATGATGACCGCGAACACCGCGACGCCGATCAGAAACTCACGACAGCCTGTCCCTTGGCGCGACTCAGGTCTTGGCGGGCCTGCGACAGGCTCGGGGTCAGTCACACCCGGGAGTTACTCCTCGGAGTGTTCGCTGTCGAGCATCGCGACGTCGACTCTCGGCACACTCGCCGACAAGCCCGCCGACGACCTCTGGCTCACGTTCGAGCGGCATGAGCCGGGGCCGACCGCCTTCACTCTCTACGGATACGTAGAGAGCGAGACCAACGCCTGCACCCGATAAAGACCAAGCGTTGCGTCGAACAGTCGCCGGGGCCCTACCTCGCGGCCGGCCCGCGATTGGTCGGCGAAGTCTCCGAGGAAGACTTCGCCACCTTGACGACGCTCCTGGCCGAGGAGCGCTTCCGCTCCTACGAAGCCGACGCTCTGAGTGAGGGTTCATCGGTGGATCTCGCCAGCGAGCGGGTCTTGACCGTGATCCCCGAGTGCTGCTCGTCGTTGAGCTTCGTCTACGACCGCGCCCGGGACGCGAACACGACGGCGATGCTCGACACGCTGATCGAGGTGCAGAGCCGGCATCATCGCGAGGGCGAGCTGTTCAACAAGTCGGACGCGAACCTGGCGGAAGAGCGGAACTGGCCGGAGCCGTGAACTGGGCGCCTGCTCAGTCGGGCTCGCGGGTCGAGTTGAGATCAACCGCCAAGCGTCTCGTGATGGTCTGGTAGCCGAACGTGGCGTAGAAGCTTTGCGCTCCGGCGTTGTGCTCCCACACGTTCAGGCGCACCGCCGCGAAGCCGTTGGCCTTGGCCCAGTCGTGGGCGGAGTTCAGCAACCGCTTGGCGATCCCCTGCCGTCGATGGTCCTTCGTCACGGAGATCAGGTGAACCGTGATGTGGTTGTCGCGTGCGAAGCCGAGGCGCTTCGTGCGCGCCTCGTCGAACGCGCAAAGACCGACGATGCGGCCGTCCACGAGAGCGACGTCGAGGTGGGACACGGGCTCCGCGAGCACGCTCCGGATGTAGTTGAATCGTTCCTCTCGGCTCTCGCTGGCATAGATGGTGGGAAACGACTCGGCGTCGTCATCGAAGAACTCCCCGACGAGATCGACGAGCGCCTCGATGTCATCGCTGTTGGCTGGGCGAATGGTCGTCATCGGTGTCGACCGCAAATGTAGCACCAGTTCTCACGCTTGAAACGGCGCCACAAGCCTGACCGCCGACGGGCGCTGGCGTCCGTTGCACTGGTGCCGGGGTACGGGAATGCGGCGGCGCGAGTCGCGGGGATAACTTGGGTTGTCGCGCTGGCGTGGAGCTATGACGCGCCAGCTCGTTGACGACGCGTCGGGAACGAGATCGACGCCGCGATGCTGGTCGGAATCCACGAGGTAAAGGTGTGCCGCGCGAAACGAAACGAGTACGCGCTCGCGTTCAACGTCGACTCCGGCCGAGAGCCCGTCGAGCTGCTCATCGCGCGGGTCGACGGTGGCTGGCGGCTGGCCGATGAGCGACCACTGCCCCGTCGTGGCGGAGTTCGAGTCCTTTGCGTGAACCATGGTACGGGCTAGCCGGATTCCGTGCCCAAGACTGCATCGTAGATCAGCCGCACACACTCAAGGAGACCGGCGTCGGCTGCATCGCGGGCGTGGCCGGAGCACTGGAGGCACCAACGATACGTGACGTGGTAGCGCCCGTCGCGGACTCCCTCGATGACGGTGCTCCACCCGTCCTCGCCACCAAGTTCGGTGTGTTCAACCGGCGTCGTCCAGAAGTAGCTCTCGGTGCAGCGGGCGATGCGCTCCCAGGACTGGTCGGAGATTTCTCGGCGAGTGGTGGCAATCGCGGCGCCCTCGAACCTCGCATCCTCGCAAGGTCTCGTCGTCTTGTGCTCGCCGTGGGTCTGCTCAATATAGGCGATGCTGTCGCCGAATGCGTTCAACGACGGCAGGAAGCCCGGTATGCGTGAAGGCTCGGTTCCGCTCGGCGCTCGAACAGCGGCGGCTCGTGAAAGTCCAACAGCTTTCCCGCTATCCAAGATCTAGGGAAGACATCGCGAACTTCGCCATTGTCGAAGCGAACCGCGAGGTGGTCCTCCGGCGGAAAGTACCGACGGAGAACGGCGCCTTTCGGGTACATGCTCGCACCGTCAGCGTTCCGAGGAAGAGGAAGGGCAATAGTCGGGCACGGCGGCGCAAGGGTTCGTTCGCACCCGCAGGAGAGGGCAAGCGCAACGAGAATGGAGAATGGGATCGTTCGTGGCACGAACCGATCGCGATCATACACGGTGAGCTTCCGAGTCTTCTGCGGCGGTGGTTGGGCAACGCCTTCCCGGCCCAAAATCGAACGGTTCCGGACAACCCCTGAGCCCGATCATCGACAGCGTGATTCCCCCTGCTCTAGGGGGAGGAGTCCGGCGGGGGTTCTGGATCGACCCCCAGTTGGTGCTGGAAGTACCGGTCCCAGAACTCGGCCACCGTTTCGAGGCATGGTCCGAACGGAACTTCGGTACCGTCCTGAAGGTGGATGCGGAAGCCGCCGTTGAAGGTCGAGTCGAAGGTCTGATCAAAGCTCCGGTTCGCTTTTGACGTGTGAGCCACGGCCTTCTTCTTGTTCGATAGAACGGCGTGCTTCGTCCCGTTTGCGATGTTGCCCATGAACTCCAGTTCGGGACACTTGGCGACGAGATCGCCGCGAAACGTTCCCAGCTCCTGGCTGGAGAAGAACTCGACGCGGATCCACTCGACGAGGTGCCACGCGAAAAGGGCACACGCGACGGCCATCACGGAGTTCAGGTCGTCGTCCTGGTACTCGGCGACCTGGACCTGAAGCGCCCGGTGGAAGTCCGCCGCCGTTCGAAGTTCGAAGGAGTGAGCCATGCGGCTCCGATACTAACCGAGCCAGGTGCGCTCTCGGTGATCGGGGTCGAACAAGCAGCGACCATTGATGCGAGTCCCCCCCCTACTCGTCGTAGGAATCCTTGAGCCGCAGCCATTCCATGCTGTAGGAGAGTTCGTCTTCATCGCGTCCCTTGGGGACGATGTCGAGCAGGTCGTAGGCGCCCATGAACGTTTCGAGGCCGCGTCCATAGACAGAATACGTGTGGTAGATCGTGCCAGTGTCGTCCTTCGCGAAGGCGCTGACTCCAGGCGCTTCCTTGCCCGAGAACGACGAGTCCGCCCGGTAGTTGTGATAGACCTTGTTGTTCTTCAGTTCTTCCTCGCTGAATGACACATGAAAGTCCCTGTTGAAGTCCGAGTCGGCCGAGGACAGCCACTCAAAGGTCCAGCCCATGCGCCTCTTGAAGGACTCAAGTTTCGCAAGTGGCGCTATCGAAACGACCGCATACGCGACATCCCGATGGGCGATATGAACGATAGACCGCTCCATGTGGTCGGCCATGAAAGAGCAGGACTTGCAGCCTTGCTCCCAGTCGGGTTCGAACATGAAGTGCTGGACGATGAGCTGGCTCTTGTCACGAAATAGCTGGCCCAGCTCCACTTTCCCGCCGGGTCCGTCGAACCTGTAGTCCTTCTCCAGTTTCACCCACGGGAGATCTTGCCTCGCACGGGTCAATTCATCTCGGGCACGCGAGTGCGCTTTCTCTCGTTGAAGCAGCTCAAGGCGTGCCTTGAGCCAGTCCTCTCTTGAAACAACTGGTTGCGTAGGGCGCATGATGGTCCTCTCTCGTCGAACTCCGGCCGAATCTATCATTTGGGAACGCCCCCCCGCTCGGCCTTGGTGTTCCGGGAGGGGGAATGCCCTTCGAGAAGCCTGCGCAGCGAGAGCGACGATCTGGCCCATTCGGCGAGGTGCGACGACGGGTCAGGCCGCCTGCTCTTGAGCGTCAGCCTCAGCTGCCTTCAACGCCCGATGCAACGTCGCGGCACCGACCCCGAGCTTCTTCGCCGTTGCTCTCAGTGACATCCCCTCGGCCATCATCTTCCGAGCCTTCACAACCGGAACATGGACTCGGGGCCGACCGATCTTGACTCCACGACGACGGGCAGCGTCGAGCCCGGCTCGGGTCCGTTCGACGATCAAGTTCCGTTCGAACTCTCCGAAAGCGGCGACGAGATGGAGCAGGAGCTTCCCTTGGGGGGTCGTCGTATCCATCGGCTCATCGGCAGAGCAAACGTGTCCGTCCGCTAGTCCGCAGGGCTCTCAGGCCCCGCAACTCCGGCCACACTCGGGTGCATGAGCAACAAGACGCGATGGAGCTGGGAGCAGGGAAGCAAGGTCGTCAGCGAGTGGCGCCGAAGCGGGCTGTCGATGGCGGCGTTCGCACGCCAGCGTAGGTTGGGCACGCAGCGACTTCGCTACTGGCGTGATCGAATCGAGGGCGATGAGACGAGTGCCGGCGTGAGCGACGCGACCGACGGGAAGCTGGTCCCGGGCGTCGTTGTGGGGCTGGGGACGTCGCGGATCAGCGTTCACCTACCTCGCGGCGTGATCGTGGAGGCGCCGACGGCGGTCGACGTCGAGGTCGCGTGGCTGGCGGAGGTCGTCGTCGCACTCGAGAGCGTGTGATGCTGTTGCTGCCTCGCGCCGTGCGCGTGTACTTCGCGACGGAGCCGACGAATCTCCGCAAGTCCTTCGACGGGCTGTCGAACGACGTGCGCCAGATCCTGCAGCGCGATCCGCTGAGCGGTCACGTCTTCGTCTTCCTGAACCGTCGAAAGAACCAGGTGAAGCTCCTGGTGTGGACGCGAGGCGGCTTCACGATC
>JAJDAH010000196.1 GCA_029261965.1 Polyangiaceae bacterium
CCTCAATTCGATCATCGCGCCAGTCTCGCGCCACGCCTTCATACATTGCCCAGTTTGGCGGAGATGGAAAGCGTCACGTATTTATGGAGCGAGATCGATCACCTACGCCGCCCTCACACGCTGAGACCCGTGAACGGGTACGGCGCGACGCGGCGAACCACACTCTCACCTACTGCTGCATCGACACCACGAGTCGCCATTTTGCCCGGTTTGGTCTGCTCTTCGAGCGCAACGGTGCGTGGGAGGATGGTCGAGTGGTGAGCGAGCAATGGGTTGCCGACTCGTTGAAACCATCGCCGTCCTTCGAGGGCTATGGTTACAAGTGGTGGCTACTCGGCCGCGAGGACAACCGGATCCCCGAAGACACCTACGCCGCCATCGGCGTGGACGAACAGTACATCTACGTGATCCCGAGCCTCGAGCTCGTCGTCGTGCGCAACGGCATCTACAAGAAGCACGACGGCGAGCCCGTCGCCGACCCGAACCTCTTCGGCAAGCTTCCGGCCTTCGGCCTACAGGACGACCTCGGCAGCGTGCCGCCAGACTCGTGGGACGACGCCCAGTTTTTGACCCCGATCGTCGATTCGATCACCGATTAGTGGTCTGTCTCAAGAATAGCAGTCGTTGCCGCTTTCGCTATTGCTCGGCGTCGCTCCACAGCAAGCCGAGCTCGAGCTCGATGGCATCGAATGGCTCGGCACGGATCCGTTCGTCGTCCCGGTGAGCTGCGACGCGCACCCAGCCCTCCGAGCCGAGTCGGAGGACCTCGGGCAAGCGTTGGTCCGGATTGACCAACCACGCTTGGCTCACCTTGGCCTTCGCGTAGATGACGACCGCATCACGGAATCCATCACGCCGACTTGCGCCGGCGCGCCAACCCTGAAGAGATAGCACCGTGGCTCGCTCGAAGAAGATCCGCACGCTCCTCGCCCATCTCGACCGCCTCGACCATGCCGAACGGCTCGCGACGCTGGCCAAGCACAGCCTCACTCTCGACGCTCGCGCGGCCGAAGAGCTCGTCGACGCGTTCTGGGACGGCGGCCTGTACGAGCGTCGACTCGCGCTGCTCGTGGCGTGGACCCGGCGCGAACTCGCGCCGGTCGTTCGCGCGCTCGGAGATCCGTCGCTGAGCGTCCGGCGCATGGCGGCGGGTCTCGTTGGTCGCTACGCGAATACGCTGCCGGATGCGGTTGCGGATCTCGATGCCGAGTCGCTCGACACGCTCATCGGGAGGGTGCTTCGAGGGCGTCGGCCCATCGCAGCAGCGCTCGTCGACGCGTTGATCGAGCGCAAGCGGTTCGTCGAGGCGGCTCGTGCGCTTTCGGCATGTCCGCCAGAGACGATCGAAGAGAAGCTCGACGAGGTCGCCTGGCCAGCCTCGGTCTGGCCGCGGCTGGCGAGGCACGCGCCGCTGGCGATGCTGAAGCGCGTCGAAGCCGCTTTTGCGAAGACGGATCGGCCCGACCTGGTCTGGGCGCAATACGACGCGGCGTTTTGGCACGCGCTGGCGCGGTCGAAACCGAGCGAGGTGGCCGACCTCGTCGACGCCCACGCGGACCAGCACTCGCTGCCCGGCGTCATCCACGCCGCGCTCACGCCGCTGGCTCACGCGGCGCCGGACCGCGTGGTGGGATGGTTGAGCACGCGGGTCGCGACGGTTTCGGCTTGGCAGCTTCCTTCCGCGCTGATTCGCCGGTTGCGCACGGTCGACGACGCGGTCCTTCAGCCGCTCTGTGCAGGCCTCGCTACCCAGGACGCGCGTCTTCTTGCGCGCGTGCTCTCTCGTCTCCCGTACCCGACGCGCGGAATACTGTTCGAGCATGCGGTCGCCGACATCGAGACGGAGCGTATCGAATGGCCGGTGGAGCTGCTCGAGGTTCTGCCGAGCGATCTCTGCGATCGCGAGTCGGCACGCATGCTCGAGCTCGAGCGCCCGAAGACCGACGCCAACTATCGCCGACTGCTTCTCGGTTATCGCGACGTCGAGGCGGTGCGCGACGACCTCGAAGCCGAGTGCTCGCGCGCCCAGGCGGTCGACCGGGGCGAAGCGTACGGCGCGCTCGTGCGCGCGAGCGGCCGCGCGCGCGAAGGCATGGGGAAGACCGTCGCCCTCCTCGCCGGGGCGAAGAACGACCAGGATCCGGTGCGCCTCGCGATTCTGACCGCCCTCGGTCAGGTTCCCGTCGGCAAGCTGCACGACGCGGACGCGCTCGACGCCGTCGTGGCGCCAATCTTCGAAGCGCGGGATACGTCGTACGCGACGCGGTTCGCGGCGTCGCGTCTCGCGCACCGCCTTCTCGTGGCGCACGCGACCGAGCCCGAGTCGCCGCTGTTCCGCTTGGGGCTCAGCTTGCTCGAGCGGCTGGCGGGGCACGCGGGCACGCTCGACCTGCCGAGCTTGCATCAAAACCTGCCGAAAGAAGCCGAGCACGCCATCGTCGAGGCGATACTTCCGTGGGTGGAGGCCGCGCAGAAGCGCAGTCAGACGCACATGGTCTTCGCGCTGTGGCGGGCCCTCGGCAAGCGTGCGTGGAGGGTGTCCGTGCTGAACGAACGCATGCAGCACGCCGTCTGGAAAGGCCCGAAGAGCCATGCCGGCCATGCCGCGGCGCTCTGGGTGGCCGACCCTCGGACCCGCGACGAGCGCGTGCGCGAGCTCGTACGCCGCGACAAGTCGGCGCTCTACCTCGCGGAAGTGCAGAGGCACTGCCACACCCGCCGACAGACGCTCCTCTCCCCGCGCTTCGACAAGAAGCCGCACCGCGGTCGCTTCAACGACCTGCGTGTGGTGCCGGTTCCGCTCTTCGCGGGCGGCTTCGAGCGCTGGACGCCAGCGCTCGAAGGCGAATATGTCGCGCTCGTTCGTTCGGCGATGAAGGAGCCCAAGCGCTTCTCGATGCACCGCGCGATCTTGGTGCGCGCGCTCGCCCGCGTTCCGACCGTCACGGTCGACGAGGTGTTGCAAGCGCTCCGCCCGGGCGACGTCGTCGAGCTCGAAGCGGCGCTCGGCGCCCTGGCTTGGATGGACGAACCCTCGACCGCTCTGCCCGTCTTGCTCGATCATCTCGACGGCGACCGCGCCCGCGTCGCGGCGTACGCCTTGCCGCGAGTCACTCGCACGCTACCCAGGGACGAGGTCGTCGCGGCGCTCGACTCGGTGCTCGGCCGCCCCAAGATCCGCGTCACCGTACACAAGGAGGTGGTGCGCCTACTCGGACGGAATCCGTCGGCCCGCGCCCTCGAACTCCTGCGAGCCGAGTGGAACAAGGAGCTGCACCGCGACGTGCGCATCGCGGCACTGCACGCGGCGCGCTCGGTTCTCGGCGAGCCCGAGGCGTGGGACATTCTCGCCGGCGCCGCGAGCGATCCCGACGCGGACATCGCGCGAGCGCTCGTCGAAGTCCACGCGCCCGACGTGCCGCGCGCCTTTCAAAAACGCTATCTCGGCGTCATGTTCGGGGTCGCCGATCACGCAAAAACCGACGCTCGCAACGCGCTCTTTCAGTCGCTCCGCTCGTGGGCTGCCGCGGCCCCGACCGACGTCGTCGAGCTCGCCGCGCGCGTGGTCGAGCGACTCGACCTGCTCGATCCTTGGCGCCTCGCGGTCGACCGGCTCGCGGACGGAGCGCGCTCGGCGGCCACCCACGACACGCTGCATCTGCTCGCGCAGCACCTGAAACAAGCGGCTGCCGAGGACGCCGAACCCGCCGGCGAGCGCGACCAGCTCCCACGACGCCGGCTGCAAGCGCTCGTGTGGGCGATGGGCTCGTCGCGCGACGAAACCGTTCTCGAGGTCCTCGGTCGTATCGCGGACGTGCTCGTCTCCGACCCCACCACGTGGACACTCGGCGCTCGGGCACGCATCGCCGCGGCGAGCAACCCCCGGCTGGGCGACACCATCGCCGCGCTTTCTGCAGACGCGAGCGGCCCCGTCCGCGTCGCTGCAGTCACCGACGCTGCCCGCAGCGCCGCCAGCGACGAAGCCCGAACATGGACGCAAACCGAGGCCACTCTGGCCATCGACCGACTCGCCACAGGAGACGTCCCCGGACGCCTCGCCCGGGTCGCGCTACTCTCGTCCTTCGGCACGCGATGGGGTTGGGGCCCGACGTGGACCCGTCCACTCGCCGAGCTCCGGTCGGACGGCGACGCTGACGTGCGAACGGCGGCCCGCGACGTCGCGCTAGAGTGAGGGAGCCCGGCTCGATGCGAATTGAGAGGTTGGGTGAGTGTTCGGAGCACCCGTTGAACGAACAAAGGACGACGATTCGGATCGAGCCGAAAAACGAGATCGCTCCGGGGCACGATTCCGTCTCCAGCTCACCGGCGGAGTGACTCGGTGCCCCAAGGACCTTGGAATCCGGGAGGACAAGCGAAGTCTGAGTTTCCAGATCCGCTCGATCGTCTTTCACCGTGCCGCGTCAGGGTGAGGCTCGGTCAGATCGTTTGCCGAGCGTTGCAGGTGGCAAACGTCGGCGGACGAGGGCGCTGCACGAGATTTACACCTCGGGCTAGCGCGCGAGTCGCTTGCCGAGTTGCTCGACGAGGGCGTCGAAGGCCGCGTGGTAGCCGAGATCGGGAAAGTTCGGACGGGCGCTGGCGGCGCACAGGGAGGCGACCACGGAGTTGTCGCCGAAGCCCTCGAGGACCTGGAGCTGGCGGGTGCCGGGAAAGGCTTTGGCGAAGTGCTGGGTCTCCGAGTACGCGCCGGTTTGGGGGTTCTGGCAGAGGGGCTTCAGTTCGATCTGGGGAGTCGAGACGCAGTCGTTACCCAACGGCCGGGGGGTCTGCAGCGGGAAAATGCACGCGTACTGAAGATCGTCGGAATCGTCGATGTGCCACTCGTGGCCGTTGATGGGGTTCGCGAGTGGACCGGCGGTTGGCGGTGCCATGGGAACGCCGGCAAAGCTCATCCCGCTTCTCGGCGCGATGCTCTCGCGCATGAGCGGATCGGACGGGGGAACCCGATTTTCGGGATCGCCAACGAGCACATCCCATCTGCCGGTTTCGCGCAGCTCTTTAGCGCTCATGTACTCGAGGTCGGACTCGTCCATCGAGCCCGGGCGTGCGAGGTTTTGCCACGGGACACCGACGAGGCCGACGAGGAACACGAGTTCTCGGCCGCGAGCGTTTTCCATGCCTGCTTCGAGGTCGGCGTAGACGGGGTTCGGGACCAGTTCGCCGTCGCGATTCTCGATTCGGCGATGGTTGAGCGCGTTCACGTAGCGCTCGATGGGTTGAAGGGCGTCGATGCCGAAACGGCGCTTCTGGTCGTAGCAGCGAAGGTTGATGGGGTCTTCTTTGCTGGCGTCGTCGTGCCAACCGCTGTTGACGTTGCAGCTGGGGTAGCTGTTCGTCGCCGGGCATCCTTCCGGTTCCTTCTGCCCGCAAGAAAAACAGCACGGATCGGTCGGGTCGTCGAGGCAGGGGTCGGTCGCGCGCGGCATGTGGAAGAGCTCGCCCGTCGACTCCTGCTGTTGCTGGAGGAAGATGAACGCCTGGCTCCGAGTGTTCGGCTCGATCGTCTCGAAATTCATCGAGCAATCGTTTTCATCCGTCAGCATGACGATGGCCAAGGCCGAGTCGGGTCTGAGGAAACCCTCTCTCTGGCGAAGGAGCTCGTCGTCGATGCCGACAGGAACCGAGCACCCGTCTGAGCGGTCGCCGTCGTAGCAAGGGATGCGATCCACCCGCTCGTAAGGGTCGGGGTCGAAGAGGAAGCGACGCCATGCTTCCAGGGGCGCCTCGAAGCCGCAGCCGACCTCGCCCGCTCCCAGGATCATGGCTTGGAGCTGGCTCGACAGCAGGCTCATGTTCGGCTCGCCGGGCGGCTCGAGGATGCCGTCGGGGTCCCACGCGAGGTAGCCACGGTTCTCGTAGGTGGTTGCTGGAGTCCCGGCGGCATCAACTCGGTCGACTAGATGTGCACGGTCGTTCTGGCTCGGATTGAACTGCGCGGCCCGGGGCGAGCAAGAGTCGGCGCCGGAGCCACCGAGGCTCGATGTAGTGATGCCAACATGTATGCTTCGAACGCCCGGATACTCCGCTTGAATGCGATTCAGAAACGCCGGGCCTGCCGCCTTCAGCCACTCTTGTTTGTCCGCCATCGACGGCGAGTTGTCGACGACGAACAAGACATCGAGCTTGTTGGTTTCCAGCAGCGTGCCCGTGGCGGTCAGCGACTCGTTCGGCGGTTCCGCCGCACGCGGCGGCGATAGAGGAGACGAAGGCGGCTAGGGCGAGTCGAGTCTTCATGCTGCCCCTCGATGGCCTGTTCGAGGCACCTTGATCACTCGACCGAGGGCAGGCGCCCAATCGCGTTTGCCGAGGGTGGTGGCGGTGCCTCGTCCACGTCCATCTCGGGCTGGGAGACGGGGCGCGTTGCGGGCCGGGCAGGGGGTGGAGACGCGGGTACCCCGAGCGCACGCGCCAACAACGCTCGGACTCGACCAGCGTGCGGGCTTTTGGGTTGCTTGGTGAGAAATGCTCGAGCGAGCTTGGCGGCGTGTGCTCGGCGGTCCGTTTCCAGCGCGGCCCGAATGCGCAACACTGCGGCTTCGGGACCGAGCGTGCCGCCTTCGAACTTTCGTTCGTGTGCATCGAGGGCGGCTGAGGCCTTGGCGGGGTGTCCCGACTCGAACGCGCGCCGCACACTGTCGAGCGACGCCAGCTCGTCGGCG
>JAJDAH010000197.1 GCA_029261965.1 Polyangiaceae bacterium
ACGAGCCCTCGGCGAGCCCACCGAGGCGCCGGCACGCGCTCCGGCTCGCGATCCCCCGTTCTTCAAGAGTCAGATCGTGCGCCGCCGCTTCGGGGAAACCACGCAAGGGGAACTCTTCGACTCGTAGCGTCGATGGCGACGTTGGTGGCGCGGTTTCGTGGCCGCCGGGGCGCCGGTCTGCCTACCGCCCGCTGACGCGCACATTCCTGGCGCGGCCAACACGCGAGCAGGCTCCCTCGAGTCACCGTTTGCAGCGGACCAGCTCACCTCCGACCGTTCACACGCCGATCCGGGCAACCACGCATCCATCGACGGCTGCTTATCCTGCCTACGCGCCGCATCCATCGACGGCTGCTTATCCTGCCTACGCGCACCGAGGCTCAGCCGGTTTCGAGCGTCGTGTCCGAGTCGGGGAGCATGTCAGGTGGGAGCTCGCGCGAGACGAGGTTGCCGTCCGTGTCTATGATGCCGAGTCGTTCGAGCCGACTGCGCTCGGCGCTGATTCGCGCCGCGGCGAGCGCCATCACGCGGCGCTCCCACTCATTTTCGTCTTCCGACTGGTCGAGATCGAGATCGTCGAACGGCGCGCTCGGGAACGGCGAAGACTCGTTCTCGCGGGCGCTCATGATCCAAGGATGCCCGTGTTCGTGTGACCGTGCAAGCTCGAGTCTGCTGCTGGCGCCCGTCGTGGCGAACGCGTTCGAACGCATCGTGTCCACTTCCGCTGCCGCATGCGTCGTCTATCCAAACCGTGTAAGTGACCAACGAGCGCGAGGAGAGGCGAAAACGGCGCGCCGGTGGCGGTTGTTCGCTCGCGATCGTAGCCGCGGACGACCCGAAGGGCGGGAGCGTTGCTGCATCGGCGCCGCCGCGTCGGAGCTATTCACGTGGGCTCTGCGGAGTCGAGTACGCATCGACGCTGGATGGGCAGCCTCGGTGTTTGCTCTTACTCGTTCTACCAGGTCGCTGATCACGATGGACGGAACAGCGCCCCGTACGACGATCTCGATCGCATCGATGTCGATCATGATCTCCGCTGGAGCTCCTTCCAGATCACCTGACCCACTTCCGCGAGTATCCCTTCCTCGGTCGCGTCCAGAGGCGCCTCGGGTCGGATCATCCATTCCCAGAACGCGTATCGAATCCGTTCGGGGTTCGCCGTTCCGAAGCGAGGCCTTCGCCGCTTGTCGAAGACCTCGGGGCTTGGGAAGATTCCTGAGCTCATTGGGGTCGGGTAGGGTCGTTGACGAGTTTGCTGATGTTGAACCGGGACGTTCCAGTTGCCGCAAACACCGGAGGTTGGCCGGGGGCGAGTAGGACGACGGCATCGGGGAGTGCTCTGCTGGCGCTCGGGTTGCCAATCCTCGTCGCAACGATAGCCTGTGATCGAGCAGCGCACAGCTCAGTGACCGACGCCGGAGCGACGCTGCCGAGCTCGCCCACCGATGCTGGGGCGGCCCCACAGGGTTCGTCGTCGCCGCGACCCTTCGCCGATTTCCGCCCGGTACCGCCGCCGTGGGCCAAACCGCGCGACTCGGGACCGTGCTGCAGCTCCGCCAGCGAGTGCACCAGCGTGTTTAGGGGCCGGGGGGACGCTGGTCCGGATCTCTGCGCGTCGCACTGGTTCGCAGACAGGGGCGTTTCGAAGGTTCCCGCGCTCGCGAAGATGCTCGACTCGCCCGAGCTCGTCGATGGCGCCGCGTACGCTTTGCGACTCCTCGGTCCGAAAGCGAAGGACGCCGTCCCAGAATTGCTCGCGGCGTACGAGCGCGACCCTCGCTATCAGGTTGGAGCAGCTCTCGAATCGATTGGAGATCCTCGCGCCCTCGACGTCCTGGTAGAGCGCGTGGTCAGCGGCGCTGGATCTCCCGACAGCCTCTTCAAAATGGCTGATCTGGCGATGCCACGAATGATCGACGTGCTAGTCGATCGCCGCACGCACACACAGCGCGCACGCGAAGCTGTCCAAGTCTTGATGGCAGCGAAAGCGAGACCAGCTCCGGCGCTAGCCAGATTGAAGGCGGCTGTCGCCGACGAGCTCGATAGTCCGTCACCCCGGCCCGAGAACCTGGATTGCGAGCAGGCACCTAGCGGTATCCCTTTCGAGAATTGCATTCCACGGGCTGGGGTTCTTCTAAGGGCCATTTCGCATTGGGGAGACCGTGCAAAGCCCGCTCTTGCACTGGCCCAGCGGGCCTATCTGGGTGAGGATCACGCGACCCGTCTCGAAGCGCGCGCGGTGCTGGCGGGGTTGGGTGATGAGACGATCGTCGAGGACCTTCTCCGCGATCTAAGGGCGTCTTCCCATTGGATGGTTCAGGACCACGCTCTCCACGACTTGGCGCGGATGGGCAGCGCCGCGCGAATGCTCGTTCCAGTTCTTCGACAATACCTTCGGCGCTCTGATCCCTCCGCGCAGCGGGACTCGGCACTCGCGGCACTGGGCAAGATCGGCGGCGACCAAGCGTTGCAGATCCTTCAGGACGAGCTGCGCTCGAACCAAGGCGACAAGGAGGCCGCAGCTCGCGCGCTCGGGAGGATTGGATCGCCAGCGGCACGCACTCGCTCCGACCTTCGCGCCGTCGCGCGCAATCACCCGCGCCGCGCCGTGCGATTGGCCGCTGCTTCTGCTTTCAAGCGCGTCACAGGGAAGCCCCTGGTGCCAGGCCGACAGCGGTGCCCACTCGACGTCCGCGATGGTGAGAGCGGTCCCATCGTGTTGCTCAAACGAGGTTCCATCAAGTTCAAATGGCTGCCGCCCGAGACCGTTCGCTGCTCAGACGCCCGGCAACGACCTGGCGTAGATGACGCCGCCGCCCCGCCATCGAGCTGTCTGATACTGGTCAACCGAGGCGAATTCGTCGGGGCGGTTCGGCACCAACATGGTCGCGGCGCCGTGCAACATGTCGCCGACGCCTATCCCATCGCGTTTCTCACGCACGCGGGCAAGATCCTCCTTCTGGAGGGATCATTCCACATGGCGCCGAGCGGAGGTGAAGTCACCCGGCTCGTACAGCGAAGAGGCGCATGGAAGCGTGAGCGCTTCGCCGAGCTTCCGGGGCCCCCCACCGCCTTTCGTCGAGAAGGCTCTGACACGGTGTTGCTGCTCGTGCGGGAGCGGCTGTCGAGCGCGCAGTCCTGCGGAGGCGAGCTCGACCCGCACTTCCTCGTCGTCCGAATGGACAAGGCCGTCGACGCGGTAACTCGCCGCGACGTCGATGCGAAGTCGTGTGAGCTTCGGCTCGACTTTGGCAATGAACTCACGAGCTACGCCGAGCCTCAGCTCATTGCCGGTTTTCCGTGCCAACGCTTCGGCCTCGAGGAACGTTGCCCATGCGCTCGCAGTGCGATTCAACTTCTCGTAGCACGTGCCCAGGTTGAGCAACGTGCCTGGCGCCGGCTCGATCCGTTGGCTAGCCTCGAACTTGGTGCAAGCCGGCTCGACCGCTCCCCGTTCCATCAGATCTTGGCCCTCGCGGAAGAGACCCTCCGCGGTCGCGCGCGATTCCGACGACGGTTCGGTCGCGTGCACGGCGCCGGACGTCAGTAGGACTGCAACCAGGAGTGCAGCGCGACGCGCCATCATCGCTGGCCAGAGTAGCACCATGGGCTGTGTACGGTGTCGAGGACTGCCGCAGCCGCATGATCTGATCAGGTCGGATGATTGCGGGCATTGATGGTCATGGGTTGGGTTTGGCGATTCTGGGGGCTACTGCCTGCCGCCTCGTTGACGACCCTCACTCTCTGCTGCTCGACGAGTAGCGGCGGCACGAGCGTGGACGGCGGCACGGCCGACGACGCCGGTACGACCGATGCCGCGGGGCCGGCTGTCGATGCCAGCCCGCCAGAGGACGCGAGCACCGAGGACACCGGTGTGCCCGACGCGATCTCGGGCGAATTCCTACCAGCGCCACCCACTTGGGACCCGGCGCCCGTCACGGTCGACGCTTGCACCGAGCCCGCCGGCGTCATTCTCACGGCAACGGCTGCCTCTGCCATCGTCGCCGATCCGGCGCACGTCTACTACGCCGACCGCGGGGAGTTGCTCTCTTGTGGACCCCGCGGCTGCCAAACCAGCGGCGGCGCGGTCTACCGCATTCCTCGTTGCGGCGGCTCGCCGGAGCAGATGCTGCCGGGACCCGAGAAAGTGCGCAGGCTGCTCGACGGGGGCAACGTCGTCTACGTGCTTCGCGAAGCGATTGGCGCGCCGCTCGTGCGCATCGACAAGCTCACGGGTGCAGCGACCGAGCTCGATCTCTGCGCCGACGCTGCGGCCGCGTCCGTAGCCGAGCTCTACTACTACGACTCGTGTCGCTTCGAGCTCGACGTGCTCGCACACGACGCCGCGGTGCCGACACCGCTCTCTCCAAGCCCGCTGCGCGGTGTCACGCATCTCGCAGTCACCGCCGCGCACTTGTACTACAGTCAGCGCGAGAACCCACAGTCGGACACTTTGGTCTACCGTCGCGCACTGCCGAGCGGGCCAACCACCGAGATCCGACGGACGAGCCTGACGACGAGCGGGCTGGCGGCAACCTCGACCCACGCGTTCATTTCGGAGAACCAGTCCACACCCAGTCCGCTCGGAGGGACGTTGCTCGTTGCGGGCGACGTGCTGCGTGTGCCCGTCGCGACCGGAATCGCCGAGACCCTGTGGCCGATCGCTTTCGGTGCACCGCTGCTCGCCGACACCGATGAAATCTACTTCCAAGTGGGCGGTATCGTTCCTTGGCCGAATGCAGCCCTCGACGGAGGAGTGCGCAGTGTCACGACGGCGGTTGCCGGAGAGCCGCCCATTCTGAGAGGCAACAATCCTTTCGATGTCGAGGGCGGGCGCGTGTATTGGTCGGAATGGTCCTATCTGCTCACCAAGCCGGCGGCGCCCGAACGTGCCGACGCGCCGGAGGGGCCATCGAGTCCGCCGCTCCGATCCGCACTTCGTCCTCCTGAACCAGAAATCGTGAACCAAGTGGTCGCCACCCCCGACGGAGGATTCGCCGTCGGCGGCCGCGGCCACGTGGCGAGGTTCGATGCGGATTGGAATCGCCTGTATTCCTTCGAGGCCGGGGGGCTTTCGAGCCCTTCCTTCCTCGCCGTCGACGCTCTCGGGGACTACTACGTCGCCCGGCCGCCGACGCTCGGTCGCTACGCCGCCAGCGATGGAACGCTCGTCTGGTCGGTCCCCCTCGACGGTGCGGCGGCGTTCGCCGCGACGTCGGACGGCCGCACCGTGATCTCTGCGGGGACGTTCGGCACGGGAGCCACCTCGCGCATCGAGAGCCATTCCCCTAGCGGCGAGTTCGAGTGGACGCGCTCGATGGGCGTGCACGATGCCCTGGAGCTCATCGTGGATGCCGACGGCGCTACCTACGGCACCGGCCGCTGGAGGGACGACGACGCCGTTCTGGTGCGCGACTTCCGAAGCTTCGTGTTCAAGCTTCGTGCCGACGGCGCGCTCGAGTGGCAGACGAGTCTGCTCGGGGTGCAAACCCGCCAGCTCGCTGTCGACGCGTTGGGTCACTTGATCGTGATCGCCGCCGCCAACGGGTGGTACGACGTGGGACGAGGAACCGAGGTCGTTCCCGTGCCTGGCCGCGAGAACACGCTCGTTCTTCACTACGATGCAGCGGGCTCGCTTGGCTGGGTGCGCCGGTTCGAAGGTGAGGCTCGCTGGAGTGCGGTCGACCCGACCGGCGGCCTCGTCATCGGCGGCGGTCACGACCAACACGCCGACATGTTCGCTCTAGCTCCCGCCGCACCCCGCTATGGAGGCGACTACCTCGTGCACCTCGATGAAAACGGCGACTACCAATGGAGCCGCACGTGGCCCGATCCGCTCGATGAAGGCGCCGACATCACCTTCACCGCCGGTGGGGAGCTGCTGTTGGTCGGCTATGCAGCGAGCCCGTTCGAGCTAGCGTTCGCCGAGCTGGCGATGCAGCCGTAGGCCGCGGATCCGCCGTCAACTCGGGAGCTCGCGCGCGGCTCAGCTCGACAACCTCAGTGTCTCGACGGCAACGCCCGAGTACCTGCTCGCGATGAAGTGTCTCGCCATGCGTCTTGGTCCAGAATTTCACGACGAAGCGGACATCCGATTCTTACTCAGGCACCTCGACATCAGCGCCTACGACGATGCGATGGAAATCCTCGAACGGTTCTACCCGCTCGAGCGGTTCCCACAGAAGACGCTCTACGCGCTTCAGGAGTTGTGGGAAGGATCTCGGCCAGATCGACGAAGTGCTCACCATCCTGGAGGTTGCTTCGGAAGAACGTGACCTCAAAGCTCGATTCGAGGGAATCCTCGAGAAAGTGCGGGAAGAGCTCGAGGGGTGAGTGACCACAAGAAGGTGAGGTGCACGCCGGCGCCTTCGTCACGGGTGCGCAGGGCGGCAGGTTCCTGGTCGTCGCGCCGTTCAACGGGTACGCAACCAACCTCGTGGTCCTCGAGCACGCAGCCGTCAGGGCGCCCAACGCTCGAATTGTCGAGGCCGGTCCGTCGAGCCCATGCCGCTGAGTTGGATTCGCCGGGGCGGACGAGATGGAGCATCATGCATCCATGCCGCTCGCGCGCTCTCCTTGCCGCGGGGTCCTACTCGGGCCTCGCGGCCCGGGTAAGGTCGGTGCATTCTTACTCGCTCTCGCCGGCACGTCGTGCGACGTCACGCGAGAGGAGGCTGCGGGCGCGGACGCGTCGGCGCACGCGCTCGACGCGAGCTCCGACGGCGGCGTTCCCGATGCGGCGCCTGTGGACGAGGATGCCGAGGTGCATCTGGACGCTGCGTGCGGTCCCTCTTCGACGGCCGACGACGGGCCCCCGCTGATCCTGCGAGACCACGCCGGGAGCTTCCTGTCGGTAGCGGCCAACCGGCAGTTCGTTTTCACGGTGGAGTCGGACGTCCCGTCCGCGTGCATCACGGTTGGAAGCCCGCCGACCAACCTGACTCTCTCGCGGCAGCCGCGCGACGGGGGCCCGGCGGAGGTGCTCCTGACCAACCCTCCATCGGGCAAGCTCCTGGCGAGCGAACGCTACCTGTTTGTCGGCAGCAACCGGCTGGATCTCGAGACGGGCCAGATGGAGGCCACGGACTGCGGGGACGGGGCGCGCGTCGGGGATGACCTCGTTCTCTCGTGTGGGCGCGGAATCTTGCGCTTTGCTGGAGGTGGGGGGGAGGGCGAAGTCCTCTGGCCGGAGCGCCTCGGGTCGCTCACCGTCGCCGGGGATTACCTCTACGGGTTCGCGGCGACCGGGATCGTCGCGTTGCAGCTGGGTAGCGCGCCCGAGCGCATCGGCGATCCGCCTCCTGCCGGCTACTACCAGGCGCCGCGCGCGCTCCTGGCTACGTGCGAGGGGGTTGCGGTCCAGACGCGGGAGAGCATCGTGCAACTCGATCCGCGGGGAAACGAGATCCGCTCGTTCGAAGGGAGCCTGGACCATCAAGGGGACGATTGGGTCGGCTACTGGCTGGACGGCAGCCTGCTTCAGTGGCGTGGCCGTGCGGCGGAGCCCGAAGTGCTACTGCCCGTCGGACCGCTGGTCATGCCGCCGTACGGTCGGCGCGGTCAGTGCGTGCTGCAAGGTCGCCTGTTCTGCGCGAGTGGAGGCGTTCTCACGTCGATGGCCCCGAAGCCCGCGCGCCGCTGGTCGCCGTCAGGCACCGAGCCCGTGGCGCCCGCATTCGTCGACATGCAGCAGGGGATCGCGGGAAAGAGCGTGGTCCCCGGCCCCGACGACACGGTGCTGGTGTCGACCACGAGCACGCTGTCCCGACTCGGGACGAACGGCGAGCTGTGGTCGATCGCCGAGGGCGGGTTCGGCGTGCTTGCCGACGATGTCGGCCCCTTTCTGCTGGGGTCCGACACGCTGGGCGCCTACTGGATCGTCGCCGTGGACTGGGATGGCGCCGTTCGTTGGCGAATGGACCTCCCCGGAGCCGCCGCCTTGGGGATCGGCCCGAATGGCCTCGTCGCCGCGGGTACGCGCGTGGGCGACGCCGGGCCCGCCTCGACCGTCTGGTGGATGGATGTCGACCGGGCGGGGGCGGTCGTTCGCTCGGGCGAGATCGCGAACGTCACGTCGCCGAGCGGCAATGCGGTTGCCCTAGCGCGCACGGCGATCGCCGGGAGCACACGGCTCCTCGCGGGCACGGCGTACCGCGGAGACCGGATCTGTTCGACCAACGAGTATCCGAGCTGGTCCCACGGTGCTGCGGCCTGGGCCCACGTTGCCGCTCTCGACGGCGCAACCCGATGGCAACGATGGTTCCCGGGTGCGGCCCTGGCTGACGCCGCCCTGCTCGGGGACGGCAGCTCGCTCCTAGTTCTCGCAGTGCGCGGAACGTTGGACGTCGGCAACGAGTCCTGGACGGTTCCGTTCCCACCGCATGCCCACGGCCTTCTGCTGCGCATCGACGCGGACGGCGCGATCCTCTGGAAGCAGCCGTTGCCGACGCCGGGCGAGATCGAGCTCGCGCCGGTTGGGGCCGAAACGCTGATCGTGCTCGTCGGCATGGCCGGGGAGTACTTCCCGCTCGCGGTCGGAGACACAATTGCCACCTCCCCATACGTGGCCGCGTTGGGGTTGGACGGCACCGTGCGGCGCGTCTCGATTCCGGACGAAGCGAGCATGTTGGTTCACCTCGCGCTCGGCTACGGACAGGTCCTCGCGGGTCGCGGCACGAGCATGCACCGGTACGGACTCGCCGATGTGCTGCCTTGATGCCGAAGCCGTCGATGCTCGCGCGGCAAGAGGGAGGTGGATTTCGTGGTCCACGACGAGGGTAGCCCGCTCGGCGAGCGGACCGATGCGCCGGTGCGCTTTGCGGGGTGTCGACCTGGGCCGCGAGGGGGTGGGTGGTCAGGCCGTGCAGCACAGGACCATCTCGACGCCGTCTCTGATGAGGCGCCTGAGCCGGCTCTGCGTTTCACCCGCGCGGGCGCGCAGCGACAAGCTGTGTAGCAGACTCTGTGCGATCGCCGCGCGACCACGGGCATCGAACGATGACGGCAGCTGCCCGTCGGCAATGGCTCGTTGCAGCCGGGCGGCCATCTTCTTGTCGAGGTCACGGATGATCGCCAAGAGATCTGCTTGGACCTCCGGGTGGCTGGTTGCTGCAGCGACGGCGGTACTCATCACCATGCAGCCCCGAGGTTGATCCCCGGCCGTGTAGGTCGCGACGGCCGCTCGGTAGAAGCGGGTGAGGGCCTTGCGGACGTCGTCTTCGGCAAGCATCGTTGCGGCAAAGGCCGCTTCCATCCCGCGGCAGAACTGCGTCAGCGCTTTGCGGTAGATGGCTTCCTTGTCACCGAACGCGCGGTAGATGCTGGGCCGGTTCATGTCCATGGCGGCCGACAAGTCGTCTAGCGACGTGGCGCTGAACCCCTTGGTCCAGAAGACCTGTCCAGCGGCGCCGAGCGCCAGCTCTTCGTCGTATTGCCGCGGCCTACCGCGGGCCCGTGTCACTGCCACCGTCGAACCATATCAAATATTGTATCGGTTCGCATAAAATGATTGACGCGGTGAATAATATGCGAAACGGTATAGAAACATTCGCCGGGAGTCAGTTCATGCCGAAGATCCAAGCGACCGTTGAAAAGAGTAGGGCCCGGAGCACCACCTCCGAGCCCTGGGTCGCCGCGAGTAAATCCCCGCCACGGCCGTAGCGCCGGCCAGTGCCGCTCGCGGCAACCGCGGAATCGGTGGTGTGCTCGATGACGAGCACCTCGTTCGAACCGAAGTGCGTGAGCATGATCTGACGGCGCGGCCTCGGCGGGCGCCGCTCAGTTAGAGCTCCCCGGGTGTGCTGCCTAGGGCAGGGCGGTCGGGCAGCTTCGTGGGGTCACGCCCCGCCTGCAGAACCTCTGCGGGGCTGCGTCGCTCCCACACAGGCATGAGGAAGGTGCCGCCTGGTAGGGGTACGACGTCATGGTGAAGACACTGCTGGGTGTCGCATAGCTCGAAGGCTCACACCAGGGTTCCGTCCGGTGCCGCGACCTCCACACGCCCCGTGTCCACGGGCACGTTGCGCCAAGGCAACGGGTTGTCCTGCGTCACGACGCGGAGCAAGTTCCCATTGGGGAGCAGCTTGCTGTCGTTGGAGACCGTGTCGAACGACCAGCGATAGACGAGCCGGCCCCGTGCATCGATCAGCCAGGAATCGTAGGCGAGGCGTGGCGTGAACAGGCTATATCCGCCGTGATATTCCCCAGGGACGCATCGGATCAATCCGACGGTGACGTCGGGGTCGGCGGAGCTGTCGAAGCACCAGTCGCTTTCCGTCTCGGTGCCTGCGTCCGCAGCGGTGCCGGCATCCGGACCCCCTTGGGGGTCCGCATCAGCATCTTTTCCGGTACCGCAGGCGGCCAGAAGAGAGGAAAGGGAGAACAGTATCCACCGAAGCGAGGCTGGCCGGGCATGCCTTGGTGCTGAACGCATGAAGGTTCCCTTGCGGCGTCCGCATCGCGACGGGTCCAGGTTCCTTACTCGGCGGCGCCGCGGCCACCCTCGTCCCGCGAGGCATCGGCCAAGCGCTTCAACGCCTCGACGACCTTCTCTTCGCTGCCGAAGTGATCCCAAAGCTCCTTCGGCAAGTAGACCGCGCGCTCGAGCTCCCCGCGCAGATTCGCGTACCGATTGGGGCGAATGCCTTTCGAGAAGTCGACCTCGGGAATCTCCCTCAGGGACTCTTCGGACGGTTCAGTCTGATCTGCCTCTTTGCTCATAGGTCAGTGTTTCGCGTCGGGTCGCTCGTCGCGCGCTGATGATCCGAATCCGTTCACCGCGTTCAAGGTGGACTACAACGAGCATTCGCGCAAGTTGGGAGAACCCGAGGGCGAGAAATCTCCCGTCGCTCGTCGTGTCCGGGACGAGCAGGTAGTTCACGTCCGAAAACACCGTAGTGCCTTCCTCGAAGGAGACTTCGTGCTTCGCCAGATTCGCTTCCGCTTTGAGCGAATCCCACTCGAAGTCACCGAACACGACGGTCGACATCGATAGGACACTACCAGTTGCGCGCGCCAAAGCACCGAGACTTCCGCCTTGCCAGAAGCGCATGCCGAGAGCTTGTGAACCGCCAAGCGCCACGGCCACGGTCACCGGCCGCCCCGCAATGAGCACCAGTGTCTGCGCTCCACACCACTCCGTCGAATCGTTACTGCCCCGCCCACCGCGCGGTAGAGCAGGTGACGGAAGGCGGCGGGATGCGACACTCCGTTGGGAAACCGGTGTCAACAACGTTCAGGTCGCGGGCGCGATGGTCATCGGTGGTAGCTCGAAGGTGTTGAGCTGCGCAGAGCGCGCGGCGGGTCGAGGTCGCGCCTGGGAGGGGGGGCTCAACGAGCCGCTCGCGTCCTATCGCGATTCACGGCGCCCATGGGAATCTCACCCAATGTCGGCTCCCGGCGAGTTTTCAGGCGAACGGATCGTTTGCCTCGCCGTCTTCGACCTCTTGCCAGAGCTGGAGAAACTTGTCGCGCACCCATGGGTCGAGACGATCACCGAGGCTTCGATCGAGACGCGCGCTGCGGATCAACTCCTGGGCGTCGGTGAGATCTTTTCGTCGGTGGGGCGCCACCATGAACGGCAGTAATCTGAGCTCCCCGCGGCGCCCTGAAGGGAAAGCGCTGGACTCGGCGGCAGTACCTCGGAACACGACGAAGTTGGCGGAGCGTTGACTTCCGGCGGAGAGGCTGTCGCGCGGGGACGTGTCGTTCGCTTCAGCGCGTGTCGCGTCGTCGCGCGACAACCAAGCCTGACGCGCGGGAGGGGACGTCTCGCGGCCGAGAGGCGGGCTTGGCGCGAATGCTGCTTGGCACGGCGCCGTGGCGCGGTCGCGTCGCTTCGCTTACGCGCGTCGTCGTCCAGAGCTCGGCACCCTGCACCGGATCGTTCGCGAAAACCTCGCGACCTTCTACGCCGCCGTCGAGCAAGGGTTCGCGACGGCGGCACTCCCTGACTTCGTCAAACACGAGCTCGAGAGCTA
>JAJDAH010000198.1 GCA_029261965.1 Polyangiaceae bacterium
CCGGATGACCGTTGCCGAGTCGGTGTCCGCACCAGGTGCGGGCCGCTTGTCGTCCGTCATGGCCTGTTCTTTCAGTTAGCGGAACTTGGCGAGGCGTTCCTCGGTGTCGCTGATCGCGAACGTCGAAGATTCTTCGAGAGCCGTCGAAGGGTCGTCGGGTCCCGAATTGTAAAGAAGCTTGTACGCCGCAATCGATTCGGCACTGTTTCCCACGATTTTTTCCACCAAGGCAGCGACGGCACCGTCCAGGTCTTCCAGCGATACCGAGGCATTCGCGATGCCGTATCGCTCGGCGTCGAGCCCGGAGAACGTGCGTGCGGTGAAACTCAGCTCTTTGGCACGTCGCATGCCGACCACGTGGGGCAACCGAGCGCTCATGCCCCAAGTCGGGCGGAGGCCGAACTTGGCGTGCGTGTCGCCGAGCTTGGCGTCACTCGCGACGAGCACGAGATCGCAGGCCAGCACGAGTTCCAACGCGCCGGTGAAACAGAAGCCGTTGACCTTGGCGATCACCGGCTTCGGTATCGAGCGAATCGTCTTGATGACCGTACGGGCCGGTTCGTCGAGCAGCGGGCCGACCGAGCCACCGTCGAGGCGCCGATCACCCAGCGCCTTGAGATCCACGCCAGCAGAGAATGCTCGACCGGCGCCAGTGAGCACGACTGCCCGGACTTCGCTCCGGGCTCCGGCGTCCGCGACGGCACGATCGAGCTCGGCCAGCATCTTCGACGTGATCGCGTTGAGCACCTTGGGTCGGTTCAACGTGATCGACGCGACGGCGCCGTCGACGTCGTAGATGATTTCGTCGTAGCTCATCGGTCGCCGTTTTCGAATCAGCTCTTGCGAGGATCCGAGGCGGCTTCGATCTTCGCCGTTTGCTGCTTGCGAAATTCGAGCAGCGCGTCACGAACGGCGGGGTACTTCAGCGAAAGGAACGCCGCCGCGAAGAGCGCCGCGTTGATGCAACCCGCCTTGCCGATGGCGAACGTGCCGACGGGAATACCGGCGGGCATCTGAACCGTCGCTAGGAGCGAGTCCATCCCGTTGAGCGCTTGACTTTGCATGGGGCAGCCGAGCACGGGTAGCGGAGTGTTCGCCGCCATGACCCCAGCCAAATGCGCCGCTCCTCCGGCGCCCGCGATGAGCGCGTCGAGCCCGCGCTCGACGGCGCTGCTCGCGTACTGGTGAGCAGCTTCCGGTGTGCGGTGCGCGCTGACGATTTTCGTATCCGCGGCGATGCCGAGCTTCTCGAGCGTTTCAACCGCGTGGCGCATGGTTTCCCAGTCGCTCTTGGAGCCCATCACCACTCCGACCTTCGGCGAGTTCGATGCTGTCACGGGCGGAACCTTACCAAAAAGTGGCCGTTCGATGCCCTCCTAGCCGGACGGTTTTCAGAGCCTGATAGGCTCCGGCCATGAATCGGCGCGGCATGGCGAATTTCGCGTCGAGCCTTTGGTTTTTGTGCGGCTGCGCCGCTGGCCCACCGCCCGGGCCGACGCTGGCGCCCGCGGCTGGCGTCGCGCCCGGCCCCGAGAAAGCGCTGGCCCCCGCGCCGCCGCCGCTCCCGGCATTGACCGAGCGAGAGAGTGCGATTCGAGCCGAGCTCGAACGCGACGTCACCAAGCTCGCCACGGAGATCGGCGAGCGACACGTGGAGGAGAAGTGGAACTTGGCGACTGCCGCCGACTGGTTGGCGTCGAGCTTCGACGGCGCGGGCTACCAGGTCACCCGCCAGGGCTATCAAGTTGACGACGTCGCGGTTCAGAACTTCGAAGCGCTGGTGCCTGGTGGATGGCGGGGCAGGGAGAGCATCGTCATCGGAGCTCACTACGACACGGTCGCCGGCAGTCCCGGCGCCGACGACAATGCTAGCGGAGTCGCCGCGATGCTGGCGCTGGCTCGCGCGTTCTACGGCGCCAAACCGAGTCGCACGCTGCGATTCGTCGCATTCGTCAACGAAGAGGCGCCGTTTTTTGGGACTCGCGAGATGGGGAGCATGTTCTACGCGGGCCAAACATCGGCCCGAGGCGAGCGCATCGCGGTGATGATCAATCTCGAGAGCCTGGGGTATTTCTCCGATGCTCCTCGAAGCCAGCACTACCCGTCGGAGGTAGCCGGTCGCTTTTCGACCACTGGGCGGTTCATTGCCATGGTGGGCAATCACGAGTCTCAGCGGCAACTCGACGCAGTCCTTTCGCTCTTCCGGAGGCACGCGAGCATTCCGGTCGAAGGCGCCGCGCTTTCCCCTGCGGTTCCCGGCGTGTCCGAGGGGGACCATTCGTCGTTCTGGCACTTCGGATTCCCGGCGGTGATGGTCACGGACACCGCGCGGTTTCGTAACCCGCACTACCATTCCGCCAACGACCGACCCGAGCGACTCGATTTCGGTCGGATGGCGCGAGTCGTCGCCGGACTCGAAGTGGTCATCCGCGAGCTCGCTGGTCGCGACCCCGATCTCACGAAGGAGACTCCTGAGGTGACCCCGTGACCGTTTCGCTCGAGAGCCCGACCAGTTGGCGCCCCGACGCGCCGAAGACCGAGCGCCGACCGATCTTCGATGTCTGGCCGCAGTTGTCGAAAAATCTTCCGATCTCCCACCTGGCAGACCTGCCGACGCCGGTGGAGGCGCTCGATCGGGTGACGGGGTCGCTCGGTGATGCTCGCGTATTCGTCAAGCGGGACGACGTGAGCTCGCTCGTGTACGGCGGCAACAAGGTGCGCACCCTCGAAGTGCTCTTCGGAAAGGCCAAGGCGCTCGGTTGCACTCACATCTATTCGACCGGTGCTTTTGGATCGAATCATGCGACCGCGATGGTCTTGCACGCACCACGAGCCGGGCTCGGTTCTGGTGTCGTGCTGTTTCCGCAGCCTCGCTCGTGGGCGGCCCTCGAAAACCTGCGGGTCATCTTGTCGACCCGGCCGGCCGTGCACGCGCTGCCCCACTGGTCGGCGCTGCCGTTCGGCATGTGGCGTGCCCGTCGCTCCGCGGTTGCCCGCGGTCATCGACCGTTCGTCATGGTGCCCGGCGGCGCGACGCCGACGGGCGCGCTGGGCTACGTGTCCGCGGCGCTCGAGCTCGGCGAGCAGGTTGCGGCCGGAGACTTGCCACGACCCGAAACCGTGCTCATCGGCGTGGGCTCGACGTGCACCAGCGCCGGCCTCTTGGTGGGTTTTCACCTCGCCGCGAAGCTCGGGTTGGGCTTTCGTGACGCAGGCGGAAACCCGGCACCGCCAGCGCTCGTGAGCGTGCGGGTGACCCCGTGGCCAATAACGAGTCAGACTCTCGTGCTGCGGCTCGCGGTGCGGGCGTCCGAGCGATTGGCGGAGCTGGCCGGAGATCCGTCCCTCGTCGTCGAAAAGCGCGACCTCGCGCCGCACTTTCGCGTCGACGGTCGTTTTCTCGGCCGCGGTTACGGCTATGCCACGCCGAGCGGGCTCGAAGCGCAACGGCTGTGGCACGAAAACGGAGCCCACGAGCTCGATACCACCTACAGCGCGAAAGCCGCCGCAGCGGTCGTCGAGCTAGCCCGGCAGGGCCGACGGGGGCCGATCGTGTTTTGGTCGACCAAGTCGACTCCGGCGCTGCCGCCGCCAGATGTCGACGCGCTCCGAAGCTCACCGCCACGTATGCGGCGCTGGATGGAGAAGGCGGAGGGCGAGCTCTCCCGTGGAAAGCTCGAGCCGCCCCTCGTCGAGAGCCCCGGCTCGCCCGTTCGACTGTTGACGTGAAAAGGTACTCCAGGAAACGAATCGCGCGCCGTTCACGACAGTACCCATCATGAAAATCTCCGCTCCCGTCCAGGCAGCAGGCGCCAGTTTGCCGAGTCAGTCGATCGAGGCCGCCATGCTGCGCAAAGGCAAAGAGCACGTCGAGCTCCAAGGGCAACAGGCCCTTCAACTCATCAGCTCGGCCGCGCAGCCGGCCAAAGCGGCGAGCGGCCATTTGGGCACGAATTTGAACGTGCTCGCCTGACGAGCCGGGTGCCCCGGCGGCGCTCGATGCCGCTCTTGTTTGAGGCTTCAGGCTTCAGTCGAAGCCGGGGGCGTCGATGCGAACGCCCCGCGAGATCCCGTCGGGATCGATCGTGGGCATACCGCAGCTCTGACCGGGGATCTCGTCGCCCACGTTCACTTCCCACCACGCACCGAACAAGATGCACATCTCGTCGGTCGCTTTGAGGCCGAACTTGAGCGGCTGGTCCGTCGTGTTGTCGAAGTCGCAAGTGAAACGGAACCCTTCGCCGGCTTCCATCAAGATTGGATCGCCGAAATCGTATTCGGTGTCGGCTTCGAAGTCCGTGCTCGTCCACAAATGCTCGTTGTTCCGCTTGTCGCTGGCGAAAGAAACGTCGAAATCCTTGCCCCAGCGATGCGTGTGCCGAACGAGCCCCCACACCTCGATGTCGTGATCGAATCGGCACTCGCCGGTGAACGAAGCCTTCGACCGCGGCGGGGTGTCGATCGACGCGTTCACCATGGCGAAGGTCTTGGCGAGTTTTTGGATGTCGTCGGCTTCGGCGAGATGAAAGTTGACCGCGTGCCTACCCCACACGTCGTCGGCCGACGTGTTCAGGTGGTGATAGTTGAAAATCACCATCTGTCCGCCCTCGAGCTTGCGCCCGATGCCGTCGGGGTAGTCGACCTCGTTGTAAGGGAGCTGGGTTCCGGTCACCGCGCTGATCGTGCCGAATTCATGCGCGCCGTTGCACTCGATGATGTCTCCGACCTCGTACTCTTGCTCGGCGTCGGAGCCTGGTGGGATCGAAAACAAGATGAGGTGGTGGCTGTAGCCGCTGATCGCCGATTCGAACCGCTCGATGTAGAACGTCTCGTCGGGGGTGCCTGGCAGGCGAGCGACCTCGCAGTATTCGATGTCTTGCCCCGCTTCGATCGAGGTTCCGATGGACTCCATCGTGAAGCCGTTGGCCGGCGGTTCGAGCAAGATTTCCGTGGCCGGTCCGGTTCCGGGTTCGTTTCCGTCGGGCGCCGGGTCGCCGACATCCGCGGAGGAGCAGCCCGCCATGGCCAAGGCCAGGATCGTCAGCGTCGTCGTCGATGCGTGCACTCGATTCCTCCCGGGAGCACGGCGATCCTAGCACGGCGCGATGAAGCCAGGGTGGTTGCTAGGGGCTCTCGCGGGCCTCGTCGAAGCCGAGTTCGCGCAAGTAGACCTTCTCGAGCTGGGACTTGCTTCGAGCAAACTGGCTGCGAACGAACAAGAGTGTCCCAAAGCACATCGCCCAGAGTCGAAACAGGAATCCGGGTCGCTGTTCGGGAACGAAACCAAGCTTGCGGCCCTGGGTGTACACACGCTCGCGCACGTATCCGAGGAAACCTTCGAGGTGAGTCAGTACCGGGTGGCCCGCGCCGCGTTTCCGAAACGCGCGGACGAGGGAGGGGAGGACGGCCATCTGGAGCTCGACGAGCCCGTAGAACGGCGTCTTCAGCCACGGGCGCTCGCTGATGAGCCGCACCGTTTCCTTTTCCCCCCACGCCACATGCTCTTGCTCTTCGCGGCAAACGACCAGGAGCTTCTTCTTGATGCGCGCCACTTCAGGGTGGTCGTCCGGAAGAGTCTGCAGCAAGAGATCCTTGAAGATGTCGAGCACCATGCCCTCGCCCACGGCGTGCTCCATGAGCACCTTGAGCGGGTAGTAGTTGTTGTGTGCGCTGAGTAGCCGTATCGCCCAGTGGGCCGGCACCGGCGTCATGTCGAGCGCGCGGAAAACTTCGGCGAAGAGCTGGAGGTGACCGAGCTCCTGCTTCGCCTGGCGGACGTAAAACTTAGCCGCTTCGAGCGAGCCGGCGGAGTAGAGGCTCTTGCCGCAGTACACGCCGGTCGCCTCGCCGTACAGCGCTTGCGAGAGCACGAAGCGGATGATCTCGCGGTCCTTCGGGTCGTCGAGATCGAACGTTGCTCCACCAAAATCGTACGCTGATTCTTCGCCGTGGGAGGCGAGCACCGGATCGATTGGAACGAGGGCGACGGTCACTTTTTGACTCGGGGTGGCCAAAAGATAGCACACGGCCTCAAATCGCTTTTTCGCCGCCCGCCTGCGCAAAACCCGCCCTCGTGGTAGCGTTCGCGCCATGGAACGATTCGGGATTGGGCGTCTCGCTGGGGTTCTCTTGCTCGCCATGGCGGGCGCGGTGGCTTGCGGAGGCAATGACCCGGAGCCGCGGCACCCAAGTCACGTGCCGCCGCCGCCGCCTCCGACGGGTGGGCCCGCCACTGGACCGCAGGGGCCCGGTCCGGCGCCCACCGCGGCTCCCGGCCACCCACGCAGCGAGATCCGAAAGAAGCCGGATGGCACGTGTGTCGAGTACCAGCATCCGGTGTGTCCCCCTGGAGGCACGTGCGACGCGTCCATCCCACGACCCATCGCGTGTCCGCCGGGCATGTGAAGGCCCGCTAGCGGGGCAGCTCGTCTTCGAACACCGGCGTCCGCGGAAAAAGGTGTCAACGAAGACGTTATTCATGCGGGCGACTTGCCTAACTCCCGTGGGCTCGGCAAAATTGGCCGGCCGGTCAGGAGCTAGGTGACTCGAATGCAACGACAAAATCTCGCAGCGCTGGGCGCCTTGGTGTTGGTCGCCACCGCGTGCAGCAGCAATGGCGGTGATGACAACGCCGCCGACGGCAGCGCAGGAGCCGCGGGGAGCGCGAGCTCGCTCCCGCCCGATCAGGCCAGCACGAACTGGATGGGCTTCGGGCACGATCTGGCGCACACCCGCGCGAACGTGAGCGAAAAGATCATCAACAAAGAGACCGTTGGCGGACTGGTCGAGAAGTGGGTTGGAGGCGAAGGGTTTACTGCCGGCACTCCGGCGGTCGTCGATGGGGTCGTTTACTTCGGGGATTCGAGCCGAAAGATCCAGGCGCTCGACGCCGTCACTGGCGCGGCCGTTTGGAGCTACGAAGCCCCCTCCACGTTCACAGCGTCGGCCACGGTGGTGGACGGCGTCGTCTACCTCGGTGACACCGGCGGTACGTTGCACGCCATCGACGCTTCGAACGGAGAGATGATCTGGGCTTCGGACGTCACGACCGTGCGCGCGGAGTCGAACTGCACCGGCTCGCCGTTGGTCGTGGGAGATTTGGTTCTGCAGGGCATCGCTTCGACGCCGAACAACACCCAGCAGCAATTTCGCGGAGAGGTGGTCGGCGTCGACAAGAGCGATGGCAGCATCAAGTGGCGCTACGACGTCACCCAGTTCCAGGAGCAGACTTGGGCAGTGGGCGTGAGCGTGTGGTCCTCTCCAGCGGTCGATACCGAGCTCGGCCTCATGTACATCGGCACCGGTCAAAGCTACGACGCGCCGGCGAGCCCGCTCTCCGACTCGTGCCTCGCGCTCGAATACGAGACTGGCGAATACCGGTGGCACCAGCAGTTCACGTTCAACGACGTGTTCACCTTCGCGACTGATCCGAGCAACCTTCCGGAAGGACACTTCTTCGCGGACGCCGACGTCGGCGCCGCTCCGAACCTGTTCATGGCCGGTGATAGGCCCGCAGTCGGTGTCGGCGACAAGGCGGGTAGCTACTACGCCATGGATCGAGCGACCGGCGAGGAGCTCTGGATGACCGAGCTGTGGTCAGAGGCTGCTCTTCAGAACGATCTCGCCCTCGGCACGGCGCTTGGTGGCGTGATGGTGGCTGCTGCGGTCGCCGAAGACACCATCTTCGTTGGCACCAACACGTGGACCGAGCTTTCCGACCTCATTACGTTCAACTTCGGGTCGCTGAACAGCGTCGCGACGGTTTTTGCGCTCGATACCGAGACAGGGGCCATCAAGTGGCAGAAGTCGAACCCGTCCACCACCATCGGCGGACTCGGCTACGCCGGCGGCGTGGCCTACAACTCGACCGGAGAAGGCGTGATCCGCGGGTACGACGGGCAAACGGGTGATCTGTTATGGAGCGACTCGCGGGGGCTACCCATCGCCTCCGGAATGGCGATATCGAACGGCATGCTCTACACCGGCAGCGGGTTCGCGTTCTTCAGCGGGGTCAACTCCGGGATGAACATCGAAGGTGGTGTGGTTGCGTACGGTCTGCCGTAGTCGACTGACGCGCGCGCTCGCGACGGTCGCGAGTCTGGGGCTGTGCATCGGCGGCTGTTCGAGCGGGGGCGGCACCGCAGCGAGCGAAGACGGGGGGATTGGCGGCTCCGGTGGAGTGAACGCCGAGGCCGGCCCGGCTGATTCAGGCGGCAGGCCGGATGCCAGGCCCGAGACCAATTTGCCCCGGTTCCTTTCGGAGACCGGGCTCTACGCCGACATCTCCACCGAAGAGCTCAGCCCCGACGTGCAGTGGTACGAGCCCCAGTGGCTGCTTTGGAGCGACGGCGCGACAAAGGACCGATGGCTGAGACTCCCGCCGGGCCAGAAAATCGATAGCTCCGACATGAGCTTTTGGAGCTTCCCCGTCGGCACGCAAGTCTGGAAGGACTTCACTCGCGATTCTGTGCGCGTCGAAACTCGGTTGCTCGAAAAGACCGCGGCGGACACCTGGGAGATGGTCGCCTACCAATGGAACGACTCCCAGAGTGAAGCCGAAGCCGTGCCCGCGGGGGTCGACGACGCATCGGGCACGCCGCACGACGTGCCGAGCAGTCGGCAGTGCGATACGTGCCACGGCGCCATGAACGGCGACGTGGTCACGAGCGTTTCTGCCCTCATGCTCTCGCATGCCGGTGCTGGAATGAATCTCACGACGCTGAGCGACGACGATCTGCTCACCGACCCACCAGCGGCAGATTTCCAGATCCCGGGCGACGCGGCGGCAGTCGCGGCCATCGGTTACATGCACGCCAACTGCGGGATCTGTCACAACCCCACGTCGGCGATCTTCACGACCGTGGACATGGCGCTCTGGCAAGACGTCACCCAACTCGGCTCCGTGGAAGAAACGACCACGTGGCAGACGGCGGTGGGCGTCCGCCAATCCACCGGCGGCGCTGACCGCATCGAGCCGGGCAACCCCGATTTGAGCGCGCTCGTCGCGCGCCTGTCGACCCGTGGCCTCATCGGGATGCCGCCGCTCGGGACCGAGGACGTCGACCAAACCGGGATCGACGTGGTTCGGTCGTGGATCAGCTCGCTGTCGGTCGACGGTGGCGTCGTCGACGGGGGAGTGCCTGACGCCGGTGACGGTGGCTGACTAGCCCGACCTAGGACGCCGCGGCCGCTTGCACGAAGTGTGTGCGCTCACGGATCGTCGTCCATCGACGGAAAATCTCGAGGGTGTCCTCGTCGGCTTCCGCGAGCTTCTCGAACAGGTAGTCCTGAATGCCCTTGTGAACGGCGCAGACGTTGCTCTCGCGCATCCGACCGTGAATGCTGCCGAGCTTGATGTAGTTGTCTTCGGGTTTCGCCCCGCAGTACGGGTTGTAGGTGCAGTTGACGCAGTCAGGTTGCGCGTCGAGGTTGGACGCGACGAGCATCGAGCGCACCGTGTCGTGCGTGACGAGTTCGCGGTAGCCGGTGGTTTCCACGTTCCCGAGCAGGAAGGTTTCGTCGCCGGCAGCCGCGAGCATGCGGCCCTCGTCGCTCGCGTAGACATTGCCGTCATAGCTGTAGGCCAGCTGTCCGATACCGGCACCGCTGGGGCTTCGGATGTCGAGAAAGTTCGGATCGTCGCCGGTGAGGATTTTCGTCAGGAAGATGCTCGCATAGCGCTCGAGCACTTGGGTGCCCTGCTTGTTGAGCTCGATGATGTAGTCGACCGCGCTCCGGTAGAAGTTCATGTACCGCAGCCGTTCGTACTCGATGGTGCTCTGGGTGCGCCCGGCGAACCCGAACGGATCGACCGGCCGGAGGAAGATCGACCGGCAGCCGAGGTTGGAATACGTGTCGACGATCTCCTTCGGCATGTCGAGCGCGCCGCGAGTCGTCGTGAGGAGCGCCTCCACGTGATAGAGGACCGGATCTAGTCCGAGCTTGACGTAGCGCTCGTTGATCTTTTCGATCCATTTGGCGGCGAGTTGGTAGGCGTTGCCGCCAACGAGCACGCGTTGTTTGTTGTGGAGCTTCTCGGGACCGTCGATGCTCGTGCACATCTGCACTTTGTTTTCGACGAGGTAGTCGAGCTTGTCGTCGTCCATGAGCGAGAAGTTGCTCACCATGGTGAACTCGATTTCTTTGCCGTAGGCGCGGTTGCGCTCTTTGGCGTACTCGATGATGTGCTTGACCACCGGGAAGTTGACGAGGGGCTCTCCGCCCTGAAACTCCATGGTGATTCGTGGCGCGGTGCTGCGCAGTGCCAGGTCCACGGACTTCTCCGCCGTTTCCTTCGACATGTCGGTGTCGACTCGATCCATGTCGGTGCGGCTGGCGTGGCAGTAGACGCACGTTTCGTTGCAACGGAGCGTGACGACCATCACGTGGAGAATTGGTCCCCAGTTCAGGAACCGCTTCTTGTGCCGCATGCGCTCTGCGGTGCGGGCGACATCCAGCTTGTCGGCGATGAAGTTGTGCTCGGCGAGACGGCCACTGAGCTCGTCGGAGAGCTCGCCGCGGTACAGCCCACGAAATTCCTCATCGGACACGAACGTCCAATCTCCGAAGTAGCTGGTCAAAAGCACCTTGCCGCCGACGCCGCGGAAGCGAAATGGCACCAGCTTGCCTGGGCTTTTGGCGGTTTGCTCAGTGGAGAGTTGGACCTGCATGCGGAGTGAAATATGGCCCCCCAACGTCTCCGGGCCAAGGGATGATTGGCGGCCGGGGGTCCGGGGTCCCCGAGGAGCGCCGAAAGCCGGCGGTACCGATCGGCGTCGGCCGGGTTACAATCTCGGTATGGCCCGTCTCGCCCTGCCCTACGACATGTTCGACGTCACCCGGAGCGCGGAGGAAGCGCGGCGCTTTTCTCGGATGGAGTCGATTTACCACCGAGGTCAGGACCACATTTGGGACGGCAACGAGGTGCTCGACGAGCTGTGGGAAAAGCACGGAGGGGCAAAAATCAGCCCCGCGAAAGTGCCCGCGGCTCAGCGCGTCCTAGGCACGATCATGTGGGGCGAGCTAGCCGCGTGGAAAATCGCGTCGCAGTTTGCCAACGAGCTCGAGCCCCTCGAAGCGCGCATGGCCGCGACGAGCCAAGCTCACGATGAAGCGCGACACTTCTACGTGCTGCACGATTACCTCGTGCGCGCCACTGGCGACTTTCCGCGCCGGCTCCACAAGGGCGGGGAAAGGCTGCTTGCGGCGACCCTTCACGGCGACACGATTGCCAAGCGGCTCATCGGCATGCAGCTCCAGCTCGAGCCGACGGCGCTCACGCTCTTCCACGCCCTGCGGGACTCGGACCTGTGCCCGGTTCTCAGCGATCTGCTCGTCTATTACGAGCGCGACGAAGCACGCCACGTGGGCCTCGGACTGCAGCTGTTGCCGGGCCTCATGCAGAAGATGGGTGTTCGGGAGAGCCTCGAGTTCACAGCGTTCTCGCTGAAAATCGGCGCGATTTCGATCGGGTCGCTCAAGAGCATCGAAGCCGATCTTCGCGGCGTCGGCATCAACCCGCGAGCAGTGGCGATCCTCGGCAAGTCCAAGCAGCTCAAGGTGTTCGAGCAGCTCTGGCGCACGATTCCGGGCGGTCGAAACGAGACGACGGAAAAAGTCGCCAATGTGCTCGACGCTGCCGTCGAAACCCTCTGGCCGGCCCCCGAGACTCGGGGCTCTGCACCGGCGCGCGTGCGGAGGATCCTGAAGGTGTTGAAAAACGGGATCGAAACCATCGATACGGTGCTCGACCCGAGCGGGGATCTCGATCGCGATTGCTCCGCCCCCGACTCGTCGCGGTCGAACGGTAAGCCCGTGCCAGAGGCGGCGGGATCTTCCGAAGCGGCGGAATGAGCTGATCGTCAGCGCGCCAACAGGCGGGCGAGCACGCCCGCAGCAGCACCGGCGACGAGATCGTCGGCCATGATGCCCACCCCAGCGGGCTTGGCATTTTCGGCGGCGCGTATCGGCCCCGGTTTGGCGATGTCGAGCACGCGAAACAGGGCGAGGGCCGCGAGCTGAAGCGCGAAGCTCCGACTCCGAACCAGCCCCATCGCGATCAGCACGCCGGCGACCTCGTCGATTACGACGAGCTGCGGGTCGTCGAGCTGTTCTTCTTCGGCGACCTTTTGTGCCGACCAGGTGCCGACCACGGTCACCAAAACGACGACGGCGACGTGGACCCATGGATTGGCCAAGCGAAGCGCCAGGTGCAGGGGCACGGCCCCGATGGAACCGACGGTGCCCGGCGCTACCGGCGACAAACCACAGCCGAACCAGGTGGCGAGAGCGCGGGCGGCCGACATGGGGCTCGAGCTTAGCCGACCCGGTGGGACGGGCTCGGGATCAGGCCACTAAGTGTCAAGAAATCATGAAGTTCCGCGAAGTTCGAGCGGCGCCCATTGCGGTTGGGAGGTCCGGGTCCTAACTACTGGTCATAATCTGACCACCGGTCACTGTCGGGCGAAAAAGATGGGCACTGCCGAGCGACGCCAGCGAGAACGAGAGAACCGACGCAGTCACATCGTCGACGCTGCCGAAAAAGTTTTCCTCTCCCGTGGCGTCGACGCGGCCACCATGGACGCGGTCGCTCGAGAGGCGGAGGTCAGCAAGGGCTCGCTCTACCTGCACTTCAAGAGCAAGGACGAGCTCTATCTCGCCATCGCCGTGCGGGCGCTGACCGCCATTCGCCAGCGGGTCGAGACTGCCGCCGCGGGCGCCAACACCGGATACGCTCGGCTCGAACGCATGCTCACGGCGCACGCGGCGTTTGCCGTCGAGCACCCGAGCCAGTTTCTCGTGTCGACGAGCTGGGTATCGTCGTCCTACGTCGTCGGTGAAGGAGAAGGGTTCGAAGAGTATCGCGGACTCATCGGCGAGCTGTTCGGGCTGGGGGTCGCTGCCATCGCTGAAGGCCAGCGCGACAGGACCGTGCGAGCGGACTTCGACCCGGCGGTGCTCGCCGTTCAGCTGTGGGGCGGACTGCTTGGGACGCTTTTGATTCAGCTGCGGAGCGAAGAGATGGCGCGCCGGCTGCCTGGACCGGTGCAGCTCGGTGGGCTCGCGACCGGGTACATCGCCCTGTTGCTCGAGGGCATTCGAGCGGAGCATGCAGAGCTCGTCAGCTCGATCGAGGAGACGGCATGAGCGAGGCGGAAGCGCCCGACGGCGCTCGCGACGACGAGGTACCGGAGCGATTGGTGCCGCTCATCGCCAGTGCTGCTTTTGTCGTGCTGGTGCTGGCCGTCGGCATTGGCATTTTCGTCGCTCTAGTCAAGACCAAGCCGGAGCCGGCGACCAAGGAGAGAATCGACCGGGGCGCATTGGTCGAGGTAGGTAGCGTCGCGCCGGCGACCCACCGCCTGCATGTTTCGGTTCAAGGCACCGTCGTGCCGGCCAGACAGGTCGTGGCGCAGCCCGAGCTCAGTGGTCGCATAGTGCAGCAGCATCCGGAACTCGTGCCGGGCGGGCGGTTCAAAAAGGGGGAGACGCTCATACGCATCGATCCGCGCGATTATGCGCTCGCCCTGCGACAGCAGCAGGCCAGCGTGGACCGCGCGCGCCTCGAGCTCGAGCTCGAACAGAGTCGGCGAGAAATCGCCAAGCAAGAGTGGAAGATCATCGGCGAGGACCACCTCGCGACACCCCAGGGCAAGGCCCTCGCGCTCAGAAAACCGCAGTTGAGAACCGCAGAGACCTCGCTTCGGTCCGCCAAGAGCGGCCGGGCGACGGCGCGGCTCGCCCTCGGCCGCACGGCGCTTACGGTGCCGTTCAACGCCATGGTGACCGCCGAAGCTGTCGACATCGGACAGCTCGTGACGCCAGCCACCCCGTTGGCGACGCTGGTCGGCACCGACGAGTTTTGGGTTCGAGTGGTCGTGCCCGTCGACAAGCTCGGGACCATCGACGTGCCGGGTATCGGCGGTGTCGACGAGGGATCGAAAGCGACGATTTGGCAGGAGATCAATGGTGAGCGCGTCGAGCGCTCGGGCCGCGTCATCCGGCTACTCGGTGACCTCGACCCCGTCGGTCGCATGGCGCGGGTGCTCGTCCAGATCGAGGACCCACTCGGACTCGAAGCTCCGAAGGAGTCGGCGACCGGCGAGGGTGAGGAAACGCAGCCGCGGCGCCGCCGACTCCCGATGCTGCTCGGGTCCTACGTTCATGTGGACATCGAGGGGCGAACGATGGCGGACGTCACCGAGTTGCCGCGGCGCGCCTTGCGTGAAGGCAACCGCGTGTTCCTTTTCGACGAAGGCAAGCTCGTGGTCAAAGAGGTCGATGTCGTCTGGCGTCGCAAGAGCAGCGTGCTCGTTCGGGGAGGGATCTCTCCGGCGGATAGAATCATCACGAGCCTGCTACCGACCCCGGTTGCGGGAATGAAGCTCCGCGTAAACGAGGACGCCGACGAGAAATCGGTCGTGGGCAAGCGGTGAGCCAGGGCGACGAGGAACCGGCCAGTGCCCCGCCGGACTCGATTCGGCAAGCTGCTCGGGAGCGTAGAGCGCTGACGGCGAAGGGTCCGCTCGCCTGGATGACGCAGAATTCGGTCGCGTCGAACCTGTTGATGATCGTGCTGCTCGTGGGCGGAATGCTCACGCTGTCGCGCATCAAGCAGGAAGTCTTCCCTCAGTTCGAGCTGGACGTCGTCGTGGTCAACGTCGCCTATCCCGGCGCGAGCCCATCGGAGGTCGAGCAGGGCGTCGTTCTCGCCCTCGAGGAAGCGGTGCGCGGCGTCGACGGCGTCAAAGAAGTCAACTCGACGTCGAAAGAAGGCGTCGGGGTCGTCACGGTCGAGCTCGAGCTCGGGGCGGACGCCGACCGCGCCCTGGCCGACGTCAAGAGCGCGACGGACCGGATCACGTCGTTTCCTCAGGACGTCGAGCGGCCGGTCATCAGCCTCGCGACCAATCGCTCCCAGGTCGTCAACATCATCGTTTCCGGCGAGCAGTCCGAGGCCACGATCCGCGAAGTAGCTGAGCGGATCCGCGGTGATCTTCTCCGAAAAGATGGCGTCACCGTCGTCGATCTCGCGGGCGTACGGCCGCCGGAGATAAGTATCGACGTTCCGCAAGCCGAGCTTCGTCGGTTCGGCGTCACTCTCGAAGACATCGCCAATCGCGTTCGCGCCGCCTCGGTCGACCTCCCCGGAGGAGGCGTCAAGACCTCGGGCGGCGAGGTGCTCGTCCGCACGACCGAACGTCGCATGTCGGCCAGCGAGTTCGAGGACATCGTGATCCTCAGCCGGCCGGATGGCAGCGAAGTCCACCTTGGCGAGATGGGCGAGGTCAAAGACGGATTTCGAGAGAACGACCAGCAGGCGTTTTTCAACGGCAAACGCGCGGCGATGGTGAAGGTCTACCAAGTCGGCGACCAGACTCCGCTCGCCATCTCGAAAACGGTCCAGGAATACGTCGAACAGAACGAAAGCCTCATGCCCCCGGGCATCGAGCTGGCGACCTGGGCGGACATCTCCGAGATGTACGAGGAACGACTCGATTTGATGCTGCGCAACTCCTACCTCGGCCTGATTCTCGTCGTTCTGATTCTCGGCTTGTTTCTCGAGCTGAGGCTCGCGCTCTGGGTCACGCTCGGGATCCCCATTTCGTTCGTGGGGGCGCTCCTGTTCATGCCGTCGATGGACGTGTCCATCAACATGATCTCGCTTTTTGCGTTCATCGTGACGCTTGGCATGGTCGTGGACGACGCCATCGTCGTCGGTGAGGCGATCTACAAGAGAAGAACCGAGGGTGCGTCGTTGCTGCACGCCGCGATCGGGGGCGTGCGGGAGGTGGCGACGCCCGTCGTCTTTGCGATCCTGACGACGATCATCGCGTTCATGCCGATGCTCTTCGTGCCCGGGCCCGCCGGGAAGTTCTTTCGCCTGATTCCGCTGGTCGTCATCGCGGTCCTGCTCATCTCGCTCGTCGAATCCCTCCTCATCCTGCCGGCGCATCTGGCGCATTCGAAGCCGTCTTCATGGGGGATCATCAAGTTCATCCACGACAAGCAGCAGAGATTCAGCCGCGGCGTCGAATGGTTCATCGAGAACACCTACGTGCCGTTTCTTCGCCGCGCCGTGCAGCGGCGGTATCTCACGTTGGCTGTATGCGTCTCCCTCTTGATCGCGACCATGGGGCTTCGTGCCGGAGGTCGACTCGACTTCACCTTCATGCCCAAAGTGGACGGCGACGTCATCGTGGCGGAGCTCGAGCTGCCGTTTGGATCGCCGGTGGCCGGGTCCACCGAAGCGACGCAGCGAATGGTGGCGCTGGCCCGAAAGATCCTCGAAGAACGCGGCGGAGAAGCGAATCTCAGCCGTGGGATCTTTGCGCAAGTGGGCCAGAAGGGCAGTTTTCGTGGCGGTTTGAGCGGCATGGCGGGCAGCCTCGGGGGCAGCCACGAAGCCGAAGTCGCGGTGTTCATCGTCCCGTTGGATCGACGTAGTTTTACCTCCACCGATTTCGCTCGCGAGTGGCGCGAGCGCATCGGCGAGGTGGCGGGAATGGAGTCGTTGAAGTTCTTCTTCAGCACCGGTCCGAGCGCCGGCAACCCCGTCGACATCGAGCTCGCGCACGAGGAGCTCGACGTGCTCGAACGTGCCTCGACGAGGCTCGCGTCGGAGCTGGGTGACTACGCGGGCGTTTACGCCATCGATGATGGGTTCAGTGCGGGCAAAGAACAGCTCGACTTCAAGCTCACTCCTCAGGGGCGTTCCCTCGGCATCACCGAAGCCGAGCTGGCCAGGCAGGTGCGACACGCCTTCTTCGGTGCCGAGGCGGTGAGGCAGCAAAGAGGCCGCGACGAGCTCCGGGCCTACGTTCGCTTGCCGACGGCGGAACGGCTCAGCGAATACGACATCGAGTCGCTCCTGATTCGACCTCCTGGAGGCGGCGAAATTCCCGTTGCTGAAGCGGCGACGATCCAGCGCGGACGTGCGTACACCGAGATCAAGCGCAGAGACGGCCGCCGGGTCGTCAGCGTGACGGCGGACGTCGATGGCGCGATCGCCAACGCGAACGAAGTCGTTCCGGATGTCGTGAAGAAGAAGCTGCCGACCCTGCTCGCCGACTTTGGCGGACTTTCCTACAGCCTCCAAGGAGAACAACGAGAGCAGGCGAACACGATGGGAAGCCTCGGTAGCAGCTTCGTGCTCGCAATCATCGCCATCTTCGCGCTACTGGCCGTGGCGTTTCGAAGCTACGTGCAACCGCTCATCATCATGATGGTGATCCCTTTCGGTCTCATCGGCGCCGTCATCGGGCACGTCATCATGGGCTACGACATGAGCCTGATGACCATGATGGGGGTCGTTGCCCTGTCGGGGGTGGTCGTCAACGACTCACTCATCTTGGTCGTGGCGGTGAACCGCTATCGCGAAGACGGCATGAGTCCTTTTGGTGCGGTGGTGGCGGGCGGCGGGCGCAGGTTTCGCCCCATTATTCTGACGAGCTTGACGACGTTTTTTGGTCTCGTTCCGATGATTCTCGAGACCTCGGTGCAGGCCCGGTTCTTGATCCCGATGGCGATCAGCCTGGGTTTCGGCGTTCTATTCGCGACGGTCATCACGCTGGTGCTGGTACCGTCGCTCTACCTCGTCGTGATCGACGTGAAACACGGACTACGCTTGTGGTTCGAGATGCTGCGACGGCCCGCTGGCACGCGCGCCGCTCCGCTGCCAGGCGAATAGCTACATCGCGTTGACGGTGCAGGACTCGGTTCGGCCGACCATGGCTGTGCCGTCGTCTTGCCACCGCCCGCCCGCCATCCAGCGGGTGCGCACCTTGTCGAGCTTGCCCAGCCACTTGACCTGACACGTCGCCACGAACCGAGCGAGCTGCTTGATCGGGACGCCAGCCGGCGGTTCCCGGTGCAGTCGCATCGCGACTTCGTGGTGAGCCCAGAGCCCGGAGAGCAGAACCAGATTGTTCCCGGGTGCCGTGCGGTAGGGCTGGATGACCTTTTCTTTGTTGTCGTCGAGGGGCTCGTCGCGGGCTTTGGGCCAACGGTCGCGGTCGGTCTTGAATTCGCAATGAACGCCGTCGAACGCCTGCTCGTGGGCGCACGCGAGTCGATTGGCGTCGGCAGTGATGAGGGTGACCTTCACCTCCGACACGTTGCCGATCTCCCACGCCGCGGTGTTCGTGACTACGGGTCGAGGACCGAACGCGCGCTCGAAAGCGTTTCCGATTGGGGAGCCTGGCGAGCATATCGCCACCATGGCCAGGAGAATGCCGAGGGCGGCGAGGTAGCGCCCGCCGAGGATCGCGATCGGCTCGACGTGTCGGCGCGGTCGTGCTCGTGCTCGGGTAGCGGTCGCCACGGAGGAGTTGATACCGGAAAGGCTCGGGTAGGGCAAAGGGGCGATTCCCGGCGTGGGGCAGCGCGTATAATCGCCGCGTCGTGGGCGCAAAAAACACTGGCTTGGTGCGGGCCGTGGCTAGGGACACGGCGAGGTTTTTCTCCGCCGGCTACGATTCGCGGAGCCTCATCGCGTTCGCTCTGCTCGTCACCGTCGCGGGCAGCGTCGGCTATCGCTGGAGCGACCTCGTCGACACCAGCGGGAACATGGACTGGTTGCTCGGCGGTATCTGGGTCGTCATGGGCGCGCTCATCATTTGGAAAGTCGATGCGCGGCGTGACGTCGTCCTCATCGTCACCGGGCTCGGAGGCGGGCTGGTGATCGAATGGTGGGGTACGACGACCGAGCTCTGGAGATACTTCACGAACGAACGACCGCCACCGTGGATTTTGCCGGCTTGGCCATGCGCCGCCATCGCCATCGACCGCCTCGGGGCACTGCTCGACCGGGCTCTGGGGGCGGTCGAAACGCACCGGGCTCCGTTCTCCACGCGGACCTACGTGATCGCCTACTGGTCGATCTTGCCGCCGTTCGTCGTGTGGATGACCTGGTTTCTGTCTCCCGCCGCCCACCGCCCGGCGTCGATGGTCGTCATCGCCATCATGATTGGCGTGGCGCTCAGCCCCAAGGACCACCGGCGCGACGTCGTGCTCTTCGCCGCTGGCACGACGCTGGGGGTTTTCTTGGAGTACTGGGGGACGTCGCGCGAGTGCTGGACCTACTACACCGAGCAGACGCCACCGCCGGTTGCGGTGGTGGCTCACGGATTTGCCGCCATCGCTTTCGCTCGCGTTGCCGACTTCATGGTGCGCGCGCTCGAAAGAACGCTCAAAAGCGAGTCGCCAAAGGTGGCCGGCTCGCCCCCTCCACCACACTAAAGAGGGTTGCGAGTGATCACAGACCCGGGGGACTAGAGACAGCCGCTGAAGACTTTGCTGGCGAGCACGTTGGAAATCCTCTCGTGACCCTTGGGGCCGAAGTGGATCCCGTCCTTGAACGGCTTCGCGTATTCGGGGCAGAGGTACTCGGGTTTACCGCAGCTGAGCAGCTGGTAGGTGTCGATGGCGTAATCCACCGTCCCGGCGTCGAGTTGGTCGAGGATCCACCGGTTGAGCGACCGTGTGGCCGCGCCGCGGTTCGGGTTGTAATAGCGCTTGAACCCGCCCCAGGGGGCCACGTTGAGCGCGACTACGCGGATGTTTCTCGAACGCGCCGCTTCGTACATCCAGAGGAGGTCGCGGGCGACCTTGCTCGGAGTTCGACCCGCGGTCAGGTCACTGTAGAGATCGTTCACGCCCCCAAAGATGATGACGTGGGTGTACGCGGGTTTTCCCTCCGCGAGCACGTCCGCGGCGAACTTGCGCCGCATCTGGTTGACCATCTTCCCGCCGCGTCCGTAGTTGTCGAAGTGGCTCTTCGGGCACTGTTTTTTCAGATTCTTGAGAAAGATACCGCCGTGAGACTTGTAGTCGGTCAGCGAGTCGCCCACCGCTGCGACCACGTACCGGTACTTCTTCGGTGACTTCTTGGTCGACGGCGCCTTCTTTGGTGGATTCTCGGCGCCGAGGGGCGTCGTCGCTGCAGGGGGAGGGGATGCGCCGAGCACCGCGACGGCCGCGACGAGCAACGAGAACAGGGGAAGCGAGCGCACCATTCGGACCTCGCTGTTCCTAGCACAGCGCGAATTCTCGAGTTCGAGGCCCAGCGTGTAGAGTGGCAGCCAATGGGCGTCGCGGAGGTCTACCAAAAGACCAAGAAGGTCCCGGATTTCCTCTGGAACCTGTATGTCTGCCGGCCCGTCGCTGCCGTTTTCGTGCACGCGCTCCGAAACACGACAGTCACCCCGAACCAGATCACGCTGTTCGCGCTGCTCGTGGCCCTGGGGTCCGCCGCGGGGGTGGTGTTCGCGCCGGGCTACTGGGGGCTTCTCTTCGCCGTCGTCATCTTCGAGCTCAGCTACGTGCTCGACTGCGCCGACGGCATGCTCGCGCGGCTGCGCGGCATCCAGTCCACCGAAGGACATCTACTCGACTTCTTGATCGACGAGATCAAGGCGTTTGTCCTTCTGGCGGCGGTCGCCGTGCGCCTGTGGCTCGAACGGGGGGACGTGTGGTTCTTGCTCTGGGGTCTCGGTGGCTTGGTCTTTCTCGCCTCTGGGGTCTCGATCACCACGTTCCAGCGCCGACCCGAGATCGCAGGTGCGAGTCGCGCCACCGCGCCCGAGGGGGCGAAATCCCTCGTTCGACGGCTCATCTCGCTCGTGGAGAGGGGCGCGCGATTTTTGATCCACTACCCGTCGTACATTCTGTTCGCCGCGATCGCGGCGCGCATGGATGTCTACCTGTACGTGTACGTCGCGGTGAACGGCGTCTATGCGGCGCGTGCCACGCTATCTGTTTTTTGGCGCTACGGCAGAACCCAAGCCTAGCCGAGGCGCGCCCGCTCTCAGGCTCAGAGCCCGGAGCGTTCAGCTTCGAAAGTCGCGACGACGCGTTGATCGTCGAGGGTGCTCGGAGGCTCGGCGCTCTCCGCCCGTGTATCGGCTGGTAGATGGAACATGTCCGCCACCGTGTCCGGGGTGAGGAAGGTGCCGGCGCTCGCCGACACCGGCGGGTCGAGGCGACCTCGTGACGCGACGACAAAACCCCATTCGCCGAACGTGGGCACCGGCGCGCGGTAGGGCAGCGCCGCGAGACCGGCGGACTCGATGGTCGTCACGATGCTTGCGAAAGTTCGAGGGGCGTTGAACGGGCTGACCGCTTGAACGACGGCAACGCCATCCGGTGCGAGGCGTTCGGTCAAGGCTTCGTAGAAGTGGCGGGTGTAGTTCTTCCCGTCGACGTAGCCGTCGGGGTCCGGCAAGTCCGCGATGGCAACGTCGAAAATGTCGACGCTTTCGGTGAGCCACACGATCGGCTCACGCTCGACGACCTCGACGCGCTCCGAGAGCATTGCCCCATTCGATCGTCGAACCAGCCAAGGGACCGAACGAGCCAGGCGAGCGAGTTCCGCATCCACCGTCACCACCGTCACGCGTTCCACGTCGGCATGCTCGAGGATCTCGCGTTCGGCCATGCCGTCGCCGCCGCCCAGCAACAGAACCCGCTGACGTTTTTTCGTCAGCGCAAACGCCGGACGAACGAGCGCCTCGTGGTAGCGCCGCTCGTCGATTCCAGAGACGTCTAGTCGCTGGTCGACGAAAAGCTCGAAGGTTCGCTGCCCGGATGTGAACACGTAGGTCCGGCGGTCGGACTCGGTTGCGTAGACGATCTCGTTGTCGTACCGCGAGAGCATCGAGACTGGCACGCAGAGCTCGGCAAGACCGACGAGCGCGAGCTCACCGGCGAACAAAGACAACGCGGCTGGTCGAAGGCCTCGCAGCCTCGGAGCGCGGGGTGGGTCGAGGTGCGCGAGCAGGGTCGGTGACCACGCGGCGGCGAGCGCCAAGCCGAGCCCGACGGCGATTGCCGAGCGCATCTGCCCGACTTGCGCAGCTGCGATCGACGAGGTGCCGAATGCCGCGAACAAGAGCAGCAGGCGAAACGGCGTCACGAGGCGAACGACGATGCCGAGGCCGACGAGCAGCGAGCCGAAGGAGCGCCAAAACGTGCAGGCGAGAGCTCCGACCAGGGCAGCGCCGAGCACGGGACTCAGCAGGCTCGTCAAACGCTGACCGACGTCGGAGGCGAACCCGAAAAAAGCCGCGAAACCACTCGCCGCGGTGACCGCCGAAGTGACCAGGAGGATCCAACAAAACCGTGCCTCAGGCTTGCTCGTCCGGCGACCGAGGTAGAAAGCGCCTGCAAAAGTCGCGGCGGCGAGTAATCGCGTGCCGGTGCGCTGGGCGGAGTCTTCGGCCACATAGAGGTCGAGCTGCCGAAAAACGAGCTCGTGTACGACCGCGCCCGCCGCCCCGACGACGAGCACACTGAAGTAGAGGAGGGCGCGCCCGGGATCCGAGCGGTCCTCCGTCGGAAGATCGCTCACTTTCCGCCGGAGTAGCCGT
>JAJDAH010000199.1 GCA_029261965.1 Polyangiaceae bacterium
TGATCTCGCGGCCGGACAAGAGGTTCGCGCCCCGAGCGGCGGCTGCAAGATTGCCGAGGACGGCTCACTCATCCAACGCGAGAGGCCGGGGCCGAACGGCGTGATTCTGGAAGACCGCGCGGTTCAGAACGTGAAACGCGAGTGGAACAATGCTTTCGGTCTTCGCGCGGGCATCAGCTACTGGGTCACCGAGCCGCTCGAAATCGTCGCCGGCATCGGATTCGACGGGGATCCCGTCCCCGACGCCACGACCGATCCCGGTCTCTGGGACACCAACGACATCGCCATAGCGGCGGGTCTCAAATACAACGTCACCGACGATTACAAGATCGGCGTTTCGTACACGCACATCAATTGGATCGAGCACACGGTGACCCCCGATCAGAGCACGCTCGAAGATCTTCGCCCCCCGACCGGCAGCCCCGATGCTGCTGGCACGTTTTCGTCGTGGGTGGGCATCACGAACATCAACATGGAGTGGACGTTCTAGGCGAACTCCGCCCTTTCTGAAGAAACCGCCCCCTTTCTGAAGAAACCGCCCTCTTTCTGCAGAGACCGCCCTCCCTCTGAAGAAACCGCCCTCTTGCTCACGAGCGGTCGAGGACCTCCTTCACTTTTCCAATCAGCGCGTCGGGTTTGAACGGCTTCTGCAGGAAGTTGACGCCTTCGTCGACCGATCCGCTCTGGCTCAGCTCGTCTCCGGTGTAGCCCGACACGAACAGGATCTTGATGTTGGGCCGGAGCCCTTCCAAACGACGCGCGAGGGTCGGCCCGCTCATCTTGGGCATCACCACATCCGAGATGACCAGGTCGATGGCCGCCGACTCGTTCGAAGCGATTTCGATCGCCTCGGCCCCGTTTTTGGCGACCAGCACGTCGAAGCCGGCCCGTTGCAACACGCGTCGTGCGGCTTGACGCACGAGCCGCTCGTCTTCCACCACCAGAACCGTGCGATTGCCCACCGCAGAGAGGTTCGTCACCGAGCTGGGCCGCCGTGGCGCGGGCTCGGCGCTGGTGTAGGGCAGATACACCGTGAAGCGGCTGCCCTCTCCGAGCTTCGAGCTGACGACGATGGCTCCGCCGCTCTGAACGACGATCCCATGGGTCGTCGCCAGTCCGAGACCCGTGCCCTTCTTCGGACCCTTGGTCGTAAAAAATGGCTCGAAGACCTGTAGTCGCGTTTGCTCGTCCATTCCCACCCCGCAATCGGAAACCGAAATCGCCACGTAGCGACCAGCTCCGATCTTCGCCGCTAGCCTCCGAATCGCCCCGTCGTCGAGATAGACGCGAGAGGTTTCGAGCGTCACGGTTCCGCCGTTCGGCATGGCGTCTCGGCCGTTGGCGACGAGGTTGACGATGACCTGCTCGAGCTGAGTCGGATCGGCGCGAACCGTGGTGCTGGTCTTGCCGAGGCGAATCTCCAGATGAATCGTCTCGCCGAGGAGGCGCTGCAGCATGGCCTCGACACCCGAGACGACGGCGTTGACGTCGAGCACGCGGGGCTCGAGCACCTGCTTTCGACTGAACGCCAAGAGCTGTTTGGTGAGCGACGCCGCACGAACCGCCGCTTGGCTGACCTCACCGACGAGCTCGCGCGTGTCGCCCTGGACCAGGTCGTCCGACTCGACGATGCTCAGGTTGCTGAGGATGACCGTGAGGAGGTTGTTGAAATCGTGGGCCACTCCTCCGGCGAACCGGCCGACGGACTCCACCCGCTGAGCCTGCCGCAGTTGAAGCTCGAGCTCCGCGCGCACTTTTTCCGCGCGTTTTCGTTCGCTGGCGTCGCGAATGATGGCTTGAACGAACATCGACCCGTCGTCGCGTTGAAGCAAACGTTGGTTCACTTCGACGTCGATCAGCTTGCCGTCCCGACGCCGCATGCTCAGCTCGAGCGGCGGACGCTCTTCGCCGGACACGAGGGCCGACAGCTCGCGGTCGATGACGAGTTTCCCGTCACTGGTGAACAGATCGACGTCCGAAAGCGAACGTCCGGTGAGCTCACCGGGTGTGTAGCCCAGGAGCCGTTTGGTGGCCGGATTGCTCGACTCGACGATGCCCTCGGTGGTCACCGTTAGGATGACGTCCGGCGAACCGAGCACGAGCGCAGCGAAGTTTTGCTCGCTCTTGCGTAGAGCCGCCTCCGCCTGACTGCGCTCGACGGCGTTCGACAAGAGGCTGGCCGCGACCCGAAGAAAAATCGCCTCGTCGCCGGTGAACCTACGCGGCTGTTTCGAATACACACCGAGCACGCCAAAAGGGCCGTCTCCACAAATCATCGCTACGCTCAGCCCACTGCGAATGTCGTGATCTCGGAGAACGCCGTAGCTCGTGTCGTCGGCATGAGCATCCAAGTCCTCGACGAGCACCGGATCGCTCGAAGCGAGTGTGCTCACGGCCCGCGAATCCCAATCGGTGAGCTCGAAAGAGCGGCCCGAATGCTCCTTTTTCCACCCCACGCCAGCACAAAGTCGAACCATCTTCGGGTCCAGCTGAAGCTGCAGCACGCAGGCATGGCTGACGCCGAGCGTCTCGGCGACATGCTCGGTCGTGCTGCGGAGCATTTCTGGCAAGCTCTGAATTCCGAGAGCGCGGCGGCCAATCTCAGCCAAAGCTCGCTCGCGTCGGGTGCGTTGCTCGAGCTCTGCGGTCCGCTCTGTGACGCGGCTCTCCAGGGAGCGCTTGGCGTGCTCGAGCCACCCGTGGGCGTGACTCACGTGCTCGAGCAGAGCCGCATTGTGAAAACGCAGGGCAAAAGCGTCCAGCATCGATCGGTTCACGTTGCGCGCGACCAGCACGAGCCCAAGAGCGTAGAGCGTGACCATGGCGCCCATGCCCATGTGCACGTCGCCTCCCTCGAGAAAGAGCCGCGCGATGAGCGGCGCGACGCTCAGAACGAAATAGGCGAAAAATGCGGGGAGATAGCACGCCAGCGCCCCCGCGGCACCGGCGCCCATGCCTCCGATGACAAACGCGACGAGCAATTGAAACGAGAGCGATCCGGGTACGAACAGCACGAAACCGCAAAAGCCCCACATCACTCCGGCGCAGGCGGAGCCAGCGACGAAAAAACTCGCCCAGCGGCGGGAGTCTTCCGGCCCAGGCTCGCGCGCCCAATACCACCGCCGCAGCAGCATGCGACCAACGCACATCGACAACATCGCGCCACACCATCCGACGAGCACACGCCGGTCGATGGAACCCCAGAGCAACGCGCTGACGATCAGCGCGTTGACGAAGTTCGCCATGAGCACGGGGACGCTTTGCCGGTAGAGCGTCTTGACTTGTTCGCCGACGACGAGCGGGGCGATCTCGCTGTCGTCGATCTCCGGCGCGGGGGCGATTGGAGTGACCGGCAGCTCTTCGGTTTCGTCGACCAGCCCCGCGTGCATACGAACCGACCATGGTAAGGGCTGCGGCCGACCTGACCATCCGGGATGACACGGAGGTGGGCGGATCGAGAAAGCGCGGTGTCAACCGCTTGACACTCGACCACGACGCCGGCGACGCGAGCGCTCGACCGCGCCGCGCGGGGGCCAGTTCCGCTTTTCCTACGACGTCTTCGTCTTCTACAGCGCCTTGTGCAGCGCTTCGATGAGCTCGGGCGCTTCGGGATCCGTTTGGGGCCCGAACCGTGCGATGACCTCTCCGTCCTTACCCACCAAGAACTTGGCGAAGTTCCAGGCGATGTCGCCAGGGCCGTCGGGGGCGGTTTCCTGGGAGGTGAGCCAATCGTAGAGCGGTGCTCGGCCCGGACCGTTCACGTCCAACTTCGCGAACATCGGAAACGTGACGTCGTACTTGCTCGAGCAAAACTCTTGGATCTCGGCTTCGGTTCCCGGTTCCTGACCACCGAACTGGTTGCAGGGAAAGCCGAGAACTTCGAAGCCCTTTTCTCGGTGCTGCTCGTAGATCTTCTGGAGTCCAGTGTAGTGCGGGGTGAGCCCGCACTTCGACGCCACGTTCACGACCAAAAGGACCTTGCCGGCGTAGTCGCCGAGCTTCCTGGAGGTCCCGTCGATGGTTTTGGTTTCGTAGTCGTGGATCGGCATGCCCCAAGGCTGAACCCGTCCGCGGGCGGCCGCAAGACCCCCGAGCCCGAGGTCAGACGACGGTATTCAACGACCAATCGTAGCGCTTGTAGGACACCGCATAGTCACCCTCGAAAGCGCGCTCGAGGTCGGGCCGGTTCTCTTCAGCCATGTGCCTTCGCAGAAACTCGCGAGTGGCCGAGACGTCACCAAAATCCACTTGGTAGTAGCGAAACGTAATGGGCAGAACGAGCTGACGGCGATCGTGGTCGACTTCGACGCCGCTCGTCACGTAGCTCGCCGTCGCCAGGTCGAGTTGGGCGTCGAGCTTCTCGGCGTCGTAGAACGCCACCGGCGGACAGCTCTTGGACGCGCAAACGAGAGCGGTGTGGATCCTGGGGTCGAGCACCGACGGACAGAACTCGAGCTCGCCTGCGCCCTCGGGGAACTGTTTCGTCTTGGTCACCGGGTGGGGCGCGTTTCTCCGGAGGACGCCGTTCTCCACGTCGTCGAGGGTGAAGAGAAAACCGCCGACTCGATACGCGATCGAGCCAAAGAACGACGGAACCTCCATCACCGAGCTTTCGAGCCCGAGAGCCAGAACGCCGTGAATCGCGAGCACGTTGTACAGGTTGACGAAAAAAGCGATGCGTTCGGCATCCGTCTCGAGGTCTGCCGGACTCACCACAGCCAAGCCGCGACTCGTTTTTTCCAGCTCCCGGTAGGTCGCGCCCCCTCGCAACTGGCCGTAGTGCACGTGCCCACCATCGTCGATGGCCTCGAGCTTGAGACGGTTGCGTACCGCGCGGAGCTCTTTCGCGATGGCCTTGGCGTCGACGTCCATTGGCACAGCGCCATCGTTCAGCACGCGCCGCGTGCGCATCGAAGCCGGAACGAGCGCGCGGAGTACCTCCGTGGGGTTGCGAGCGTGCCGAAGGATGTCGGCGCCGTCTCTCAGGGCGTCGAACAGACTCACGAACTTCGATCCGTCATGGCTGCGCACGCGGCGAGGCCGCTACAGGACGCGGCAGTATCCGGTAATGGCGAGCAGGAGCTGGTTCTCTTTCTTCACGGCCGCGTTGAACTCCTTCTGCGCGGCGTTGGCCTTTTCGACGTCGTCTTTTTTGAGCGCCGTCCCGGCGCGCCGCGCTTGGGCGGCGGCGTCGCGAGCGACTTTCTTGTACTCGCCCGCGTAGATGACGAGCTGTGGGTCGTTCAGCTCGAAAGCGCCAACGGTGGACGACACTCGATCATAGAGCTTCGCCAACTCGAGCCGGCTCGCGGCCGCAGCGTCGTGCTCGGAAGGATCGGCGACCTCACTCTTGCCGGTGTGCTTTCGCATCGCGGTCGCGTTGTCGTTGATGGCCAGGATGAAGCGGTTGCATTCCTTCCGCTTTTCCGCCTGTCCCTCTCTCGGGTCCTCGCACGCGAGATTCGACGCGAAGAGCGCGGCGACGAGAAGCAGTGGGGACTTACGCATGAGTCGAAGGCTCGGTCGAAAGGCTCCGAGGCGCCTGAGCCGGAGCCTCGACGAGAGCCTAGAACACCTGTAGAAAGAGAGGAACGCTCTAAAGGGCCGAGCGGCGTGGCGACGCCACGTCCCGGCAGCTCGCATGGAGGATTGGTTTTCCGGATATCGCCGGCGCCGGCGACAGCGCTCAGCTCGGCGTGAACGCGAGTGGGGTCGTACGCTCATCGCCGAAGCCCGAAACACGGTCTGCGTGCACGACCTCGACGGCCACATCGTCGACGTGAACGACTACGCGTGTGAAACCCTCGGCTACCGGCGAGAAGAGCTGATCGGCCGCCCGCTGTGGGACGTCGAAGTCGGCCTCGAGCGTGAGGACATCCTCCGGGTGTCGCGCAAGCTCGAGCCTGGTGTTCCGCAGACGGCGCAGGGGATCCACCGCCGCCGCGATGGGGCGACTTTTCCCATCGAGGTGAGGGTCGTCCGGCTGGATTCGGGACGAATCTTCGGAATCTGCCAGGACATCAGCGAGCGACAGCGCGCCGAGGCCGACGCCGCGAGACTCGAAGCCCGGTCCCTGCACGCCCAGAAGATGGAAGCGATTGGCACCCTGGCCGGCGGCATGGCTCACGACGTGAGCAACCACTTGCTCGCGATCCGCCTGCACACGGAGCTCGCCATGGCCGCGCTACCCGAAGGCAACCCCGGTGCGCGCAACCTCGAGCAGGCCCTCAAGGCCGCCGAGCACTCGACCGACTTGATCAAGCAAGTGATGACGTTCAGCCGGAGCGGCGCCGGCAGTCGACGGGTCACCGCCCTCGGGTCGTTGGTGGAGGACGTCATCCGATTGCTCAAGCCGACGTTCCCTCAAACGATCGACGTCGCGACGAACCTCGTCGGTACCGACGATGCGGTCGTCGTGGACGCGGCACAGATTCAACAAGTCCTGATGAACTTGTTGGCCAACGCCGTCCAGGCCATGGGTCGGGGTGGGCGCATCGAGATCGGCGTGCATGGTGTCGACCTCGACGACGACGCCGTGGCGTCGCTGAAGCCGGGGGCCTACGTCCTGCTCACGCTGTCCGACACCGGAATGGGCATCGATGCCGCCACCCTCGCACGAATCTTCGAACCGTTCTTCACCACCAAGGAGGTGGGTCGCGGCGCCGGCATGGGGCTGAGCGTCGTGCACGGGATTGTCACCGGTCACGGGGGCGCCGTCGCCGTCGACAGCGAGCCCGGTCGCGGCACGACCTTCCGACTCTACTTTCCTCGCGCCAAGTCGACGACCCTCGAGGCCAACATGCCGCGGCTCGCCACTTCCCGACCCGCACGAGTGCTTTTTGTCGACGACGACTACATCGTCGCGAGCGGTGGCCGTCAGACGCTCGAGCTGCTCGGGTACGACGTCTCGGTTCGGATGAACCCGGAGGACGCGCTCACGGACGTGATCGCCGACCCCAACGCCTTCGACGTGGTGATCACCGATCAGCGTATGCCGCGAATGAGCGGTACCGAGCTCGCCGGCGAGATCACACGGTTGAACCCCGCACTCCCGGTGATTCTCTGCGTGAGCTACGAGGGCGAAGTTTCGGTAGCCGACGCCGAGGCCATCGGGATCCGACGCGTTCTGCACAAACCGATCGGCATCGAAGGTTATTCCGAGGCGATCGACGAAGTTTTACAGACACACTCGGACTCGGACTCGATGCGGTCCGCCACGAAATAGTGGCTGACCCCAAACATGAAAATCGCCTCGCGGGTGAGACGAGCCCGTACCTGCTCCAGCACGCGCACAATCCCGTCGATTGGTATCCGTGGGGCCCCGAGGCGCTCGAGCGGTCGAAGAACGAATCGAAGCCGATCCTCTTGAGCATAGGCTACGCCGCTTGTCATTGGTGCCACGTGATGGAGCGCGAGTCCTTCGAAAACGAAGACATCGCCAAGCTCATGAACGAGCACTTCGTTTGCATCAAGGTGGATCGGGAGGAACGACCGGACCTGGACGACGTGTACATGGCGGCAACGGTGGCGATGAGCGGCAGCGGTGGGTGGCCAATGACGGTCTTTCTCACGCCGGAGCAAACGCCGTTTTTCGCCGGCACCTACTTCCCGCCGACGGACAAGTACGGGCGGCCCGGGTTTGCGACCCTTTTGACCCAGCTGCACGAGCTCTGGACGAACGAGCGGAAACAACTCTTGGCGCAAGCCGCCGAGCTCACCGAGCACGTTCGGTTGCAGTCGCAAGTCTCGCCGCCGGTCACGGTCGGAGGAGACGGAATCGCCGCGGCCGTGAAGACCCTCTCGGCTCAATTCGACGAAGAGTGGGGCGGCTTCGGCGGGGCACCGAAGTTCCCACCGCACGCGACCCTCGACGTCTTGTTCCGCCACCACGCCCGCACTGGAGACCGCCGCGCGCTTCAGATGGCGCAAAAGACGCTCGATGCGATGCACGCCGGAGGCATCTATGACCACCTCGGCGGCGGCTTCGCTCGCTACTCGACGGATGAACGCTGGCTCGCACCGCACTTCGAAAAGATGCTGTACGACAACGCGCAGCTCGTTCGCGTCTACCTGACGGCGTTCCAAGTCACCGGCGAGCCCCTATACGAGCGCGTCGCGCGGGAGACTCTCGACTACGTCATTCGCGAGATGCAAGACCCGCGGGGCGGCTACTATTCGGCGACCGACGCCGACTCCGAGGGCGTCGAGGGCAAGTTCTTCGTGTGGGACCCCGACGAGGTCGCCGACGTCGTCGGCGCCGAGGCCGCGGAGAAGTTCTGCGAGTACTTCGACGTCCGCGCCGGAGGAAACTGGGAAGGGGTGAGCATCCTGCACACGCCTCGGCCTCTCGATGCGGTAGCCCACGAGCTCGGCGTCAGCGCGGACGAGCTCGAAGAGTCTCTTCGCGACTCGAAGAAGAAGTTGTACGACGCGCGGCTGAAGCGCGTCCCACCGCTGCTCGACGACAAGATTCTCACCGCATGGAACGGCCTCATGATAGGCGCCATGGCCGTCGGCCACCGCGTGCTCGGTGACCCTCGCTATCTCGACAGCGCCACGCGAGCCGCCACTTACCTTTCGACGGTGCTACGCCGTGACGACGGCGGGCTCTACCGCACCGCGCGCGGTGACAAGGCGCACCTCGATGCCTACCTCGAGGACTACGCGTACCTCGGCGACGCTCTCATCGACCTGTACGAAGCGGGCGCGCCCGCAAAATTTCTGCTCGAAGCGCAAACCCTCGTCGATCGCATGCTCGGCGACTTCAGCGACGAGGCGGGAGGGGCGTTTTTCCACACGGCGCACGGCCACGAAGCGCTCATCGTTCGCACCCGCGAAGGGCACGATGGCCCGATCCCGAACCCCAACGCGGTGGCCGCACGCGCCTCGAGTCGTCTGGCGGTACACTTCGGGCGCGACGCGCTTCGGGATCGCGCGATTTCCGCTATCCGGGCGTATGGCCGTCAGATCGAACGCCAGCCGCGAGCGTTCGCCACGGCGCTCGGTGTCACCGATTTCCTGCTCGAGGGGCCGGTCGAGCTCGTCCTGGCCGGAACACCCGGCGACGCTGGGTTCGACGCGCTCCGACAGCGAGTAGCGAGCCATTATCTGCCAAACCAGGTGATCGCCTACGTCGACCCCAAAGCGACCACCAACGAGAAGGCGCGGAATCTACCGCTGACCGCCGGTAAAGGGCTCGTCCGTGGCAAAGCGGCGCTCTACGTCTGCCGCGATTTTGCGTGCCAGGCGCCCATCACCGACCCCGCCGCGGTGAAAGCGGCCCTCGACGGCGGCGCTCGTCGCGCGTCCCGCGAGCGTGCGCCGGAGCTCGGTGCGGGCAAGCTCGAAGGGAGCGCGACCGAAAACGCTACGGCCGCGTATGCAAAAAAGCACCCAGGCCAACGCCATCGGGAACTCGGAACGACGGGGCTCTTGGTGAGTCGCGTGGGGTTCGGCGGATATCGCATCGACGACGGTGCCCCCGAACATCGCGCCGCGCTCCGGCAAGCGTTGCAGGGCGGGTGCAATCTGGTCGACACCTCCACGAACTACTCCGATGGACGAAGCGAGCGACTCGTCGGCGACACGATTCGCGCGCTCGTCACCGAGGGCAAGCTCGAACGAGAGCAAGTCGTCGTCGTGTCGAAGATTGGCTACGTGCAGGGCGCCAACCTCGACGTGGCCCTCGAGCGAAAGAACGCCAACAACCCGTTCCCCGAAGTCGTCGAGTACGAAGAGAAGCTTTGGCATTGCATTCACCCCGAGTACCTCGCCGATCAGCTCACACGATCGCTCGCGCGGCTGGGGCTCGATACCCTCGACGTGTGCTTGGTGCACAACCCCGAGTACTTTCTCGTGGACGCCGTCAAACGCGGCGAGGGACCCCTGAGCGATCTCCGCGACCAGCTCTATTCGCGGCTCGGCAAGGCGTTTTCGCACTTCGAAAAGGAGATCGAAGCGGGCCGGCTCCGGTTTTACGGCGTGTCCTCGAACACGTGCACGGCCCCGTCGGGTGATCGCGAGGCGATCGATCTGGCGCGCATGCTCGAAGCGGCCGAGCGGGCGGCGGGCGACGAACATCACTTCCGGGTGCTCCAGCTCCCGTTGAATCTCCGAGAAAGCGGCGCCGTTTTCGAGAAGAACACCGGTGCGCCGCCTCAGACCGTGCTCGAGCTCGCCTCGGCTCGTCGAATCGCCGTCCTGGTCAACCGCCCGCTGAATTCTTTCGCCGAAAGCGGCCTCGTGCGACTCGCCGAGCCGCCAACCCTCGACGAGGCTCCACACTTCGACGCCCAGCTCAGCCGAGTCGAGCGACTCGAGACCGAATATCGACGAGAAATCGCCAGCCGATTGCGCTCGGCACCGGGGAGCAAAGTCAGCCCGGAGAGTCTCTTCAATTGGGCCGATCAGTTGGCCAACCTGCCTAGTCGAATCACGGGAATCGAGCAGTGGGGGCAAATGGAAGCCCAGGTCATCGTGCCGCGACTGCTCGGTGCGCTCGAAACACTCGACCGAGCGATGCCCGGAGCCGCGGGAGAAGAATGGCGAAAGTGGCGCGAACGCTACTTGCCCGAGCTCGAGGGTTTGCTCGCCGCGCTCAGAAAACGCGCCGCGCACAAGAGCCGATCACGAGCGGCGGCCATCACTAAGAACATCGACCCGGAGCTGCCCGAGCACCGACGCCGGGCGCCCCTGACCCAAAAAGCACTCGCGACGCTGACGAGCACCCCCGGGGTGACGGCGGTGCTCGTCGGGATGCGAGAGCCGGCGTACGTCACCGATGCGCTCGGCGTGCTCACCCTGGACGACCTCGACAAGGTGGAGCCGGTGTATCGAGCCGCGGAACGAGCGGCATTGCCGCCGGCCTGACGCGACAAGTCATTCTGGTGGGGACGGCAATTCCTCATTATTTTTAGCTAGTTGGGCGACAGCGCGGCGCGGCCCCGTGGCCGCCGAGCTCTAGCTTTTCGGGGTGCCTTGGTTTATAGCGGGCGCGCTTCGGCCGGAGGAACTTCGAATGGATTCGCTCATCTACGCCGCACCTGCCGCTGGGGTGCTCGCCCTCTTGTTCGCCTTTTGGAAGGCCACCTGGGTGTCCAAGCAGGATGCCGGCACGGACAAGATGCAAGAAATCGCCGAGCTCATCAGCGAAGGCGCGATGGCGTTTCTCGCTCGTGAATACAAGGTTCTCGCGATCTTCGTCGTCGTCGTCGCTGGCCTCTTGGTCGTAGCCAACATGGGCGAGGGTCGAAGCCCGCTGATCGCCGCATCGTTCGTGATGGGAGCGGTCGCGTCGGGTCTGGCCGGCTTCTTCGGAATGCGAGTCGCCACCAAAGCCAACGTGCGCACGACTGCCGCGGCCCGAAGCGGAATGCCGAAGGCTTTGGATGTGGCGTTCTCCGGCGGCTCGGTCATGGGAATGAGCGTCGTTGGTCTCGCCATCATCGGACTGAGCGGTCTGTATCTGGTCTACACCATCGTCGTTTTCCCCGGCGCCGACATGCTCGCCAAGGCGATCAACGTGCTGACGGGCTTCTCGATGGGCGCCTCCTCCATCGCTTTGTTCGCGCGCGTCGGAGGCGGCATCTACACCAAGGCCGCTGACGTCGGCGCCGATTTGGTCGGCAAGGTCGAAGCCGGATTGCCGGAGGACGACCCGCGAAACCCCGCGGTCATCGCCGACAACGTCGGGGACAACGTCGGCGACGTCGCCGGCATGGGCGCAGATCTCTTCGAGTCCTACGTCGGCGCGATCATCGGCGCGATGGTGCTCGGCCTCGGTGCGAGCGCCGTCGTCGAGGACAACAACCTCGGCCCGATCATCCTACCGCTCGTCATCGCCGCCGGAGGGATCGTCTGCTCGATCATCGGCACCTTTTTCGTGAAGACGAAAGAGGGCGGAAACCCGCAGGTAGCGCTCGACGTGGGTGCCTTCGGCGCGGCCGGTGTCATGGCCGGTCTGACCTTCGTGCTCGCCAAAATGCTTTGGCCCGAAGGCGGCACGGACCTCGGCGGCATCGAGGGCGTGACATGGATCAACGTCGGAACGGCGACCGTCATCGGGCTCGGCGTCGGCGTCGCGGTCGGCATGATCACCAGTTACTACTGCTCGATGGACAAGCCGCCGGTAAACGGCGTGGCCGAGCAGTCCAAGACGGGTTACGCGACGAACATCATCGCCGGCCTCGGGCTCGGAATGCAGTCGACTGCGGTTCCGATCCTGGTCATCGCCGGCGGCGTCGTCGGCGCCGCCTACGTCGCCGGGCTCTACGGTGTGGCCATCGCGGCTCTCGGCATGCTCTCGACGACCGGCATCCAGCTCGCCGTGGATGCCTACGGGCCGATCGCCGACAACGCCGGCGGCATCGCCGAGATGAGTCACCAGGAGCCCGAGGTTCGCGAGCGCACCGACAAGCTCGACGCGGTCGGCAACACCACCGCCGCCATCGGCAAGGGCTTCGCCATCGGCTCCGCCGCGATGACCGCTCTGGCCCTCTTCGCCGCGTTCAGCCAGCAGGCGGGCATCACCGGCATCAACATCAGCAAACCCACCGTCATGGCAGGGCTCTTCATCGGCGGCATGCTGCCGTTCCTCTTTTCTTCCCTCGCGATGAACGCCGTGGGTGCCGCCGCGATGGACATGATCGAAGAAGTGCGCCGACAGTTCCGCGAGATCCCCGGCCTGCTCGAAGGCACGGCAAAACCAGACACCGCCCGCTGCGTCGACATTTCCACCGCCGCTGCCATCCGCAAGATGATGGCACCGGGCCTGCTCGCCGTCGTGACCCCGGTCATCTTCGGTTTCCTCGTCGGGCCCGAGGCACTCGGTGGGCTTTTGGCCGGCGTGACGGTCAGCGGAGTGTTGCTCGCGATCTTCATGAGCAACGCCGGCGGCGCCTGGGACAACGCCAAAAAGTCGTTCGAAGGCGGAGGTTTCAAGACCAGCGATGGCACGCTGCTCGAAAAGGGCTCGGAAGCTCACAAAGCCGCCGTCGTGGGCGACACGGTCGGCGACCCATTCAAGGACACCGCCGGCCCCTCGCTCAACATCCTCGTCAAGCTCATGAGCGTCGTGGCGCTCGTGATCGCGCCGCTCATCGCCATCACCAACTGACGCCGCGCCGAAGCCCGGAGCCCCCGAGCCCGTGTAGCGTGCGCACCACACTGTGAAGCTCGGTACGCGCGGCAGTCGTGCTCGCAGCGCGCAAGTGCTCGAAAGCACAAGAGCCCGGCGGATGGCACGAAGTTCGCTCTTGGCGAGCCAATGCTGCTCGCCTACCTGCTCGTCACCCTGTGCACCGCCTGGACGGTCGCGGGTCTCGGCGCAGTGCTCTGGACCACGAATCGACGAGTGCGCGCGCTAGAAGCGCTCCCCGGGGTGACGATCCTGAAGCCGCTCTCGGGCGCGGACATCGGCCTCGAGCGCAACCTCGAGTCGTTTTTCCAGCAGAAGTATCCGAGCTACGAGCTGGTTTTCGGAGTGCAAGACGAGCACGACCCCGCCATCGCCGTCGTCCGCCGCCTGCGCGCTCGCTACCCGGAGGTCGCGTGCAAGCTCATCATTCATCATGGCACCCCGGGCACGAATCCCAAGGTGCGAAACCTCACTGGAATGCTCGCGTTCGCCGCGAACGATCTCGTAATCGTCAGCGACAGCAACGTTCGTGCGCCTCGGCACTACGTGCGCGACATGGTTCAAACTCGTTTCCGGGGAGATCGGCCGGCGGGCATCGTGAGCAACCTGTTTGCTGGAAGCCGTGAGGACGCGCTCGGCTCGGCGCTCGAAAATGTCCAGCTCAATGGCTTCTGCGCCGCGGGAGCTGCCTTACCGACGCTTTTTGGCGACGCGGCGGTCATCGGCAAGTCGATGCTCTTCTCGCGCCGCACGCTCGACGATCTCGGCGGTCTCTGCCGTGTCGCCGACGTGCTGGCCGAAGACTATGTGCTCGGCAAGTTGTTCCAGCACGCCGGCTACGAAGTCCGCATTGCCCGGACGGTGCTGCAAAACGTCACCAGTCGGATGAGCAGCGCCGACTTCATGCGGCGACACCTCCGATGGGCGATGCTGCGCTGGCGGCTCCGGCCCCCGGCCTACCTGCTCGAGGTCCTGACGAGCCCCGTCGCCCTCTTGCCCGTCGCCTGGACCTTCCTCGGCCCGTGGGCGCTCCTTTGGGCGACAGCAGTTCTAGTGACCCGCGATGTCGGAGGCTGGGTCGCGCTTCGAGGCCCGCGCCGAGCGTGGATCCCGCTCGTGCTCGGTCCGGCGAAAGATGTCGCGATGTTGATCGTGTGGCTGCGGGCGCCGCTCAAGCGGCACGTCAGCTGGCGCGGACATCGTGTCCGTCTCGGCCCCGGCACGTTGCTGTACCCCGCGCGCTGAGCGCTTACTTCGGTGCCAAACCCTTCGAGTCGAGCATGGCGAGTAGCTGCTCGTTCTTCGGCCGCACCTTGTAGTCCGTGTCGGCGTGGGCCCACTTGATGAGCCCGTCGACGATGAGAAAGATGGCGGGGACCGCGATCTTGTGGTGCTTCTCCCCTGAAGATTTTTCGAGATCGATGCCGTACCCGCCGAGCTTTTTGTAGGTCTTGTCGTCGACCTCGTTGACGACTCGGTACGCCTCGTGGGCGACGAGCTTGGGATCGCTCAGCGTGGGGAACTCGATGTCGTAGGCCTTCTTCGTCTTGGTCGCCTCGTCCACCTTGTCGACGCTGACGACGACAGGCATGACTCCCCGCTTCTTGAACTCTTCCATACCCTTGGCGAGAGCACGAACCTGGAAGTTGCAATAGGGACACCACCCGCCGCGGTAGAACACGAGCAGGACGGCCCCCTTTTCGTAGAGCTCGCTCAGCTGGACGCTTTTGCCATCGGCGTCCTTCAGCGCCGCTTCCGGCGCCTCGTTGCCAATGGGCAAACCGATGCCCTCGGGGAGGATGCCAAGCTTGCCGTCGGGAGGCGCGTCGGACTCCTTGAATCGTGGCCCCTCTGGCTTCTTGTTCGTGGTGATCCTGGGTTTCTTAGCTTCAGCCGACGGCTGGGCGGATCCCGCGGCTTCGTTGCTGGTTTCCGGGCCCTTCGAGCACGAAACGGCGAGCATGACCGCAATGACGGTGGTGGAGCGCAGCATGGGGCGCAATGTAGCAAGAGTTTGGCCCGAGTCGAGGCTGCCGAAAGGGAGGAAAACTGGCCGCGAGCGGTGTACCGTCTGAGCATGAAGATCGAAACCACCACGATCACGAGGTTGCGCGACGCATTGCTACAGAGCGGCCGGCGGCCGAGCACGGTGATGTCCTCCGCCTACGAGACGTTGACCCGCGAAGGCATGCTGAGCCCCGAAGAAATGGCGGCGCTGAATCGTATCGACCCCCTGGCGGAGACCATGTTTCTCATGATGGCCGCCGACGGCGTGGTGTCCGATGTGGAGCGCGAAGCCGTTCGAGGGGCGATCCGCGGCCTCACCGACAATCTGATCCGCACCGGAACGATCAACGTGATGATCGAGAACTACGCCAAGCAGCTCGAAGCCTCGAGCCGTGACGAGCGTCTGCACGAAATCGCCGAGACCCTCGCCGAAGACAAAGAGGAAGCCGAAGGTGCCTTCGCTCTCGCCGCCGCCATCGCGCTCGCCGACGACGAGGTCGCGGAAGAGGAAAATGCCCTGATCAACCAAGTCGCCGACTGGTTCGGCATCTCGGAAGAGCGCTCGTCGGCGATCCTCGACCAGCTCGAAGACGACCGCGAAACCTGACGGGATACTCGGTCGCTACTGGACGCAGTTCGCGGTGGGTGTCTCGCCGGAATGCGGGCAGTGGATGGCGGCGGTCGCCGGTGCGTTCTCCGCCGCGACGCTCACGTGGTAGGTGCGGCACTCGCGCGAATCCCCGGTGACTATCGTGGCGTCATAGGGACCGGCCACCGTGTAGGCGAGGCACTTCTCCGAGCACGTTCCTGGATCGGTGAAGCTGCCGGGGCAGATGTTCTGCATCAAGGTGCAATACCCGTCGCACTCCGAGCCGCAGGAACCGGCGCCGGAGGGACCAGCCTTGACGCAGTTGCCTGCCGGATCGTTGGCCGCGCCACGGGCAAAGAAGTGGCGACAGCCGAGCGTGTTGCCGGACTCGTCGGTCTCGGTCCCGAGGTTGAACGCCGGGCAAGCACCCATGCACGTGTCCAGATTGGTCCACTGAATGTCCGTGCCCTGGCAATTGGCCATGATGTCGCGGCAATAGGTTTCACAGCTGAGACCAGTCCCGGTCCCTCCACCCGTGCCGGCACCGCCAGTGCCGCCGCCGCCGCCACCGCCGCCGGTCCCACCGCCGTCGTTGCCGCCGCAGCTACAAGCGTCGAAGCCGGACGCGTCGTCCCGGCACGTCTGGGTCCCCATGACGCCGCCTCCGCACTCGCACGCCTGTTGCACTCCCGCGGTACACGCCGCCTCGATCTTGTTCGTCGAGGAGCATCCCACAAGCCCCCAAACCGGGATGGCGGCTAGTGCAAACGCAATCAAATTCTTAAGAGACATTGACCCGAGCCTAGCTAAGCGACCCCGACCGGGCAAGCAACCCCCTCGGGCTCTTCGGCGCCGGGACCCGGCCTCGGCCGATTTTGGAGCCGGACACCACAGTACGCGCCCGAGGCGTCATCGGATCGTCGAAATTCGGGCTCAGAGTCCGAGTCCGCCGCGCGCGTTGGGCCCGAGCGTTGCCAAGAAGTCTTCGAGAGTGCGCCCCTTCTCCGGCTCGAACTCCTCCTCCAGCACGGTGATCTTCCGAATCCGATCGACACGGAAGTTCCGGAAGTCACAACGCAGCTCGCACCATGCGGTCATCGTCCAGACATTTCCCCAGAAAAGCGCGGCGAGCGGTCGGACGACACGCCGGCTCTTCTCCCCGTCGTCACGCGAGTAGTCGAGCTGGAGCTTTCTCCGCTTCACGACCGCCGTGCGAATCGGGATGAGCGTGCGACTGATGCGCGGGCCCATCGAACGCTTCGGAGCAAAAAGCGCGCTTCGAGCCAAGGTCGCTCGCAAGTGCTTGGGTAGCACGGTCTCCACTTTGCTGAGCGCGCTCCGCGAGGCCTTGGCGAGGTCCTCGTCTCCGAAGCTCTCGACCACGCGGGCTCCGAGCACGAGTGCCTGAATCTCCTCTTCGTTGAACATCAGCGGGGGCAAGTCGTAGCCGGGGCGAAGCGTGTAACCGACGCCGGCTCCCGAATCGATGGGCGTTCCCGAGAGAACGAGGTCGCGCACGTCGCGGTAGATGGTTCGCTCGGACACCTCGAGTTGCTCGGCGAGAAACGCCGCCGTGACGACCTTTCTGCGCCGGAGCAACTGGATGATTTGGAACAGTCGATCGGCGCGGCGCATTCGTCACGCCATGATAGTCGGGGTCGGCGGCCTACTGCTCGACGAGCCCGACGACGTTGCCTTCGGGGTCGGAAAACAACGCGATCGTGACCTGATCGGCCTTGGTGACCGGCAAGATCGTCTTGGCGCCTAGCTTCTCCGCCTCGTCCAGACTGGCCTGCAGATCCTTCGACGCGACGTAGAACGTGACGTGCGTCGAGCCATTCTGAGCGGGACCGATGCCGCCGGGGATGCCTTCCTTCGAGCCGGTGTCGACCATGCCGTACTTCATGGGGTTGTCCGCATTGATCTTCCAACCGAAGAGGCTGGAATAGAAGCCGCTGAGCTGGTCGCTCTTCTTGCCGGTGACTTCAAACCAAACGACGGGGTGATTCATTTTCTGGGATCCTTTTGTGGGTGAAACGCTCCGAAGATTCGAAAGCGTGAGAGCAACCTAAAGCAGGGCCCCTGCCACCATTCTGTCAGGAGCTTGTCAGGAGCTTGTCAGGAGCCCGACACTGCTGACGACGTGGTGTCAGGAGGTTGTCAGGAAGGTCGTGGACCGTCGTCAGGCCGTGGGCGACAGTGGCACGGCCGCCGTCGATCGCACGGCCGCCGTCAATCGCACGGCCGAAGCGCTTCTTTCAACGACGGAGTCATCGCTCCGACCGAGAGCTTCTGGCTGATCGCGACGACGCGGTCGCAGAGCCCCGCACTTGGTGTTGCGCCCATCAAGAGCGCCGCAATCAAGGCGCCGGCGTCGTCGTCACGTTCTTGCTTCGCGTATTCGTCCGCCAAATCCGCGACGATCTCACGCGTTCGTTGCCACGAGTCACTCGGCTCTCCGATCACGTCGTGGAAGAAGAGCATCGCCTCTTCGGGACGGCGCGCCTGCGCATAGGCGACGACGAGGTGCCCGAGCGCCGATGCTTCGATGAAGCTCGCGCAGTCGTCCGTCCAGGCCCGCGCGGGGCCGACGAGCGCGACGCACGTCGTGATCACCTCATCGGGACCACCCACAGCAGCCTGGACTTGGGCGAGGCGCAGGTTGGCGAGAAGCTGCGCCGGCGAACCGTGAGGACCGAGGGCATCCACTTGCAAAAACGCCCGCTGGGCGGCCTCCTGCTCATCAGCAACTCGGCTCAACTCGCCGAGGCCGAGCCACGCTAGCTGCCGGATCTCCTGACGAGCCGCGGTGTTCGTGAGTTCGACGAACCCTCTCGTTGCTTCGTCCTTGCTCCCCCTCTGCTCGGCCTGCCACGCATGGCGATAGGGCTCGTAGTCGTCGGTCGCTTCGAGCTGTCGGGCCTGCCGGATCTTTTCGATGCAGGTTTCGAGCGAGCGAGGCGAACGCGACGGCCCGACCGACCGCCGGCGGCTCGACCCCGTTTCTTCGGGGGCCGCGATTTCGACCGACGTCGGCGACGCGGTGGGGGCTCGCTGTCCGGCGCACGCCGCCGACGCGAACGCCATGGCGCACGCCGCGTGACGGATGCCTACATGCCCCAGCTGAACGGCGTGATGGACTTGGCTTTCTCTTTCCACTCGATTTTGCGCGCCACGGAATCGAGACACGTCTCGATCTTCTTGTTCTTGGGTGTCACCTTCACCGTCACACCCACGGTGCGACCGTCCCAGACCGCGAGCTTGAGCGTCACCTTGACGTTGCCCGGGACTTTGCACTCGGCGAACACCTCGGGGTTGAGCTGGCCGGTGAACAAATCCTCCGGCACGTGCTCGTCGGACGCACCCTGAGCGGCATTGAGGGCTTCGTTCTGACTCATGCTGCCGGTGAACTCGGGCTCTTTCATTTGTTTCTTGGGTTCGTCTTCGTCCTCCGCCGCCTCGACGACCTTCTCTTCCACGTCGGGCATCTCGGTCATGCCGCTCTCGAAGCCGGCAGGTGGCGCCTCACTCGGCAACGGTTCGGGCTCCATGGTTTCAGGGTCGGCAGTTTCAGCCGGCGGCGCGGTCCCCCCGCAGCCGACGACCGCAGCGGCAACGAGGGCCGGCAGGATGAGTCGTCGTTTCATGGGCATGGAGCGTACACCCGCCGCCCGCCACACCGTCAATGGGCATGGGACCGACGCTCTCTCTCGCCGACGTCGCCCCCCCCGCGCGGGCGCGGCGGCCACCGCTAGCCCTTGTTGGTCGAGGGTCCGAAGTCGCCGAAGGGATCGTCGCGGTCGTGCACGGCTTGTTTGAAGCCGGCTTCCATCGCCCGTCGTTGGAAGGCAAATCCCTCCGGGGTGTGGCGGGCGATGCCGTCGAAGACCGTGCCGAGCACCTGGGTCGCGTGAAGGCCCTGCGCGTACAGGGTTTGATTGACCAGGAGCTTGTGCATCACCAGCTGGTTGATCGGCACCCGCGCGATTCGCGAGAGCAGTGACTCGAACCGCTCGTCGAGCTTCGCCGCCGGCGCGGCCTCGATGGCAAGCCCCCACTCGAGCGCCTCGGTGCCCGAAAGGCAATCGCCGGTCAGCAGCAGTCGTTTCGCGCGGGCCGCCCCGACTCGATGGGCCCAGAGCGCCGTCGTCGGCACGCCCCAAACCCGTGCCGGTGGATAACCAATCTTGGCCTTGTCCTCGATGACGAGCAGATCGGAACAGAGCGCCATGTCGGTTCCACCCGCAACGCAGAAACCGTGCACCTTGCACACCACCGGCTTCTCGCTGTGAAAGAGGCTCATGAACCCGCGCACGTTGCGGCTCATCATCGCGTAGTCGACCATGGGGTCCCACGTGCCACTCGGATCGTGGTTCTTCGCTTGAACCGCGGGATCGAGCGGCGAGCCCTCGGGCGCCCGGCCCGCGTCGAGCTCCTCCATGTTGCGCTCGGCGCTCGCCACCAAATCGTAGCCGCCGCAAAACCCCTTGCCGTTTCCGGAGAGGGCAATGACATGCACCTCGGGATCGAGATTCGCTCGCTCGACGCAGTCGGTGAGCTCTCGTGGCAACTCGAAGGTGATTCCGTTGCCGCGGTGAGGTCGGTCGAGCGTGATACGGGCTACTCGCCCGTCCCGCTCGTACTTCATGGTCGACAGAGTTTTCATCGAAGCGTGCCTCGCGGGGCTGCGCGATTGCGGACCACTCAATCGCTTTTTTTGGCGACGAGACATCCGTCGGCGAGGGCGTCGGCCAACGGGTTGGCCTTTTCCGAGCAGAAACCAGCATGCATGTGCTTGCGCCACCCCTCGGCGAGCTCGAACTTGCCGCTCATCTCGCCCACTTCTTTGGCGAAGCTCCGCACGGCCTCGAGATACGAGTCCATGCCTTGGGTGCGGTCGAGCCAATCGCGTTGGCTCTGGTGCTCCGCCAACATGGCGAGCTTGTCTTCGATGACGGCGCCCACGTCGACGAAGATGCCCGGACGCACGACGTTGCCGAGCTGGTCACGGTTGAAGTGTGGTTGCGCGTGGTAGACCGTGACTTCGCCACCGTAGGGATCCCGCCGCGGCGACGTCACGAAGTTGCGCATCGCCCGAGCGAACGCCGCGGCGACGGCGAGCCGTGACGTATTCGTGTGGTCTTCCTGATAGCACTCGGGTGCGTGAGTCAAGATGATCTCGGGGCGCACGTCCCGAACGACGGCGGCCATCTGCTGCAGCAAACGCGGCTCATAAAATACTTGGCAGTCGTCAGCGAGACTCTCGTGATAGACGGCCTCCGCGCGAGCTGCAGCTCGCTTGGCTTCGTCCCGGCGAAGGGCCGCGGTCGAAAAACAATCGAGAGTCGTGGAGCCACACGATCCGTTCGCGACGGACATGTAGTGAAGCTCGTACCCTTCTTTGCCAAGCAGAAGGAATGTCCCTCCCATGAAAATTTCGATGTCGTCGGGATGGGCACTGATGGCGAGCACGCTCTTGGTCATTTTTCGGGAACCTCTTCGGTGAGATACGAGCACCGAGCCGACGGGGGCTCAACGAGTGCGGTCGGAGGCCGTCATCGTTCGCCCATCGGACGATTGTGTCTCGGCTAACCTTCTGCATTCGCGCGCGGTGCGGCAAACTGTCGCAGTTTCCGCTGCAAAATCGCGCATCTGCGACCATTGGTCACAGCGACCACTCACCCGAAGCGTGCTAACTCTTCGGGAGTCGCTGCGAACGAATCATCGTTTCGCCCCACGAAGCCCCCGGAGAAAAAAAGTGAAGCTTCACCAGTATTCGATCCTCGGAATCGTCGCCGCCGCAGTTCTGACGTTTGCCGCCTGCTCCGACAGTGGAAGCGGCGACAGCGACTCGGGGCACGACGATGGCCACGGCATGGACCGACCGGCAGAGTGCAACAGCCTCATCGACGCCTGCCACTCGAAGGACGACGGTAACCCCGGGCCGATCAACACCTGCCACGAGCCCGGACACACCGGCACGAAGGCGGAGTGCGAGGCGGCCATCGCCGACGGCTGTATCGCCACGTGCGAAGCCGCACCCGATGTAGCCGGAATGCACATGATGCACGGCGCAGCCGGAGGTCACGGCATGGCTGGGGGCCACGGAATGGCTGGCGGCGCCGGCGGCACTTGAGCTGAGTCCGAGTGCAGGCGAAGGCCGCGTTCGCCGACCGGGCGGGCGCGCGACGCGTCTAGCGGCGGTACTCCACCTCTGGCGGTGTGGGGTCGGGGTTGCGCACGCAACGAAAGCCGAGACCGGGAACTCGATAGGTGTACTTCGAAGCCGCCCGGTACTTCACCCGAAGGCCGCTGGCGCTGCGGTTCCAACCCCCACCGCGAAGCACCCAGACTTTGCACCCGTGTCCGAGGTCGGGGTTGTCCACGGGATGCGGGTCCGTCACGGGTCCCTTCGGGAACGGAATGGAGCAGTCGCTCGTCCACTCCCAGACGTTGCCCCCCATGTCGTAAAGCGCTCCCGTCGGCCACTCGGTGCGCCCCTGGGGATGGCTCTTCACCTCGCTCGTGCCGCCACCGCGGCAACCGTGGTTGCCCGCCGGATCCGTCTGCGGAGAGCCCCCGGGGGTGAAGTCCGCCAGCTCGTTCTCGCAGGTGGGTTCTTCGTTGCCCCACGGATACTTGCGATCGTCTCCGCCGCTCGCCGCCCACTCCCACTGCGCCTCGGTCGGCAGCGCTTTTCCAAGCTTGTCGCAGTAAGCCGTCGCGCTCGAGTGATTGACCATGTTGATGGGGTGTTTCTCGCGCTGACCTCGGTAGCTCTTTCGCATGTTCGAGTTGACGTCGCCGAGCTGCGGCCGCTCACACCCCTCGCTGTCCACGCAGCGACGGTATTCCGCGGTCGTCACCTCGGCCTCGTCCATGCAGAACGGCTTGGAGAGAATCACGGTGTGGCGTTGGCTGTCGGTCCGAGGGTCGCCCTCACCCATCGTGAAACCTTTCGCACCGGTCGGCGGGATGTAGACCTCACCCGCGAGGCAATTCGGTTGGCACTCGCCGGCGACACATTTCTCGATGCTGAAACACGGCGGGTTGCAGACCGGCTCGGCCACGGCGCTCGCGGTCGCGCTCGTCGACGGCACAGCCGAGGCAGCCGGAGCATCTACGACGGCGACGTCGCTTTCGCGACACGATGCGAGCAGGAGCCCAAGAGCGAGCAGTCTTCTCACTCTTTCTTTTATCGCATCGCGGGCGACCTTTCCCGAGCGACAAATTCAGTTATCGAAGCTGCCCCGCGTCTCGTCGTCCCCGGGGGATCCGGTCGCTGGCCGCGTGCGGCGAGCGGCGTTTCGTCGGTGGACCCACCTTCATGCAGCTGTGCTCTCCGGGCTCGCCGACGTCGCTCCGTCCGGTCCCGACGCTGATTTGCTGCAGGTGGCGTCGAATCATGATTTCGACGGCCTTCCGCCCGCGTTCGCCCTTCGACGATAGGAGCATTGGGGTGGTGCCGTGGATGTGAAACGGGCAAACGGCCGCGTCGAGGCGACCATCGCGGTGAAACGTGAGCTTGGCGAGCAATCCGATGCCGGTCCAGCGATGGTCGCGGTGCATGCCGAACACGAAGTTGCCCAAGCTGCGGAACGCGGGGCGATCGCCGAACCACGAGATGCCCTGCATCACGTGCGGGTGGTGACCGAGGAACGCATCGGCGCCGGCCATCATGACGGCGTTCATGATCGGCGCCGACGTCTGCATGGGCTGGTCCATGTATTCGCTGCCGCCATGGTAGCTGAAGAGCACGAGGTCGTTTTCCTTGCGGGCGCGATCGATACGCCGCCGCACCTTCTTCACGTCGGCCCACGCCACGTGGTGCCTGCCTTCGTGTCGGTTGAAGACACCCTGGTTCCAGATCTGAGTCACCGCGAAAACGGCGACCCGCCACCCTTTGATTTCGAGGATGACCGGGTCGTAGGCCTTTTCGCCGGGCTCGGCGCTGCCTCCCGCGAATGCAACACCGGCGCTCGTCAAGTGATCGAGCGTCTCGAGAAATGCGCTCTTTTGGTAGTCCCACGCGTGATTGTTGGCGACCGACACGATGCCGACCCCCGCGCGGGCGAGCGTCCTCGCACCACCCGGCGGCCCCGTGAACACCAAGTGATTACGAGGGGACTGAGTCTCGCCACCCTGGTCGCTGAGCGGCGACTCGAGATTGACGAAACGAAGATCGGCAGCCTTCCAAACCGGGGCGATCTCACTGAACGGGTCGTAGTCGGGATCTCGCAACACTTGCTTTCCGAGGGTCCGGCCGAAGTTCACGTCCCCACCGGCGTAGATGGTCAACGTCTTTGCCCGGTCGGGCGCTCGGGGACGGGCGACGGCGTGCGCCGCGAGCGCGTCGGCGGCGGCATCCCGCGGGGCGGCGACATCCCGCAGGGCGATGGCACCCGACGTGGCGGGCGCGGATGCGGGTGCGGCGGGGGCGAGGGCCGATGCAGGGCCGCTCTCTCCCGGCGAGCTCGGACTCGTGTCACAGCCACCGGTCGCGCATGCGACGAGAACCGCAATCATCGCGCGGCGCGACACGGCGCGTTTGCTCGTGGAAGGCCCGATGCGTCAGCGTACGAGAAAGCAGCGCCCAAGCACCCAAAAACCGCTCGGTGTGGACGCCTCCGCGCCCGAGTGCCAGGATGCGCTCCCCTCTCAGCGACCATGTCAGGAACGACAAGACGATGAAAGGCGCCGACGCACTCGTCCAAGCCAGTGCCGCTTCAGGCCTCGAGGTTTGTTTCGCGAATCCGGGAACGACCGAGATGGCGATGGTCGAGGCCCTCCGCCAGTCGACCGAGGTGCGAAGCGTGCTCGCGCTGTTCGAAGGAGTCGCCTCCGGCGCGGCCGACGGCTACGCGAGAATGGCCGGCAAACCAGCAAGCGTGATGCTGCACCTCGGCCCAGGGCTGGGCAACGCCACGGCGAACCTGCACAACGCTCGCCGTGGGCAGTCACCGGTCGTCAACTGGGTCGGAGACCACACGACCTGGCTCCTGCCTCACGATCCGCCGCTGAGCTCGGACATCGACGCCATCGCCCGCGGCACATCGCGCTGGATCCGAACCAACAAGAGCGTGGACGCGCTTCCGGGGGATGCCGTTGACGCGATCGCGGGCGCGTTCGGGCCGATCTCCGGAGTCGCCACGCTCATCCTGCCCGCCGACTTCCTCGAGGCGACGCTTCCCGACGGCGTCGAGCTACCGAAACAGAAAGCCGCGGGTCCGGCACCCAACGCCGTCGACGACGCGGTTCTCGAGGGCATTGCAAAAAAACTTCGTGACGCCAAAAACCCCCTCGTTTTGCTCGGCGGTCCCGCTACCGGCAAAGCGGCACTGCTCGCCGGTGGCGGCATCGCCGAAGCGACGGGCGGCAAGCTTCTGTTCGAGCAGTTTCCGCGCTGCGTGAGGCGCGAGCCCGGTGTGCCGTCGCCCGACAAGATGGGCTACATCCCGTTCCAAGCGCGCGCGCAGCTCGCCGATCACGACGTGATCCTCAGCGCGGGCGCCGGTGTGCCGGTGTGCTTCTTCGGCTACCCAGGCGAGTCGCCGTTGCTCGCCCCCGAAAGCGCCGAAGTGATCGACCTCGCCGAAGGTGGCGCCGACGTTTGCCGCTCGCTCTCGGCGATCGCTTCCCTCGTCGATGCTCAGGCACCGAAGAACGTTCCCGAGCGCGCGGTAATAGGCGACGTGAGCGGCCATCTTCAGCCGCAAACAGTTTGCGCCGCGCTCGCTCGTGCGCTGCCGGACGACGCGGTCGTCGTCGACGAAGGCATCACATCGTCTTTGGCGCTTTATCCGGCGCTCACGGGCGCCGCGCCGCACGAGTACCTGTCGTGCAAGGGTGGCTCGATCGGCTGGGGCACTCCGGCGGCGACGGGCGCCGCCATCGGCGCGCCTGGTCGGCGGGTCGTCTGCTACGTCGGCGACGGCTCGGCCGCCTACACAATCCAGTCGCTGTGGACCCAAGCCCGCGAAGGGCTCGACGTGACCACCATCGTCATGGTCAATCGAACCTATGCCGTGCTCCAGATGGAATTGATGCGCTCAGGGGCTCCGGTCGAGGGCGCCGGCAAGCAGATGACCGAAATCGGTGGACCCGATCAGGACTTCGTCGCCCTCGCCAAAGGTTGGGGAGTTCCGGCCCGTGAGGTCCGCGATGTCGACGCCCTCGCTAAGGCGCTGGAGGAGTCGTTCAGCACTCCGGGGCCCATGCTCATCGCCGCGGTGTTCGGCTCGTGAAATCTCACGCAACAATCCGGCAGGCCGCGGGCTTCGCCGCGCTCGCCCTCGGGTGCATCGGGTGCAAAAGCGACGCCGACAAGACCGCACCCGCCGCCTCCGCGGTCCAACCCGAGCCGAGCGCCGTCGGCAAAACTGCCGCTGCGGGCCCGGGGGCAAGCGACACGCCAGAGGCCAAGTCGCTCTGCAAGGTCGAGAGTCACGAGGTCATCGCCAAGAACACGAACCAACGCACCGGCATCACCACCAAGACTCTCGATGACGGTCGCATTCTCGTCGGCATGGCCGTCGGGAACCGCCCCAACGTCGTGGTTTTCGACGGGAAAGGCGTGGCGTCGCGCCAGGGAATCGTCCAGCGCAAGGACTCCGAGCTCGCCAAGGCCATCACCAAGGCCGAGGGACGACGCGACCTGCAGCGCGTGACGCCGGTCCTCCGCGACGGTCGCATCACCGCCTACGCCGACTATCGAGACAAGTACAAGAGCGGTCGACGTCGCATCTCCTGCGGCCCGGCGGATGGCGACACGGCGCTGCTCGAGTTCGACGGCACGCCGGTGCTCGACGAGCTCGCCGAAGAGAAGAAAGGCGCTGGGCAAGAGCCACCAAAAAAGGATCCGCCCAAGAAGATGCGAATGCGTCTTCCCAAGATGGTCGGCGCACGCCCGGCACCAGGTGCGGCGTCCGCCCCGACTCCGAAAGCTCCCGCGGAAGCCACCCTCCCCCCGCCGAAGCGAAAAGAGAAGCTGCGCGAAATTCGTGACTGCCGCACGTTCAGCGACGCTGGGGGCAAGGACGTCTGGAGCGTCGGCTCGGAGCTCGTGGGCAAGCTACAGAAGGACGGCGAGTACGAGTGGAAGATGCAGCTCTTTTCGAGGAGAGCCAACGGAAGTCGCAATCTCCTGTTCAGCACCGATCTGGGTAGCGACCCGAAGAAGCTGCACACCCACGAAGCACCCATCGCCGAGCAGCTCGCCGACGGCTCGTTCGTTCTGACCGCGCGATACAAGGGTGGCCTCTACACATGGCTGTTGAGCCTCGAAAAGAAGCGCCGCGCCGTCCAGCCATACCGCGATGGATACCCGAGCTTGCCGCGCATGATCGCCGACGGCATGGACCACCTGGTGCTGACCTCGCACAAGGTGAAAGAAGACCGGTGGCAGATCGGTTTCATCCGCCTCACCGGCGGCGAACCTCAACTTCCGACCAAAATGACCGAGCCGACGATCGACGTCGGTCTCGTGAGTCACGCCGAGCCCACCCTCGCCAAAGCCGGCAATCAGCGATGGCTGGCACTTCACGGTGACAGTCGGCGAAGCGGCAAGCTGTTCTTGGTTCCTGTCGACGCGAACCTCGCGTCGAGCGGTCCAAAATTCGAAGTCGAGAGTGGCGCCGTGTACGAGTCCCATGTCTTCGGCATCGAAAACGACAAGCTACTCGTCGTGTACGTGACCCGGCCGGATGGATCCGCGCCCGAGCTCGTCGCGGACGTGCTCAGCTGCCAGGTCCCGAGCTAGCGCCGAATCAATGCGGATCACCATGGTAAAAAAGCGGCTCGCAAACGGCGAGCCCTGCGCGAAGTGCTTGCAAGCCGAGCAGATGCTCAAGACCCGCGGTTTGTGGGACCGCATCGACGACGTCGTTTGGGCGGACGAACTCGATCCCAACTCCGACGGCATGTTGCTCGGCAAGAAACACGGCGTCGACGTCGCGCCGTTTTTCATCGTCGAAGGGGACGACGGCGAAGAACGAATCTACGAGAGCTCGCTCAAGTTCGTGAAGAAGGAGCTAGCGGCCCCAGTCAGCCCAAGCACGTCGAAGGAGGCTCCTTCCACGGAGGACCTCGCCGCCGTCGCCGAGCACTTCGCCGAGCGAGACCCGGCGGAAATCGTGCGCTGGGGGCTCGAGCGCTACGGCGACCTCTGCACGATCGCATTCAGCGGCGCCGAGGACGTGGTGCTCGTCGACATGGCGTCGAAAACGGGGTTGCCGTTCAGCGTGCTTTCGCTCGATACCGGTCGGCTTCACCCGAAGACCTACCGCTTCCTGGAGAAGGTGCGGAAGCACTACGGAATCGAAATCGAGTTCGTCTATCCGCAAGCGCAGCTCGTTCAGGACCTCGTCCGCAAGAAGGGGCTGTACAGCTTCTACGAAGACGGCCACACCGAGTGCTGCAGCATTCGCAAGGTCGAGCCGCTACGGCGGGCACTTCAGCAGTACGACGCGTGGATGACCGGCCAACGACACGACCAGAGCCCAGCCACACGATCCGACCTCGTCGTCGTCGAGAAAGACGACACGCACGAAGGCAAGAGTGGAGCCCTCTCGAAGCTCAACCCCCTGGCGTTTTGGTCCAGTGACCAGGTCTGGCAATACATCCGCGAGAACGACGTTCCGTTCAACGACCTGCACGAGCGCGGGTACAAGAGCATCGGCTGCGAGCCGTGCACGCGTGCCACCCTGCCGGGGGAGCACGAACGGGCGGGGCGCTGGTGGTGGGAAGAAGCCACCAAGCGGGAGTGCGGCCTTCACACCGGATAGCCGAAAAAGCCTCGACTTTCCGCGGATTCGGCGGTAACCGCCGCTCTCGTGAAGGTAGCGATCGTAGGTACGGGTTACGTCGGACTCGTTGCCGGAGCCTGCTTGGCAGACTCCGGACTCGACGTCACGTGCGTCGACGTCGACGAAGAGAAGCTCGCGAAGCTGCGCCGGGGCGAGGTGACGTTTTTCGAGCCCGGGCTCGAAGAGCTACTCAAGCGCAACTGGCCGGCGCGATTGCATTTCAGCTCGAATCTCGCCGAATCGATCGAGGGTCGCGGCCTGGTGTTCGTCGCCGTGGGCACGCCACCGACGGAGGACGGGGCAGCGGACCTCTCGCATGTGCTGAGGGTGGCGGAAGACGTCGCCAAGGCGGCACAACACGACCTCGCTATCGTGCTCAAGAGCACAGTCCCCGTCGGCACCAACGAGAAGGTCAGCCAGCTCGTCGAGAGCGTCGCCAACACCCGCATCCCGGTGGTGAGCAATCCAGAGTTTCTGAAGGAAGGCGACGCGGTAAACGACTTCCTCAAGCCGGACCGCATCGTCGTGGGCACCGATGACGACGGGGCCTTCGAGCTCATGCGCCGCCTGTACGCCCCGTTCAATCGCCAGCGCAACCGGCTCATGCGTATGAGCCCGAAGAGTGCGGAGATCGTCAAGTACGCGGCCAACGCAATGCTCGCGACCAAGATTTCGTTCATCAACGAGATTGCCCATCTGTGCGACGTCGCCGGCGGCGACGTCGAAGAAGTCCGCGTGGCGCTCGGCTCGGACAAGCGCATCGGCTACCAGTTCCTCTACCCGGGCCTCGGCTTCGGAGGCAGCTGCTTCCCCAAAGACCTGCGCGCCCTGGTGCGCACCGGCAACGAGCTGGGGGCACCGCTCAGAGTCGTCGAGGCGGCGATTGCAGCCAACATGCAACCGCTGACCGAAATGCTCAGCCACATGAAACACGACCTCGGGGGCTTGGGCGGGAAAACGATCGCCGTCTGGGGACTGTCCTTCAAGCCGAGGACCGACGACGTCCGCGAAGCACCAGCGATTCGAGCTATCGCCGAACTCGGCGCGGCAGGAGCCCGGGTCCGGGCCACCGACCCCGAAGCTCTCGAGACGGCTCGCGTACAGCTCGAAAACAGCGGCATCCGCGAAGGCGTCGAGCTCGTCGGTGACGAATACGAAGCCTGCCGGGACGCCGACGCGCTCCTCTTGTGCACCGAGTGGAGCGAGTATCGGGCGCCCGACGTGGTCCGGCTCAAAGAGTTGATGCGCGGTTGTCACATCTTCGACGGGCGCAACATCATGGACCGCGCCGAGCTCGAAGAAGCCGGGTTCAAGTACCGCGGCGTCGGACTACCCGCGACCCGCTAGCCGAAAGCTCGAGAGTTGGCCGCCTATTTGGCGGTCAACCACTTCCGGAAATCCGCGACGGCGTTGGGGGTGTTCGCGTAGCTCTTCGTATCGCTGTGGCAGCTGGTGCACTTGAGCTTCTCGCCGCCATCTCGCGCCTTTTTCACGATGACGCGCATCAAATCCTTCGCTGCGGCTTGACCACCCTTGTTGCACGCAGACTTCACCGAGCCGAAGGCGAAGCTCTTGCGCTTGCATGGGTTCGGCCCCGAATACGCCTCGACCTCGGGCTTCTTTTCCTCGGGTTTCTTCTCGGTGGGCTTCGCTGCTTTGCCTCCTGCAGCCTTCGTGTCGGCTTCCTTCTTCTCTTCGGCCTTCTCTTCCTCTTCTTCCGCTTCTTCCCCACCACCGTCCGCGTCGTCTTTGGCCTCTTCTTCTTCAGACTCCTCGGCCTTTTCCTCTTCTTTCGGCGGTTCGGCGGACGCGGCGGGCTCGGCGGAAGGCGTCGCCTCTGGCTCCGCCGGCTTCTTGTCCTCGCAGGCAACGGCCAGGGATGCGCCGAGCACGAGAGCAGTCACGAGAGTGATGTTGCCGAATGCAGGGTGGACGGTCACGAGCAGCCTCCTCGAAGTGGACGTGGGGCGCGCCATGTCTGCGCGCTCGGGGGGCTTACGGATAACCCCTCCGAACCGTTTCCACAATTTGTGCGCGCAAGAGAAAGATCCACCGAGGCAGAAAACCTGGGGTCCAACGGAGGGCGAAAAGTTGCATCGGGGCTGAAAATCCAGCTATTTCGAGCTGAACTCCGCTGCTGAAGGCCGGCCTAGACCGTAGAATTTCCCTCGTGATGACAGACGTATCCAATCGTGGGATCCGGGCCTCGGCCGAGTTCCCGGTAGTCGAGCACGCCGGCCGCTTTCAGTTTTACGTGCGCGGCTTGAACATCTCGACGTCAGGCTGCCTGGTCAATCGCGGCGACCTACCGCTGCGAGAGGATCACGTCGTCGAGCTCGAGATCCACCTCCCCGAACGCGAAACGCCGATGCGCGTGCTCGCCTCGACCGTTTGGACGAAGGGCTCGCTCGAGGGACTGAAGTTTCTCGGTCTGAACGACGCGGATCGCCTGACCTTGGCCGAAGGGCTCGATTCGATCTCGGCGCAGGGCGGCGACCTGGAGTAGGGCGGCGACCCTCGAGGACGGCGACCCTCGAGGACGGCGCGATTGAGAGGGAGCGTCAGCTCGAGCGAGACGCTGTCTTCGGCGCGCCAGATTGAAAGTCGACGCCCAGTTTCGACACACTCGCGAGACGTTTTCCCGTCGGGATGAGTTCGACGTTCTCGACGAACTCGACGTCGATCTGCATCTCCTCGCCGAGGTACTGGCGAAACGTGGCGAGGATTTCCTCGAGCACGTCGTCGGAGTACCTGCCGCCTTTGACGACGCGAAACGACATCGCGTGCGGTTGCTCTTGCACGACTTGAAACCGCTGGATCGCGTGGTCGAACTCCTTGAGGTAGTGAGCAAAAAACGTCCCCGGCAGATACCGCCCATCGGTACCTTGGATGATTGATTGAACGCGCCCCTCGATGTCTCCGATGAGCGGGAGACCTCGGCCGCAGGCGCAAGAGCGCGAGGGATCTGTCGCCACGGCGAGATCCCCGATTCGGTATCGGATGAAGGGTAGACAGTAGTTGTTCAGATCCGTGATGACGACCTCGCCGACTTCGCCGGGCGGGGCGGGCTCTCCGTTGCGAAGTATCTCGACGATGTAGCCCTCGCCGACGACGTGATGGCCCGAATGGGCATCGCACTCGTAGGCGATGCCGCTGAATTCCCGGGCGCCATACTTGTCGAAAACCTTGCAACCGAAGGCTTCTTCGATGAGTCGCCGGCTCGGCGCCGGAAGCGTTTGTGCGCTACTCATCAACGCCTTCGGTCGTACGTCGACACGTCCGCGGCTCTTCAAGTACTGCGCGAGAAAGTCGAGCGCCTCGGCGTAACCATCCATCAAGACGGGCTGCCAATCGGCGATCTCGCGCACCATCTCGTCGAGCTTGTGCTCGCTCATTTCGAACACCGGAACGAATTTCCTCCGGCTGAGCCACGCGTCGAGCATTTCTTGGCGCGCCTGAGTCGGCGACATGCCCAGCGTCTGGTGCCACAGCCGCACGGTCCGGTCACCGAACTGGTACCCCGTCCATTCCTGGGCTCTGAGCGTCGCCGCCCACCGAAACTCGAGCTGCGACCGGTCCGCGTAGCAGACGAACGGCTCGCCCGTCGAACCGCTCGTCGTGATCTTGAGAACGGTATCCTTGTCGTGGTTCTCGCTCAACATGTCGAAGTACAAATGCTCGCGAACGTCGTCCTTGGTCAGGAAATCGAGCTTGTGCAAATCGTCCTGGCCGCGCACGTCTTCGGGGCGGAGCTTGTTTCGCCGCATGGATTCCCGGTAAAACGGCACGTTTCGGTAGGCGTGGCGAACCAAGCGCCGGAGCTTCTCGTCTTGGAGCTCGCGGAGCTGGCTGGGCTCGAGCCACTGGGTCTGCCGGAGCGCGTCGTAGTCCTGCTCGACGTCGCGGGTGATCATCCAATGCGTTTCGTCGAAGACGCCGAGATACCCCTTCCAGTGCAGACGACGCGAAGGCGACAGCTTCGGGCTTCGGTCGACGACCGGGTGGCGCCGCAAGAATTGCTCGGACACGTCGTGCGGACGGCGCCGGACGCGGTACTCCCACGCGGCCTTACCGAGGTCGACAACGCTCCTGGCTGCGGCGGTGTACGCGATGTCGTCGAGGAAGCTCTTTCCCGAGCGACGGCGCTCGAACAGTGTTTCGACCTGTTTGTACGAGTACCCCTTGGCGTGCGCCGCGACCATGATGAAGGACTGCCAATAGGAGTAGGTGCCCCGATAGGTGAGCAGGTCCTCCATGACCTCTTTGGAGCAGATGACGAAACCGCTCTTGTTGTCCTGGAGCGACATGCCGAACGCCTTGTTGAGCATGAGGTTGAACCCTCGGCTCAAATGGTAGCGAGCGTCGCGGCGGCGCCCGACGGCGCTTCGCCAGCCCTGTACGACGTCGACGCTGTGCTCGTAGAGCTCTCGATACAACCGCAGCAGGTCCTCAGGCTGGTATTGGAGGTCGGCGTCGATGATGGCCACAATCGGCGCTCGCGCTGCGGTCGTGCCGCTCCTCCACGCCTCGGCGATACCGCGATTGCTCGGGTGATACGCCCCGATCACCCGACCGGGATAGGCTCGTTCCAGAGCTTCGATCGCGGCGCGCGTGCCATCCGTGCTGCCATCGTCGACGAGCACCAACTCGCCGGGAAGCTCTCCGCGGTCGAACACCGCGAGCACACGCCGCGCGAGTTCGGGGACGTTCGTCTCCTCGTTGAAACAAGGCGCGATGACCGTAAGCGCGAGATCGCTCATCTACGTCTTTCGGGCGCGCTTCTCGAGAAACGCGGCGACGGCGGCACGATGCTCTTCGGAGTCCACCGAGAGCATGTACTGATCCGTGTCCATGTGGATGACCGACGCATCGCCTGCCGACGCAATGGCGTTGATGCTGCGCTTGATAGATTGCGCCGCGAAGGGAGGTTTCTCGGCGTAGGCGCGAGCGAGCTCGAGCGCGCGCTCGCGTAGTTTCGACTCCGGGATCAACTCGTCGAAAAAACCCCATTGCACCAGAGTTTCCGCCGGAACCTTTTCTCCGAGAACCACCATGCGCTTGGCGCGCGCGGGACCGACGAGCCGCACGCAAAGTGGAAGCGCTCCCCAGCTCAGGTTCATACCCAGATCGATTTCCGGGTATCCAGCTACGGAGCCCTCGGCGCCGAGACGAAAATCGCACGCCGTTGCGATGCAGGCGCCGCCCCCGAGCGCTCCACCGTGGATGGCGCAAATCGTGATCGGGTTCATCTCGTGGATCGCTCGGATCATCGTGGGGCCCACGCGGAACCGACGCCAACGCGCACCGTGCGACCCCGAGGTACGGTCGCCCTGTTCGGCGTCGGCGAGATCCGCGCCAGCGGTGAAGTATCGCCCCGCCCCTCGAAAAATTACGGCCCGCACTGCTTCGTCCGCGCTCAGCTCGCCCGCGACCGCGGTGATCTCGCGCATGAGTGCCACGCTGAGCGCATTGAGGCGCTCGGGGCGGTTCAGGGTGACTACCGCGACGGGACCGTCGCGCTCGACCTCGAGTGACTCGTAAACCATCGCTCGCAGAGTTCGCGCCGCTCGTGCTCCAGCGGGGCTCAGGCGCAGCTGACGGTTACGCCGTGCGTGTGAGCGTTGCTGTTGTCGGAGGTGACGTTGATCGTGCGACCGCCGGCGAGAGACGCGAAGCGATCGGCGGAAATCGTCACGGTGTGGCTGTGTCCGGCTCCGCCGGCGATGTCGTAGGTCTTGGTCTCGCCCGCCGCCACGTCGGCCGCCGACACGGTGAGGGTGTGGCCGTGATTCGCCGAAATGGTGGAGCTCGTGCCGTTGTCGACGCAATTGCCGCCGGATTCTTCGCCACCGCCGCCGCCGCACCCAGCGCCGGCGCTCAAACCGAGCGCCCCACCCGCCACGGCGAGAGAGGCGCGAAAAAACTCCTTCCGAGTCATCTGCATCGCGGGCTCCTTGTGCTTAAAGTGCGCGAACGGACACGTGACAGTAGTCGAGAACGGCGGTAGAGCGAAGCGACTCGAGCAATCGGCAATGAAAGCGGTCAAGTGGCTTCTGGTCGGGGTATTCGCTGTCTTGTCGCAGTGCAGCCCGACGCTTCCTTCATCTACCCCGCTCGGGGGAGAAGACGAGGGCGAGCCCGATGCACCCGATGGGAGCGCGCCGAAAAAACGCGACGCCGGTCTGGAAAGTGCGCCGACGCCGCCTCCCTCGGTCGAGGCACCGGCCGACTCCGGGGTCGACGCCGAAGACGCCGAGGCCGACGCCCTCGACGCGCAGGTGGATGCCGACGCGAGCCGCGCCCCGAACCCGACGGCGGCCGCGGAACCCTGCAAGAACTCCGAGGGCAATCCGCCCGGTTGCGGCCAGATGTCGGACCAATGCCCCGGCGGCAAATCGGTGACCTACCTCTGCCAAGCGATGCGGAAAGTCCTTCAGCCGAGACCGGCCGAGAAGATCATCGCTTGTTTCGCGAAGGCGGCGGCGGCCGGTGAGCTTTGCGGCAAAGACGAGGCGATCGAAAACTGCGTGCGCGTCATGCTGAAGGGCTCCTGCGCCGAAAAGGACACGGAAAAGTTCTGCACGGGCATCGAGCAGGCGTGCCCGAACAGGTCGAAGTTGACTCCGGAGTTCAACAGAGAAAACTGCGTCAAGGGATTCTCGGCGATGCGACCCGAGTATCGAAACGATCTCGCCGAGTGCTTGAAGAAGAGCTGCGACCTTTCGGACTGCGCTGGCATGACCCTGATGAAATCCGGCATCATGCCAGGTGGCTGACGCCGCGCGGCGGGCTTTGTCGGTCGCGAAAGAGTTGGCCGTGGGTCAAACGAGAGCGGAGTACCCCGGCGTACTCATCTCGAGGCACCGGTCGACGTTGAGCACGCCCTCGGTCGCGAAGTAATGACTGGTTTGCTCGAGCAACCGCTGACCTTCGTCGCCACCCAAAAGCTGCCCTCGGCGACGACGCGCACACGCGGCGAGATAACCCATGTCGCACGCGTCCAGACCGGAGATCGCTTCGGACAACTCGCGCTCTGCCGTTTCCGCATGACCGCGAAGCGCGGCGATGCTCGCCCCGAGTAGGCTACTCATTGCCGGCGCGTGCCGCTGCGGCTCCTTCGCGAGTCGCGACTTGTTGGTTTCGGCGATCGTCATCAGCTGTTTGCGATCGATACCAGCCTCGGCGGCAGCGATGGCGCTGAGGGCCTGTTCAAAGGTGGAGAACGCCCGCACCATGTTGACCCGCAGCAGGTGGGACTGTTCGAGGCGGGGGTATTCCCGCTGAAAGCGCGCCCAACCGGCTTGGGGATCGGCGAGGTAGCGCTCGACGGATGCCGCGGAGATCAACGCACCCCAGTGCCCCGCGGTGAAACGATCCTGGCCGTATGACCGAGCCACGTCGAGCGCAAACTCGAGCGCCCCCGAAGCATCGTCGTCGCACAGTACCGAAATGGTGTTCGGATAGATGAGGTTCATCAGCCCAAAGAGATCCTCGCGTTCGCGCGCGTCCTTCACGAGCGCCGGCACCCGGCGGCGAGTCTCGGCGAGCTGGCCGCTCAAGATCATCGCGTTCGTGCTCTGCGCACGGGCGACGGCGAGCTCCCAGGCTACGGCGCGGCACCGCTTGCTCAAGATCGCCTCGGCTTCGTCGAGCAGGGTGATCGACGGTCGCCATTCGCCGCCGTAGAGCCTCACCAAACCCGCGGCGACCTTGGCCAGCGCGAGCGCATGGGGCTCGTCCATTTTGACCGCGAGGCGCTCTGCCGTGCGCACGAGCTCGTTGGCACGACGGCGCGAGCCGTCTCCGACGGCAGAGACGTTTGCCGCTTCGAGAGCCACCGCACGACAAATTCGCACGGGCTCTCCGGCTTGGAGCGCGAGCAGCAAGTAGCGCGTCGAAAAGTCGGCTCCTCGCACGACGTCGCCGAGAGACAAGCCGATGGTCGCGGTGAAAACGGCGTCCACGCGAGTGAGCTCACGGCGAGCAATCTTCTTCTCTGGCCGCTCGCGAAACTTCAAACCTCGAAGCCGCAACCGAGCGCTGTGGTACACGAGCGACGCGATCGTCGCCGCCTGGGTCTCGGGGTACTTGATGTCGATCTCGCGCAGCACACGACGAAGCGTCGCCACTCCCACCGCCTCGCGGCCGCTCTTCAGGTAGAATTCCGCGGCGAGTCGGCGCAAGTCGAGCGCCTCCTCCGGTGGCGCGCTGTTGCAAGCGTCGATGTACGCGTCCGCGGCGTCCGCGCCAAGACCCGCGCTGGCCAGAGCCACACCCGCGCGGCGCAAAAGCTCGTGAGGCGGCGTGCCGGCGCCGAGATCCACCGCGAGGCGGTAGAGCTTCGCCGCTCGGCGGAAAGCGAGACCGCTGGCGGCTTCGTCGGCGGCAATGACGACATGACGACGCGCCTGATCGCGTTCGCCGGCCGCCAGGTAGTGCTCGACGAGCTCGCCGGCCTCCGCGCGACCACCGTCCTCGAGCACGCGCGCCAGACGCCCGTGCCACTTACGGCGACGTTCGGGCGGAAGAGCGGCGCGTACGGTTTCCCGGATGCGCGCATGAAACGTCTCCGCTTCGTCGCGATCGCTCAACCCGTGCGTACGTACGAGCTTCGACGATCGGAGCGCTGCGGCCACCGTCCGGTTCTTCTGTTCGAATCCCGCCGCCTTTTCGGCGACGCGGTGTTCCAGCGGGCCATTGGCCACGGCAAAAACCTCGAGAAGGGTTCGAGCCTCATCCGGTAGCCTGCTCACGCGATCGCGAACGACCTCTTCGAGCGACACCGACTCGAGCTCGCCGCGATCCCCCCGGGCCCGGCGCTCTTGCTGCCACCGCACGAGCTCGGTCAAGAAGAACGGAATGCCTTGCGACTCGCGGGCGATGGCGCGGGCGACGTCCGAGCTCAGCGGCGCCTCGTCGACGATCGACGCACGCGCGAGATCGATGGCCTCGTGGTCCGAAAGAGTGCCGACTTCGATTTCCGAATCGGCGACACCCGGAGCTTCGCTCACGAAGGTCGCGAGTTGCTCGACCGCCTCTCGCGACTCGGCGTTCTCGTCTCGATAGCTGAGAACGAGCAGCACCGGCGGGGCGTCCGCCGCGCCGAGCATGTCGCGAATGAGCTCGATGCTGTCGCTGTCACCCCACTGCATGTCGTCGATGTGCAGGATCAGCTGACGATTTTTGCACACGTTGCTGACCAAGTCTCGAAAGGCCTTGAACGCGCGCAACCGCATCTCGCGGGGCTCGGCGTTTTCGCGAGGGTCGTCGGTTCGCGGGGCGAGATCGAAGGCGGCCACGTTTCGGAGCACCGGGAACACTCGAGACAGATCGTGTGAACCTTCGGGAACGAGCGGTTGCGCGTCGGGGTCCGCCAGACGCATCAGCCATCGGCTGAGGTCGTCGACCACGCTGTCGAGCGCTTTGAATGGAACCGACTCGCGCTCGTAACATCGGCCCGAGAGAACGAGCACGCCTGCCCGTTCTGCCGCGTGCGCCGTGAACTGCTGAAGCAGCGTCGACTTGCCCATCCCGGATTTTCCACGCACGAACACCACGACCGGCTGTTCTTTCCCAGCGAGATCGAGCGCGGCTTCGAGTTTTTCGAGGTGGTTGCGGCGGCCGACGAACGGCGCCGACTTGGTTCCCGTGGTGGTCGTCTCGCCCGAGCCGAGGATCGCGAGAATTTCTTCTCCGGTCGGTCGGTCCTCGGCGCTCTTCGAGAGCAACGCCACGCAGAGATCGTTGATGTCGTTCGGGACGCCGGTGACGATCTCGTTGGGTGGAACGGGCGTCGCGTATTGTTTCCCGAAGAAAACGTGACGCGTCTCTCCACCGAAGGGGACCCGGCTGGTGAGTGCTTCGTACAGCATGACACCGACCGCATACCAATCTGATGCCGGCTCTGGCGTCCGTCCGGCGGCTTGCTCCGGCGCCATGTACGCGGGCGTGCCGACGATGTGTCGTTCGAGGGTGTCCTCGCCCTTTCGGCGCGCGTCGTAGTCTTGGATCAAGCCGAAGTCCAAGAGCACGACGCGACCCTGTTTGGTCACGAGCACGTTCGATGGCTTGATGTCGCGGTGCAACTTGCCGGACGCGTGAAGCGCCATGACCCCAGCGACGAGCTGGCGCAGCGTTGCCCGCAGGCGGTCCATGTCGTCGACGAGCACGGGCTGCACCGGCGCCGCTTTGCTGGCCGGAGCAGTCTTCAGGCTCTCGAGCGTGGGGGGAGGCTCGGCCTCGGCGTCGACGCTCGGGCGGGTCTCCGCCGCCATCGTCGCGGCGTTCGCTTTCCCGGTGACGCCCGGACCCCTGGCTCGTCCTGAAGGGGAGAGCTTGACGGTGGTGACGTCCTGCAACCAACTCAAAAAGTCGACGCCGTCGACCAACTCCATCGTGAAGAACCAAGTGTTCTTCTCCGAGATGAGCTCGTAGAGCTCGACCAGGTTCGGATGGGAAATGTCGGCGAGCGAACGAAACTCGGTCTTGAACCTCAAGAGCGCGTCTGGATCGATGTACGACATCGTCTTGAGCGCGACCTGCGCTCCCATTTCCTGGTCGTAGGCGCTGTAGACGACCCCCATGCCGCCCTCACCGACTCGACTGGCGATGTCGAAACGCTCGTTCCCGGTGAACTCGCTGCTCGCCGCGTCGGATCCCACGGACCTACGACTGCCGCTTGGGGCGGCGACCCGACTTGAGCTCCACCTGGCGCGCCGGAAAGCTCGGCGCTCCGACGGCAGCGGCGTGTTCGTGACGCGCGTGAACGACCTCTTGAATGGCCTGGGAGAGCACCTCGACGCCTTCGTCTCGCTCCACGACGACACCGAGATTGCCGGCCCGGTGGCGCTGATCGGCGTCGCGCATCGTGTCGAAGAAGATCACGTCGATGACGCGCTCCTCGGCGATCAGCCAACCGGCAAGCGAGATCCCAGGACCGTCGGGAAAGGTGAGCGGAAACACGCCGCAGTCGAAGGGACCGACGTGGCCGCATGCCGCCTCACACGAGCCCGCGACGGTCACCTCGTAACCTCGCTGCTCGAGCACGCGCCTGATGGCCTCGGCCACGGGCGCGGAAGGTTCCGCCACCAACACCCTCATCGTCCCGGCGCCGAGACTACCGCGGCGCCGGGCGCCGGGGAACTGGGATTTTCGAGCCGCTCAGCTCGCCTCGAGCAGGCGATACGCTCTTCGCATGAAGAGTGGCGACATGATCAGCTGAACGAGTGTGATGCCCACGGCCCAGCTCAGCGTGGCAGCGGCGACGGCCGCTTCTCCGTGCTCTTGTCCACCCGCCGCGTATCCGGCGAACAGCTGGAGGGCGATGACATCACGCGTACCCACGCCTTGAGGGGTGATGGGCAAGACGACGATGAGCATCAGCACCGGGCACAGCGCCAGCGCCGCAGTGAACGGAATGTCGACGTCGAAGAAGCGAAACGGGATCCATGCGCCCAAAAACTGAATGCAGATGTGCGGCAGCCGCGTCAGGACCCCCATGGCATGGCCTCGCAGACCGGCGTCCACCAATGGCGCCGTGGCCTGACGCTTCCGGAGAAACTGGGGCCCGACGCCTATGACCACCAAGTACAGCAGCCCGGCAACTACCAAAACGATGATGACGGGCAGCAACCACGGCATCGTGTCGTAGTTGAACGGAAGCCCGAGGATTCCGAACAACACGAGTGTCGCGAAGGATGTCGCGTAGACAAAAAGCGTGGCGCCGGCGACCCGCCACAGTGGTGCATCGTAGGTTTTCGAAATGAAGTACGTCAGCCATGCCTGGCCAACGTTGTGGTTGATCGCGCTCGGCAAGTAAGACGCGCCACGAATGATGAAGATTTCACCGAACGTCACCGGACACACGCTTCGGTAGGCGTAGGCGGTAGCCGCAGAGTCCGCCGTGAGCAGGGCCAACACGAACGCCAACGTGAAACCGAAAAAACCCAAGTAGTGCGTCGCCCCAAGCGCTTCGACGAATTTTGCGAAGTCGATCCGACCAAGGACGAACGCGACGAGCCCCGCCCCGATCAGCAAAGGGAGCAGTCGTCGCCAGAGAGGCGGTTTGGGAGGCACCGCGGGCTCTGACCCCGCCGCTGGCGCGGACACGTCGTTCAACCAGGTCCTCGATCGCGAGGCGGGGCCTCGGGACCGTCGAGCCATTCGACCCAGCGAGCGATTCCCTCCTCGAGACTCACTTTCGGTTCGTAGTCGAACGCTCCAGCCGCCTTCGACACGTTGGCGGAGGTGACCTTCGATTCACCGGGTTGGAGCCGACCGACCTGCACCCGAGGCTCGACACCGAGAGCCTTTCCCATCAACTCGATCAACCGAGTGACGCGCACGGGCTCGCTGCGGCCGAGGTTGAACGTGTCCGTGCGGCGCCCTTTGCCGACCCAAGCTACGGCGCCCATCACCCCGTCGACGATGTCGTCGATGAAGGTGAAGTCTCGTTCGGTCTCCTCACCATGCAGGGTGATGGTCTCGCCAGCCCAGAGCTGCCGGGTGAACTTCGCCACCGCCATATCCGGGCGACCCCGGGGACCATAGACGGTGAAGAAGCGCAAAATCGCGATCGGCAGATCGTAGAGGTCGTGATAGGCGTGCACCATCATTTCCGCCCCACGCTTGCTCGCGGCATACGGGGACAGCGGGCGGTCACAGTAGTCGTCTTCGACGAAAGGAACGCGCGACGTGTTGCCATAGACCGAAGAGGTCGATGCAAAAGCCATCGCGGTGCCATGCACTTTGCAGGCGTCGAGCAAATGAAGACCCCCGAGTTCGTTGACACGAATGTACGACGCCGGATCGTCCACACTCGCTCGCACGCCGGCTTTCGCGGCCAAGTGAACGACGATGTCCGGCTCGGCCATTTCGAACGCTCGCGTCACGGCGGCACCGTCGGCCACGTCCGCTTCGACGAGGCGATAAGAATCGTTGGATTGAGCCTGGGCGACGTTTCGACGTTTCTGGGCGGGATCGTAGTACGGGTCGAAATTGTCGACCGCCGTCACGGTGTAGCCGTCGCGAAGGAAGCGGTCGGCAACGTGTGAGCCGATGAAACCTGCACCGCCGGTCACCAAGGCTCGCATGGGCGGCGATACTAGCAGCGAATCGGCTTCAGGCCCCCGGGTCTTCACGGCGTTTTTGACGGTCGGCGAGCGCCGCGTCTCCCGCCGAAATCCGCAGCTGTGCGAGAATACGCGCCGCACGAATTCCGTTTGCGATTTTTCGAGACGCGGCACTAGCCACGGACCGCGAGCTATGCGGTAGATGAGAGCGGCGAGATGACGATCGGAACAGGCGCGCGACGCTCTGAAGTCGTCCTCGTGGGTGGCGGTCACGTGCACGTACAGGTGCTCGCCAAGCTGGCCATGGAACCCATCGACGGAGCCCGCGTCACTGTCGTTCTCGACCACCCAATCGCGGTCTACTCGGGCATGGTCCCGGGATTCATCGCCGGACAGTACTCCGCCGAAGAGCTCGAAATCGACGTCGTGCCGCTCGCTCGCCGCGCAGGCGCCAACGTCGTTCTCGCTCGCGCCACGCACCTGGACGTCAAACAGAGACGTCTGCATGTGGTCGGCCGACCGCCGCTTCGGTACGACTACGCGAGCATCAACATCGGCTCGACCGTCGCCGGCCTCGAGACCCCGGGGGTTCGAGAGCTCGCCGTTCCGTCGCGTCCCATTGGCGAGCTCGTTCGCCGGATGGAAGACGTTTTGCGACGCGCGGAGCTGAGCTCCGACCGCCCGCTGTCCGTCGTGGTCGTCGGCGCGGGCGCCGGCGGTGTCGAAGTCGCGTTCACACTGGACCAACGGCTTCGCAAACGCTGCGCGGGCGGGGTCCGAATCAGCATCGTGCACTCCGGCGACCGCCTGCTCGGCACCTACCCGAAAAAGCTGAGCCGCCGGGTCACCGCTTTGGCGGTCGAGCGGGGAATCGAGACACTGCCCAACACCGTGGTGCGCGCCATCGAGCCAGGATGCGTCGTTTTCGACGACGGGGAACCGCTCGATGCCGACACGGTGTTCTGGGTCACCGGGGCTTCGGGCCACTCTTTTTTCCGCGATTCGGGGTTGCCGACGGACGCGCGCGGGTTCGCCAAGACGTCGCCGGAGCTGCTCCTCGAAGGCCGGGGAGACGTGTTCGCGGTCGGCGACTGCGCGACGCTCACCGACTATCCCGACACGCCGAAAGCCGGCGTCTACGCGGTTCGCGAAGGGCCGTATCTCGTCGACAACCTTCGAGCCGCCGTGCGCGGCACGGCGCTCCGGCGCTACGAGCCGCAATCCGATTTTCTGACTCTGCTCAACCTCGGCGACGGGACGGCGATCGGCGCCAAGTGGTCCCGAGTGATCGAAGGCGCGTGGGTCATGTCGCTCAAGGACTCGATCGATCGCCGGTTCATGCGCCGGTTTCGTGTTCTCGAATCAACCGGCGCCCTCACGGAGCACTTCGCGAGCGCCCCGGTGATGGACGAGGAAATGCCGTGTGGTGGGTGCGCGGCCAAAGTCGGTCAGTCGGTGCTCACCCGAGCGCTCGAACGACTTCCCAAACCTGCGGCGGACTCGTCCGTCACCCTCGGCCTCGACGCCGCGGACGACGCCGCGGCGTTCAAAACTCCGAGCGGGGACCTCGTCGTGACGAGCGTCGACGCGTTCCGAGCCTTTCTCGACGACCCCCACCTCGTCGCAAAAGTGGCGGCGGTGAACGCCGCCAGCGACCTGTTCGCGAAGGGCGCCGAACCGAAACATGCGCTCGCGCTCGTCGCCGTTCCGGTCGAGCTCTCGCCGGAGGACGCGGAGGAGCTTCTGTTCCAGGTGATGTCCGGAGCGCGGAGCGTCTTCGACGAGATGGGGGTCACGCTCACCGGCGGACACACCACGACGGCGCCGGAGCTGCTCGTCGGTTTCGCGGTGGACGGAACGACGACCGCACCGCTTTTGACGATGGACGGTCTCGAACCCGGCATGGCGCTGGTCTCGAGCAAGCCACTCGGCACGGGTGTGGTTCTCGCCGCGGACATGCGTGGCCGGGCGCGCGGCGAGTGGCTCGAGGCGACACTCGCGTCGATGCTCCAGTCGAACGCGGAAGCCGCGAGCGAAGCGCGGCGCTTCGGAGCCACCGCTGCGACCGATGTCACCGGTTTCGGATTGGCGGGGCACTTGCACGCCATGCTGGAGCGGGCCGGCGCGAGTGCGACGCTCGATCTCTCACGAATCGTGGCGCTGCCCGGCGCCGTCGAGCTCAACGCCGAAGGGTTTCGCAGCACCGCGCACGCCGAGAACGTAAAGGTGAAGCGCGCTTTCAAGATCGAGAGCTCGGCGGCCAGTCACCGAAGGCTCGAGCTGCTCTTCGACCCGCAAACGTCGGGAGGTCTCTTGGTCGGTTTGGAGCCGGACGCCGCGGCGAGCATGGTTTCGCGCTTGAACGAGAGGGGCCACCGCGCAGCCGTCATCGGCAACGTCGAGCCACCTCGGGCGGACGGTGCCGTCATCCGCGTCGTCGCGAACCCGTGAATGAAGAGTGTCTCACACAGACTCGCGCAGGCGGCACTACACCGAGGCGCGGAGACGGACCTCGAGGTCGAACGATTCTCCGTCCCGCTCGAGCCGCGCGACGAGCCGCTCTTGCTCGCGGGCTTGCAGAATCGCGGCGACGGCATCGGCGATCGTCGTCGGCACTTCCCCATTCACGGCCAGGAGCAGGTCGCCGTCCCGCACACCGAGGCGACCCAACAACGACGCAGGCTTCACCCCGTCGATTCTGAGGCCGACGACGAGCTCGTCTCGCTTCACGGGCTGAATGTCGAGACCCGACAGCAAGCTCTCACCGCCACGAAACAGCTCTTCGACCGCGTCGGGGGACAGGACGTACTCGGTCGACGAAACGCGCTGTATGGCCGCCGCGATCGATTCCGGCACGGTCCAGATCGCGACGTCCTCTTCGGGGAGCAGTGGCGCATTTGCTGGCCCGTCGCCGACGAGCTCGAGCTCGATGGTGCCCTTCTTCGCGATTCGTTGCGCTGCGAGCACGCCGCTCGAGTGCATCGTCACCGCGCAGCGCGCGCCTCCGGACTCGAACCACACGCGGTCCCAATCGATTTCGGCCACACGCCAGTTGCCCACCGTGTCCCCGATACGCCGCTGACGCGCCGGGGCGCCGGGTTTCGACGCCACGGTGGCGACTGACCACTCGGGGTCGTCGGGAGAGCGGGTGATGAGGCGGACTTCGAGCCCACCACAGGGGCCCTGCGGTTTCGCCGTCGCGCGGGCGCCGCCGCTGTGTGAAACGGCACTCATCGGTCGATGCGACACGGGAAGGTGTGCGGCAAGGCGAGGCTTGGCGCGGGACCGCTCGGGCGGTCGCTCGTCCGGCGCGCCGCGCAACTTTCGTTCGAGCTCGGCTTCGCTGCCGATGCCGTGGTCGTCGTTCGTTCCGACACCGGACGAGGTGCGCTCCGTCGCTGCGCTGGTCTCGGCCGCGCCATTTTCGGTGGCGGCCTCTTCGGCGGCGTTCACGCTAGACGACAGAGCAGGGTCCGACAGAGCAGGGTCTGCCGGGTTGTCGACTCGCCACACGTACCCCGCGACGGCGAACCCCGGGATCGCGACGAGGCACGCCCGCGCGATGAGCGAGTCGGCGTCCATTTCGCCTTCGTCGTAGCGAATCTCGTGCCACGGCCGAAAAAACCTGGCGATTCGATGCGAGGCCCGGAACGACGCGATTTTCGCTGCCTCGGGGTGGGGATGGCAGCAGCACGACGCTGACAAACTGGCACGAAGCGGGCAATATCAAGGGCGCTTTTGACAGGTTTGCAATGGGCGCGACCCTCCAAAACCACAGCGAGATCGAATTCCCCGACCCCTCGAAGCTGGTCGCACACAAGCCGATCACGGTCGCGGTTTTTCTGATCACGCCGCAGGGCGACAGGCCGGTGATGGCCGGACGCAGCACGTCGACCCACATCCGGCCGAACGGCGCCATTCTCCAAGTTCGCCCACAGATCACACGACCGTGGCCGGTCAAACGCAACGACGAAGTGAAGCTCCGTATGTCCCGCGGCACCGATCAACCGCCGCTGGTCGGCAGCGGCAAGGTCAGCTGGGTGCGCGACCGCGCGTTCATGCCGAGCGGCTTGGCCGTTTCGATGGTCGGGGTGACGTTCGATTGGGATCCGACGGAGATGGCGCTCGAGGTCGCGGCGTTTTTGGTCGAGTGACGCGCGTTTACTCTGCGGGGCTGGAGGCTGCGCGGCTGGACTCTGCGAGGTTGGGGGCTACGGCGCTTGGCTCGCTGCAACACCGAAACCCGATCGAATAGTCGTGATAGCCGAATGGGTGACCGATGGTGCGGTAGCCGCAACCGTGACCGTTCTGAAACGTGTCCATGAAGAACCCCCCGAAAAAAGTGCCCTCGGGATCCGCAACCCATTCGTGGAGGTTGCCCACCATGTCGTAGACCCCGTGCTCGTTCGTGCACTCCTTCTTCGAACCGGTGGGCACCAGCGTGTGGGACATTTCGTGGATGCGTTTGTCGTCCATCCACTTCGGCATCCACATTTCCTTCGGGTCGGTGCCCGGCGGCGCAGCTTTCCGAAACAATCGCGGGATCGGATGGCGATCCAAAATCTTGAAGCGATCGTTGCACACGTTCGCGCGGCGTTCGTTGCCGTAGGGGTAAGTCGTCTTTTTGGGACCCCGGCAAGCCACTACCCATTCGTCGATCTCACACAGGCGTTTCTTCGAGCGTCGGCAAACCTGATCGGCTTGTTTGCCACTGATGTACCCCTGGGGTCGACGACCGGGCACGCTCACGGCCCGAAACTGCGTCTCCCGCCCGTCGATGTTCTCGTTGCTCGGCCAAGGCGTCTCCTTGCCGTCGGTCCCGAGGCGCACGAGGGACGCTTCCCATTTGTCGATGCAGTAGGGTCCCTTGGCACGTCGAACGAGCGCCATCTCTTCGGAGCATGTCAGCTCGGGTGGTGGCGATGCGGAAAGCTCTTCATTGCTGACCTCGGCGTCCGGTGGCTCCGCGGTGGTGGACTTCGGGACTTGCTCCGCAGGTGGCTCGGAGCGGACGGTTGTGGTGGCTTCGTCGAGAGCGCTCGTTTTCGGCGCGGCGGGCCCCTGAGGTGGCGTGGCGGCGCAGCCGGCGAGAGCAAAACAGGACAGCGCGACGAGGTGCGAGGCCAGCGGTTGGCCGTTTTTGGCGAAGCCGCTCAAGCCGACTCCGACCGTTCTCGAATGTCGATCCCGCGCGCGCGGACGGCTCGCAAGAACCCTTCGAGCGGTAGAGCACGCTCGCCCGGCAGCACACCTCGGCCGAGCGCCTCCCCGCGTCCGATCATGTGCGCCACGGCCGCGGCCGGGTAGGACGTCGTTCTCGCCATCGCCGAGTGACCCGTCTTGGGATCGTGCTCGTCGATGAGCTCGAACACCGTGCGGCTCGCGCCGATGACTTCGACGCGCATGAGCACGACGTCGGTGTCGTCGTCGACCAAGGTGCGCACGATCATCGATTCCACGAGCTCACGTGGCACCACTCCGTCGACAGGCTCGGAGGAGAACAGCCCGAGCTGTGCCATACCGGCGAAAGCGGCGCAGTGCCCCGGGTAGCGGATCGTCTTGTAGTCGAGCTCTTCGACTTTGCCAGCGAGCGTCCCGGGAAGCGTCGACGAGCCACCGGAGGTGTTGAACGCTTCCAGGCGCCCGAACGGCGGCGGAAAATCGATGGGCTCCATGTCAGTGAGAGATTCGACGCGCGCGGGCTTGCCGGCGCGGAGCACGTCGGCCGGCTCGAGGTACTCGTTGGTCAGCCCGCGTGGCGAAAAAACCAACTTGTAGTTGAGCGGCGGTTTCGGGTTTTTCGGCAAGCCACCCACGCGGATTCGAACCTCGTCGGCGGTGCCACCTGCGCGCTCGACACCGAGCGCGGCCAGCAAACACGCCATGCCCGGCGCCAGCCCGCAGTCCGGAACGACCGTGATGCCGGCGTCACGAGCCTGCGCGTGGAGCGCGAGCTGCCGCTCGACGACAAATGGGTTCCCCCCGAGATCACAGAGATTCACCCGAGCCTCGATCGCCGCTCGAGTCACCTGCTCGTTGAATCGATAGTCGGCGGACGAGAGCGCCACATCGTGACCGCGTAGGGCGGCGACTAGCTCGTCGGACTCGACGTCGAGCTCGAGCGCTTCGAGCTTCGCCGATGCGGAGACTTTGCCGAGAGCGGCTTCGACCTCGTCGCGCGCGCCGAGGGCGATCGACAGCTCGCGGTCCACCACGGTGACCGCTTCGACATCGGGCTGCCGCGCCAGATCCCACGCGGCCGCGCGCCCCATTCTGCCTGCTCCGAGCACGATCGCCTTCATGGGGGAGCCAGCATATCGCTGGCGGCTGGGGCGGGGCGTTGGTCTTTGACTGCGGGGGAACGGCGGCGAGTCGATGGGGGACCAGGAGGGGACGGAGCGGGGACGGAGCGGGGACGGAGCGGGGACGGAGCGGGGACGGAGCGGGGACGGAGCGGGGACGGAACGGGGACGGAGCGG
>JAJDAH010000200.1 GCA_029261965.1 Polyangiaceae bacterium
GCCCCGGCGGCCGCGTCCGCGTCGTGCAGCGTCGGCGCCTCGAGCGCCGGTGCGGCCCCTCCGAGCGGAGAAGGACCGAGTGGCGAAGCGCCGAGGGCTCCACCTGGGGGCGAAGCGGCACCGGGCAACGCGCCCGGCAAGGGAGGCGGCGCGAAAGCGGGTGGCGGCGGAACCGCAGGCGGCGCATTGGCGAGTGATGCGACCGGCGGCTGTGCGAGCGTGCCGCCGGCAAGCGGTGGCGGCGGGACGGCGGGTGGGCCCGCCGCTGCTACAGGCGGCCTAGGCAAATCGGGGCGTTGAAAACGCGGAAGGGTTTGAGTTTCTTCGTCGAACGCGCCCTCGGCGCCGAGCGTCGGCGGGGGAATGCTGTGCTTCTTCGGGAGAGTGCGAGCGACTTCGGCCGCGACGGCTTGGACACCCACGCGCTTCTGAAGAGCGACGTAGACGACCGCGCGGTCGTGCCAGAGGCGAGTGTCTGGATCGTCGCTGCCGAGCTGGAGCGAGCGGGCCAGAACTTTTTCGGCGCGCAAGGCGTCTCCTCGACGCAGCAGCACTTCTCCGAGAAACCGGAAGGGACGCGGATCCGTTGGATTCGATTTCCCCGAGACGACGAGCCCTGCTTGCGCCTCGGCCAGCATGTCGGCGTCGAGGTACATGCGGCCAACCGCGAGCATCACTTCGAGGTCGGTTCGATGCCACGTTTCCGCCGCGGTCCCGACCTCGCGAATGAGGTCCTCGTCACGGGTGGTGCTCAAAAACGAGCACAAGGCAATCGTCGAGTCGGCATCGGGATTCGACCGCCACCGCGTCAACAACTCGTCGAGCGCGCTCATCGCGGGCCGAGGATACCCAGGAGCGCCCAAAAGCTGTATGAGTGTTTCGTGGCCGCTCGCACGAGGAAAAAAAGGCCCACGAAGAAATCTGGGCCGAAAAAGACCCGTCGAACGCCTAAAGCGGACGACGCGACCGTTGAGACGCCCTCGAGGGGCGGCTACCGCCCCGCCGAAGAAGTCGATCGCATCATCGCGGACCGCTTTTCGGCGGAGTTGACCGCTCGATTCGGCGTCGACCGCCTCTGGCTGCTTCTCCAGTACCTCGATCGAGCCCCGGAGATCGACGGCGCGCTCGACGCGCTCGCGGTGCGCATCCGGACGACCTCGGCCGAGGGACACCCCTATTTGGTGGCGTTTGCGGAAGCTAGAGTCGAGGAGCTCGAGCGAGCCCTCGAGATGCTCGACGGGGGCTGGGAAGGACGGCTCGAATATCTCCCCCCAGGTGGAGCCGAGTTGCATCACCGGTTTTCGCACTCGATGCACGAGGTCCTCGGCAAAGACAGCCCCCGAATTCAAGTCGGCTATCGCGAACGCGGCCGAAAGAAGCGTGTCTATTTCAACCTCCAGGGACTGCCGGGCGACCGACTCGAAGACGTTGCTCGAGCGATCGCACGCGCCCTCGAGCCCGCGAAGTCGAAGGCCCGGCCAAAGAAGGCGGCCAAGCCCAGCGCGGGGCGAAAAACGCGGAAGAAAGCGACCAAAAAGCCCGGCGCCAAAAACAAGAGTCGGGGGCGGCTGGCAACGCGGCGGAAGCGAGCCTAGGTTCAGGCGCTCCCATGTGCGGAGTTTTCGGCATCTACGGCCACAGTGAAGCGGCCAACCTGACCTATCTAGGCCTGCACGCGTTGCAGCATCGCGGGCAGGAGAGCGCGGGCATCGTCACCAACGACGGCGAGCGCATGACGCTGCACCGGGGCATGGGGCACGTCATCGACGTGTTCCCCAGCGATACGCTCGCCAAGCTCAACGGAGAGCACGCCATCGGGCACGTGCGTTACTCGACGGCGGGCGGTTCGTTCCTGAAGAACGCGCAGCCCCTAGCTGTCGACTACGCGCGCGGCTCGATTGCCATCGCACACAACGGCAACCTGACGAACGCGGCCGCCATCCGCGAAAAGCTCGAGGATCGTGGGGCGATCTTTCAGAGCGTCAGCGACACCGAGGTCATCGTGCATCTCGTCGCGTTCAGTCGGCAGCGCGAGGTGGAAGACCGCGTAGCCGACGCGCTGAGCCAGGTCGAAGGCGCGTATTCTCTGCTCTGCCTCACGGACCACTCGATGATTGCGGTTCGCGACCCCTACGGGATCCGGCCGCTGGCGATCGGGCGGCTCGGTGACGTGCCCGTCGTAGCAAGCGAGCCGACGAGCTTCGACCTCATCGACGCCGAGTTCGTTCGCGAGGTGGAGCCGGGAGAAATGGTCATCTTCGACGAAGACGGAATGCGAAGCATGCGGCCATTCAAGACCGCGCCTCGAAAGGCTTGCATCTTCGAGTACGTCTATTTCGCGAGGCCGGACTCGAACCTCGATGGCGTCAGCGTGTACGAAGCGCGAAAAAACCTGGGACGCGCCCTGTCGAAAGAACACGGGATCGACGCCGACGTCGTGATTCCCGTACCCGACTCCGGCGTACCCGCGACGATCGGCTACTCCGAAGAGTCCAAGACACCCTTCGAAATGGGCTTGGTTCGCAGCCACTACGTCGGCAGGACTTTCATCGAGCCACAGCAGAGCATTCGCCACTTTGGCGTCCGCTTGAAGCTCAATCCGGTCAGCGACACACTCAAAGGCAAGCGCGTGGTCGTCGTGGACGATTCAATCGTGCGTGGAACCACGAGCCGCAAGATCGTCAAGATGCTGCGGGACGCCGGAGCCAAAGAGGTGCACTTCCGCATCTCGAGCCCACCCACTCAGTGGCCCTGTTACTACGGCATCGACACACCGACGCGCAAAGAGCTCATCGCATCGAGCCACAGTGTCGAAGAGATCAACCAGTACATCACGAGCGACACGCTCGAGTACCTCTCTCTCGAAGGCATGCTCGAAGCCGTCACCTCGACCCGCCGCTCGCGGCAGAACGATTCGAACGACAAGAACGGTTCGAACGGAGCAAAAAAATCGCTCACGGTCGTCAATCCAGACGCCGACGGCAGTCCGTTCTGCCATGCCTGCTGGAGCGGCGAGTACCCGATAGAATTTCGACCGCATCCTCGCACGCGCCAGATGCGTCTGCTCGACACGTGAGCCGTTACATCGTCGCAGTGACCCGCTGGGGCGCTGCGAGCGCGGCCGCCGGAGCGCCTCACGGGGTCCCCGACGACGACGACTTTCAAATCGTGGCCAGGACCATTGGTGGAGTGCTCTACGAGGTTCGTCTGAAACTCGTGGCGCCCCTGCCCGTCGTCGTGGGCCCCCTAGCGGGCCTCGAGCAAGCACGCGCGCTGCTTCTGGCGCTGCGAGCCCGCGCGCATGGCGCCGTCGCGTGCGACGCCGATCAGGTCGTGTCCGCCGCGGACATGAGCTCGGCGCGCCGCTTCGCGTTCACGGCGACCGCGCTGGACGTCGAAAGCACCCCAGGACATCAGGCGACGATGCCATTCGACGAGCTGCTCGCCATCGTGCGCGCATCCTCGACGCAACTGGAGGAAACGAGCACGACCACCATGAAAAAGCAGTTCAGCGTGGGGCGCGCGGCACTGTCGAGCGGGCTCCTGCGCAGCCGGCAGACGAGCGAGACATCCGTCAACAGAGACATCGCGCTCGAGCAGGTGGCATATCTCTTCCGAAAATCCGGTCGGGACCCGATGTTGCTTCGCGAGCACCAGCTCGAATACCGGTCCCTCGGGCCGCGACTCCAACCAACCACAGGCCAGAACTTTCGGACGGTCATGCAATTGCTCACCGAACGCGCGCCCCACGCGGTCCTCGACGAACGACTAGTGAGCCAAAAGCGCCGCTCCTCGATGACGCGCGCCGCGGCCGTCGGGAACGTTTCACGGACGGAGAGCTCGAACCAAGCTGAGACGGACCTCGCCGCCCACGTGATCGCGCTCGCGCATCTGCAGGGCGAGGTCTGACTTCGGCCTGACGGCCGGTGTCCGGGGCGAGACGACGGGTTCGCCCACGCCAGGGTCTCCACTAAGCTCCGCCCCAACGCCATGCTCGACGAGCTTCCCGACAAAGTCAGCGTCTACGAGGTGTCGCCTCGTGATGGCCTTCAGAACGAAGCCGCGCCGATCCCGACAGAAAACAAGCGGCGACTGATCGATGCACTCGTCGCCTGCGGCCTCGAGCGCATCGAGCTCACGAGTTTCGTCTCGCCGCGATGGGTTCCCCAGCTCGCGGATGCCGACCTGCTCGCGGCCGACATCAAACGACACGAAGGCGTGACCTTCAGCGCGCTCTGCCCGAACGCCAAAGGCTTCGAACGAGCCCGCGACGCCGGGCTCGAAGAAATAGCCGTCTTCCTGTCGGCAAGCGAGACTCACAACACCAAGAACACCAACAAGAGCATCGCCAAATCGCTCGAAGTGTTCTCCGAGGTCGTGCCGCCGGCGCTCGAAGCGGGAATGCGAGTCCGAGCGTACGTCTCGACCATTTGGGGTTGCCCCTACGAGGGGGACATCGACCCGAAGAAGTCTCTCGGAATCACCAAGAGCTTGCTCGAGCTCGGGTGCTACCAGGTCTCCCTCGGCGACACGATCGGCGTGGGCACCCCCGTACAGACCCGCCAGATCTTGAGCATGTTCAAGAGCGAGATCTCTCTCGAGAAGCTGGCGTTGCACTTTCACGACACGCGGGGCACGGCCCTCGTCAACGCCCTCGTGGGGCTCGAGCTCGGCTATCGCGACTTCGACGCGTCCGTGGCGGGCCTCGGGGGCTGCCCGTACGCGCCGGGCGCCGCCGGCAATCTGGCCACGGAGGATCTGGTGTTCATGCTCGATCGAATGGGCGTGGGTACCGGCGTCGACTTGCCGCTTCTGCTGGAGGCAGGACACATCGCCGAGGCAATCGTCGGCCGCCAGCTACCAGGCAAGGTCCACCAAGCGGGTTTGCCGTCGCTGCGCGCGTGAATCGTGCCTCCGGGCGAGCGGAGCGTTGCAACGGGTCAGCGAGACCGCTAGCACCGATGCATGACGAAGAACCGCCGTGACCTCGACGACATCAAGCCCCAGACTCCGCTAAACTTCGGGGTGCAATCGAACGGTGAGTTCTTTCGCCCCCCGACCAAGAAAGACCGGCTGATCGAGAAGCTCACCCTCGAGCGCGCCGAGGCCAACGCCAAACGGTGCGGGATGGAGCGCCGAGCTTTTCTCGGCACCGCCGCCGGCATGGCCACGACTCTCGCGGTCATCAACATGGTGCATGGCTGCGGCGGTGGCGGAAACGGCAAGAGCGGAGACGGCGGCGACGCTGGAGTCGGCCCCGCGGACGTCGACTGTGACCTCGACGGCGCGCGGGAGATTTTGAGCGGCGACGAGTTCATCCTCGACGTGCAGTCGCATCACATCGACCAGAGCGGCGATTGGCGCGACCCCACCTACGGGGATTGGACCGAAACCAACAAGGTCTACTACACGTTTTTCTGTTTCGCTTTCGAAGGCTCGACGAACTCGATGGGCGAGTGCAAGGCGGCCACGCCCGACCGTTTCCCGAGCTGGATAGAACCGAATGCTGGCATAGACGCCGTCGGCGGAGTCTGCGCGGGCGAATCGAACAGCGCGCCGTGCCTCGGTCTCGAGGACTACATCGACTTGATGTTTCGGAAAAGTGACACGACGGTCGCCGTGCTCTCGACCTTTCCCGCGGTG
>JAJDAH010000003.1 GCA_029261965.1 Polyangiaceae bacterium
TCCGAGCGCCAGTCGGCGACAAGGTGGTCAGCGGCGGCTGCTTCGGCCCGACACTGGTTGCGCAGCTCCTCGCCGACAAGTACTCGGACGGACTGCCGCTGCATCGTCAAAAGGAGCGCTTCGAGCGCATGGGACTACCGATCGCGGTCTCGACAATGGCCGATCAGGTCACCTGGGCCACGGAGCTACTCAAACCGCTCGAGCGAGCCGCTCGACGCCGCGTGCTCGGGGCGATCGTGATGCACGTCGACGGCACGGGTCTGCCGGTGCTGACGCGCGACAAGAAGACGCACAAGAAGGTCGGCAAAGGCAAGAAGCTCGGCGTATTGTGGGGTTACACGGGCGACGACACCGCGCTGTTCCTTTACTGCTCGAGCGGGCACAGCCGTGGGCAAGAGGACGGGGACATTGGGTGTTAAGAGCCGCGCTCCAGTCGCAATCCTCGGCTGATCCCCACCGAGCTGACGTCGCGCGGGACCGGTTCGGCGACACCGACAATTCGGCACTCGTTCCGGCGGCGTCGAGCTGGCTTTTTTGACGAGAGGTCGGAGCCCGGATAGACGAGTCGGCTTCGTTGACTTCACGGCTCGGTCCACCACGCTTCGTGAGAGATCGCGACGGCCTCGACGACGTCCTGATCGAGAGCAAACTGGAGGCGTGTCCGCACTGCAGGCGGACCGGGGCGCTCATCGGCCACGGGGTTTTGCGCGGCTACGCCGAGCAGGGCTCGCAGCTCGTCGTGCGGGGGCGGCGGCTTCTCTGCGCGAACCGCGGCCAGCGGCCTGGATGCGGTCGGACGTTGTCAGTGAAGCTCGAAACGGTGCTGAGCGGATTCGTGGTTCGCACGCTCACGCTGTGGTGCTTCTTCCAGGCCGTCCTGTCCGGGCTCACGCGGCGGGCGGCGTGGCTGCGCGAGGCGCGTGACGCGCTGTCGCTGTCGAGCGCCTACCGGCTCTGGCGGCGCCTCGGCAGGGCCCAGAGCGCGCTTCGAAGTCGACTGTGTCGCGAAACGCCGCCGCCCACTTGTGCAGCGCGCGAGCCACTGGCCCAGCTCGCGCAGCACCTCGCCGTCGTCGTCGCAAGCGGCTTGGTCGACTTGTTCGCCGCCTCCCAGCAGCAGCTGCAACGAGGGCTGTTCGACCCGTAGCCGAGTCGCTGCACGCCCTCGGTAACCACGATCTGCTCGTAGCGCTTCGAGCAGTACCGAATCGAGATCGCCCGCCCACACCAAACGGCAATCCAGATCCGCAGCAGAACCGCCCTACGAGGTCCGGGCGGGCGCAACCCAAGCGCCCCCGAAAGGACCTACGCCGCATGAAACGAGTCAGCAGTTACCTGAAGATGCGCGTGCTCGGCGCCATCGAGTCCGCGCCCGGCAACACCAACGTCGCGCGCATCCGTCACGTCAGTGAGCAGGTGTTCGTCGACGAGGACGGCCAGCGGCGACAGTTCACCTGGCGCACCATCCAAACCTGGTACTCGCGCTACCAGAAAGACGGCATCACCACGGTCAAGCCGAAGCCGCGCTCGGACAAGGGCAAGACGCGCAAGATGACACCCGAAGAGGTGCTGGAAGCCATCGACCAGGTGCGCGGATCGTTTCGCGGACGCTACAACGTGACGGCCGTTTATCGCGTCTGCATCGAACGCGGACTGCTGCAGCGCGAGCGCATCGCCCCGAATACCTTTCGGCGGGTCGTCATGGCCCACGAGATGCTCGAGCCGGACGCCGAGGTGCAGAGCAAGCGCCGGCTGGCCTTCGCCAAGGCCCACGCCAACGAGCTCTGGCAAGCCGACACCATGTTTGGCCCCTACGTGCAGCGCGGTGCCGGCAAGGCGCAGGCCAAGCTCATCGCCTTCCTCGACGACGCCAGCCGTGTCTGCTGTCACGGCGAGTTCTTCCTCGCCGACAACACCGAGGCGTTGCTCACCGCTTTCAAAAGCGCGCTCTACAAGCGCGGCCTCTGCGAGTGCGTGTACGTCGACAACGGCAGCAACTACTCGTCGCTGGAGCTGTCCCTGGTTTGCGAGCGCATCGGCGCCATCCTCTGTCACACGCCGGTGCGCGACGGCGCGGCGAAGGGCAAGGTCGAGCGATTTTTTCGCACCGTCAGAATGAGCTTCCTGACGCGTCAGCTCGACCTGTCCAGCCTCGATGCCCTCAACCGCGCCTTCACCAGCTGGCTCGAGGACGAATATCACCAGCGCGAGCATTCCTCCCTCGGCATGAAGCCCATCGACCGCTTCGGGCTCGACCTCGGCCGCGTCCGTTTCTTGCCTCCGGGCGACGTCAACGACGAGCTCTTCTTCGTCGAGCAGTCGCGCACCGTCCTCGCCGACAACACCTTCTCGCTCAAGAACACCCGCTTCGAGGCGCCTCGTGACCTTCGAAATCGTAAGGTCCAAGTCCGTTTCGATCGCTTGAACTTCGACCGCGCCATCGTGTACTTCAAGGGCGAGCGCATGGGCGAGGCACGCCCTGTCGACCTCGTGGCCAATGACCGAAAGCCGTCGAAGAAAACCGCGGCACCCCGCCCGCCCCAAGGCGAGGTGCCGTCATGATCCGTGCTCACTTCGGTCTCGCAAAAGACCCCTTTTCATCGGAGAAACTGGCTCTCTTGCCCCAGCAGCGCGACGTGCTCGACACGCTCCGGGTGCACTGCCAGCAGGGCGGCCTTTGCGTCATCGTCGGCGAGCCCGGCACCGGAAAGAGCGTCATCAAGCGCGCTCTGTGCGAGCACGATCCCAAGCGCGTCATGACCCCCGTCGTCAACCGTACGCTTCATACCTATCACAGCACGCTGCGTATCCTCTGCGAGGCCTTTCAGCTCGAAACCGACGGCGCCGACTTCCGCTGCGAGAAGCGCCTCATCGAGGAAGCCAGGCGCCTCAACAGCGCCGGCAAGATGCTCGCTCCCATCATCGACGACGCCCACCTCATGGACGTCTCCGCGCTGCGCCGCATCCGTCTGCTCTTCGAAGACTTCCCGAAGAATCACTGCCTCGTCCTCCTCGCCCAGCCCGAGCTACTCAGCCGCTTGACTCTCACCGTCAACGAAGACATCAAAAATCGCGTCACCTACTCCGTCTTGATGCAGAAACTGGCCCCCGACAGCGTCGAATGCTTCATCCGGGCCGAGCTCGACAAGGTCGCTCTGTCCCACAGCACCTTCACCGACGACGCGCTCAGCCTCATCGTCCGCTCCAGCGAAGGCATCCTGCGCCGCGCCAGGAATCTCTGCCTCGGCGCACTGCTTGAGGCCGTGCGCGACCGCTCCAAAACCGTCGACCTCCAGCAGGTCAACCGCGTCCTCCTCCAGCCACACTGGCGCCAGCAGGCTGATCCCGACTGACCGCGCCGACGTTGCCCTCACGGCCAACGCCGTCGTAGTGCCCGTGCCCCCCGGCTCTACGATCGCGTCGGACGTCTCGTGATCGCTGCTCAGCTCGTATGGCTACGACCGATTGGGTCACCGATTCCGATGGCAGCGCGATGTTTTCCCCGAACTCCTACGACCTCAGTTTGGCATTCCTTTGCGATGTCAATTCGGCCGCTAACAATTGGGCCCGAGGAGTTCCTCGCCAAGCGCAAGGGCTACACCGTAGCCGACGCGGCGAGCGTCTTCGATCGGTCCTTCAAGCGCGACGACCTCGTCGAATGCGGATGCAACATGCACGCGCGTCGAAAGTTTGTCGCGGCACTCGACGGCGGGGACCAACGGGCAGCGCTTCCGATCGCCGGCTTCAAGAAAATCTACGAGATCGAGGCGAAGCTCCGCGACGTCGATGACGACGAAAGGCTCGGGGTCCGCAACGACGAGAGCCGACCCGTCTATGGCGCCATCGTGCACTGGTGCAACGTCTTATCCGACGAAGAGCGGCCGACTTCACCGCTTGGCAAAGCCGTACGCTACGTCCTCAACCATCAAGAAGCCTTGATGCGATTCCTCGACGACGGGTGCGTGCCGATCGACAACGG
>JAJDAH010000021.1 GCA_029261965.1 Polyangiaceae bacterium
GCGGCGCAAAGGAAGATCGAAGCTAGAAAAAGGCCCCCACGGCGGGAGTCCGGCAGCGAGGCGGGCGATGGTTCGTGAGCGGCGACCGGAGCGACAACGATTGCGGTTGAACGTTCTGTGCGCCGGAGACGCGTTCGCCGCGCCACGTCGAGCAGTTCCGTTTCAGAGCAAGACGCCGCGTCGAGCACGACCTCCTCCTGCCGCGCGGACCCCGGTAGTCGGAGCTCGCTGCACGAAGGTCGCGTCGCGGATCCGATTTCGAAGACAGTGCCTTCCGGGGGAGCACGGTCTTAGGAGGGAGGTCGACCGCCCGCAGCCACGTCGGCAGTGATGCGCGCGCGCCGTCAGTACGCCGACCAGCGGATGCACGCGTCGTGCGAGGACGGGCGGGTGGAGGCCCAAAAGCATCATCGACCACGCCACCGGCGAGCTAGTCGAGCTCTCCACCTACATGGCCTACGGGGCCACCGAGACCGACTACCGCACCGACCGTTGGTCCGACTTCCGCGCGCAGCTCGAACGGCTCTGCAAATACATCCTCCGGCCTCCCATCGCTCAGGACCGCCTCACTCGGCGCGCCGACGGCACACTCGAGCTCACCTGCAAGAGCATCTGGAAGGACGGCACGCGCGCCCTCGTTCTCGAGCCGCACGATCTCCTGGTCCGCTTGGTCGCCGCGGTGCCCCCGCCCCTCGCGCCGCGCTGGGGCGAGAACGAATCGGGCGAGACGGGCACGCCGAACCAAGACCCGACGGTAGGCTTCGGCGTCGCCGCGTTCACGCCCACACGGCTGTTCTTGCTGCCGCAATGAGGCGCGGCCACGCTTCTTGGCGTCCGCAACGACGGGCACACGCTGCCCGTGGCCGTCGTGCTCGACGTCAGAAGCGGCCGGTCACGCCCGCGAGGCCCCGCCGCCGGCGCACGTCCAGCACGGGGGTCAACCGAAACGTGGATTGCGCTCGAGGCGTCTTTTGGGGTGCCGTCTCCCAGGCCAAAAGAGCGGCGTCGAGGGTCATCGCGGCGAGACCGCCGACAGCGATGGAGACGAAAATTTCCGGACCGCAGAAGACACTGTCGTAGTCGCCACAGCCAGCGTCCCACGCCACTCCCATTCCAAGTACGGGCAACGCAATGCGCAACCCCAAGCTGCCGAAGCCCTGCTTCACGTTGCCATGAGCGAAGTGCACGCCGGGCGCGGATCGTGCATTGAAGGTTCGAGGGCACGGATTGCAGAAAAAAAGGGTATGCTACGTGTTCCCTCTTCAATGATGAGGGGAGCCGTTCGACCTACTTCTCCCCTCAGCCCCCACCCCTTCGTGGAATGAAACTCACCTCCACCAAAGTCACCCTGTACCGCAACATCCTCGACTCCACGGACGTCGAGGTTCAACCCGACGTAGCGTGCCTGGTCGGCAAGAACGAATCGGGGAAGACTGCCTTTCTGCGCGCCCTTCGTTCCCTGAACCCGGCACGCGGGGAAGTGGACCTCTCAGTCCCCGACGACTACCCCGCATGGTTGGAGAAGAAGCATCGGCTAGCCGGAACGGACCTGGAGAAGGTGCAGCCTATCCAAGCCCTGTTTAAGTTCGAGGAGACTGACAAGGCTCTGGTTAGCGAACGCTTCGGCACCGGTACATTGCTCTCGGAATCGGTCACCGTGTTGCGATGCTACGATGGAAAACTAGTTGCGAATTTTGACGTGGGCGAGCAAGCGGCTGCGCTTCACACGCTCCAGCAAGTCGAACTTCCGAAAGGGTACGCGAAGCGCATCGGAGGCAAAAAGGCGACGGCAACGTTTTCAGACTTGAAAGGTCTTGCCGAGGCGCTCAAAACGTCGACAGACAAAGCTGACGTCGCGGCTGGGACCGAACTCGAAAAGAAGGTCACCGACCTGCTCGGTGAAGGCACGCTTCGGAGCGCAGTTTGGAAGACGGTCGCGCCACGGCTTCCTAAGGTCTTCTACTTCGCTAGCTTCAGCACCCTTCCGTATTCGGTTGGCATCAGGGACCTCCTCGAGAAAGACAAATCCAAGCTCACGGAGATGGAAGCGACGGCGCGCTCACTTCTGGAGCTAGCCTCGGTCGAGAAGGAGTTTCTCTTGAACGCCGACTACGAGCGGCGAAAACGGGAGCTTGAGAACGTCGCAAACATGATTACCGAGGATGTCCTGAAGTACTGGACTCAGAACGACAAGCTACGCGTCGAACCCGACATCACCCAGACGACGGTAACGAACCCGCAGGGGCAAAAGGCAGTTCTCGACGAACTGAAGCTGCGCATCCGTGATGATCGGCACATGCTGTCGTTGCCTTTCGACCGGCACTCAGCTGGGTTCCGGTGGTTCTTCTCGTTCCTTGCCGCCTTCTCGGAATACGAAAATTCGGACCCTCCCGTGCTCATCCTTCTCGATGAGCCCGCAGTTGGGTTGCACGCAAAAGCTCAGGATGACTTTTTGCGGTTCATCAACGAGCGGCTCTCCAAGTCGTGCCAAGTGATTTACAGCACCCATTCACCGTTCATGATCGAACCGGGAAAACTCGAGCGCGTTCGGCTCGTCGAGGACAAGGGGCGCGAACACGGCACGAAGGTGACCAAAGACGCACTGAGCACCGATCCCGACACGTTGTTCCCTTTGCAGAGCGCGCTCGGATACGACCTTGTCCAGCACCTGTTCATCGCCCCCCACAATCTCGTGGTGGAGGGCACGTCCGACTTCACGTATCTCGTCGTGATTTCGGACTTCCTTCGTGACGAGAGTAGGAAGCACCTCGATCCGCGCTGGTCAATCGTACCGGTTGGCGGTGCCGACCTGGTACCCACGTTCGTCGCGCTGTTGGGAACGCACCTCGACGTGACAGTTCTGGTCGACGCGAGGTCGAACGGTCACCAAAAGCTGACGAATCTCGTCGACCAGGGTCGGGCGCGGATCGCGCTCGGAGCCCAGCGAAGTCCCACACGTGACGTGATTTTATAGAGGGCCCCCTCCGTCGACCAGGTTGTGAAAATCCAACCGACAGAGGTGACCCCATGAGCACGATGAACGCGTCTGAGCTGATCGCCAAGCCCGAACTGAAGCGAGCCATCAACGAGGCGGCGCGCCTGCTGTGCGAAGCCCTGCCGGAGGGCACGTTCG
>JAJDAH010000201.1 GCA_029261965.1 Polyangiaceae bacterium
CGCGGCGCATCGGGATCGGCAGGCCCACCGGGCCGCTCGACCTGGTTGGGCGACTACCGCTCGACGGACGACGCGCGGTGTACCTGGTTCGTGTTGGAAAGCGGGTCTACGTCATCGGCGCCAGTGAGGGGGGCCTCGACAAGCTCGGCGAGCTCGACGAGGACTCCATCGACCTGCCGGAGGACGGGCGCCCCATCGCTTTCAGCGATGCGCTCGCGAAGGTCCTGCAAAAAAAGGACGCCCCGGGGAGCACGAAGGACGATGCGGCGTAGGCTCGCTCTTTCGGCTGCAGCGCTCGTTTCGATGCCGGCCAGTGCGATGGCACAGCCCGCTGGTTCGGGCGACGAGCTGCTCGCGCGCCCGATCGCCCTCGTGGTCGCGTTGGCATTGGTGGCCATCTTGCCGTTTGCGTTCATGACGCTCACCGCGTTCGTGAAGATCTCGACGGTGCTGCAAATCGTGCGCGGCGCCATCGGAGCCAACAACATTCCGTCGAACACGGTCATCACCGCGTTGGCCGCATCGTTGACTCTCCTGGCCATGGCACCGGTCGGCTCGAAGATCGCCGACCGCGCGGCGCCGTTGTTTGCCGGCGACGACGCGGTCGACGATACGAGCGGTCTCGTGCGGGGGGCCATCGAGGCGACCCGAGAGCCGATGCGCAATTTCTTGGTCGCAAACGGGTCGGTGCGAGAGAAAAACCGATTCTTCGAGATTGCCAAGCAAGCGCGCCCCGAAGACGAACGCGCCGACGTTGGTCGCGCCGACTTGGTGGTCGTCATCCCCGCCTTCGTCACGACCGAGCTCATCGAAGCCTTCGCTCTCGGATTCGCGCTCTACCTTCCATTCCTCGTCATCGATCTCGTCGTGTCGAACGTGCTTTTGGCGCTAGGCATGCAGATGATGAATCCGTCGCAGGTGAGCCTGCCGTTCAAGCTGTTGTTGTTCGTGGCGATCGACGGTTGGGGACTCTTGGCGCAGGCCTTGGTGACCGGGTACGCGTCGGGATAGCTGCGGCCGTCGATCCCTTTCCAATTTCAGCGGAATTTTGCGTTCGTGCTATCCTTGGAGTCGCTGGGAGGCCTCGAATGACTGTTTCGCCGCTCCGTCAACGATTGCGCGCCGGGTTCGCGCTGTCTTTTTTCACGTTCATCGCGGGCACGGTCGCGTCGAGTTGCGGCGGCGGAGGCGCGCTTCAAGACACTCGCGGTCCTTCGCCCTGCGACGACGTGCTCGCCGACGCCTGCGGCGCCGACTGCAGCACCGATGACGACTGCGACGACGGTCTGTATTGCGGCGCGGAAGAGAAGTGCACCGCCGACTGCACGACCGACGGCGGACAGTGCCTCGACGACGAGGTGTGCACGTCCAACGGCCAATGCATTCCCGCGGGCGGCATCTTCGGAAGCCTCGACGGCAGCGCCGGCGACGGGGCCGGGCAAAATCAAGGCGACGGATGCGTCGCCTTCGACGTCGGCTTCGAAAAGCAGATTCCGACCGTGGTGCTGCTCGTCGACCAGTCCGGCAGCATGACCGAGGACTTCAACGGCCAGCCGCGGTGGGACGCCGTTCGAGACTCACTCATGGCGCAGCCCGACGGCATCGTCGCCACACTCGAAGACGACGTGCGCTTCGGCCTCGCCCTGTACTCGAGCAATGACGGCAACTCCGGCGGACGCTGCCCGATCTTGACCGAGGTTTCGATCTCGCTGATGAATTTCGCGGCGATCAATACCGTGTTCCAAGCCGAGCAGCCCATCGACGAGACCCCGACCGGCGAGAGTCTCGATCTGGTGGCCGCGGATCTCGCCACTTTCAACGAGCCGGGAAGCAAGATCATCGTGCTCGCGACCGACGGCGCGCCCGACACCTGCGAAACCCCCAACCCGCAGAACGGCCAACCCGAGTCGATCGCCGCCGCCCAAGCCGCGTTCATGAACGGCATCCAAACGTTCATCATCAGCGTCGGTGACGGCGTCAGTGACGCGCACCTCCAAGACATGGCGAACGCCGGGGTCGGCAATCCAGTTGGCGGTGCGACGAACGCGCCGTTCTATGTCGCCAACGACCAGCAGGCGCTCATCGACTCGTTCCGCGAAATCATCAACGGTGTCAGGTCGTGTGTCATCGACTTGGACGGACGTGTCGACGAGATGTTCGCGTCCCAAGGGCGAGTGTCCATCGACGGCCGTCAGCTCACCTTCGACGATCCCGATGGGTGGCAGCTCAACGATCCAGAGCAAATCGAGCTCCTCGGCGACGCATGTACGACCCTCAAGGAAGACGCTTCATCGCTCAGCATCAGTTTCCCGTGCGGAGTCGTGATGCCGATTCCGCAGTGAGGAAGTCTACCGCCGCTGCCACTCGATGGTGTGAGCGCAGCGAGCACCCCCCAGCGTGACGCAGGCCGTCTCGGTGGCCAACACGCCGAAGCACCCCATGGCGCCGAAGACCGACGCTTCGGACAAGGTCACCATCTGGCACAACATGCGGTGGTGACTCCGCCAGCCGTCGATGTGCCACTCGAGCGCCGTGCGCGAAGTTTGCCGAACCTCTACTTGGCCGCTGTCGAAGTACTGGTGCCAGAGCGTCGGAGCATTTCGCATGTAGGTATTGGGGCTGATGATGAGCCTCATCATCAACCGACGCACGGGGCCACCGAGGGTGGCTTCCATCGACGCCTCGGTGCCTTCGCGCAGGATCGGGTGGACCGATCCATCGTTGGTCGCGAGATCGAACGCGTCACAAAGCGCGTGAATCGTCTCGGCTGGGTACCAGTCTCTCGCCACGATGCCGAGTCCAGGCTCGTTGACGTCGATGTCCTTCAGCTTGGCCGGGTCGGCAATCGCTGCCACCTCGCGAAGGCGCTCAGCCCCGAACCTCTCCTCGTACCAGACGAGGAACTCGGCAACCGGAGCGCCCTTCATCCGACCGAGGCTCATCCAGTGTCCTTTTTGGACTGAAACGCCCGCTTCAAGAACTTCCCGAAATCCAGGTCGACCGGTTCCTCACCGAGCGCCTTTTTCGCCTGGTTCATGGCTTCTCGAAAAATGCCCTGAACCATCAGGGACTTCTCTTGGCCGAGACGTTTTTCGTACACGTCACGTCGAAGCGCGAGGCCGAGTTCGCTGTCGGGCTCGGCTCGGACCACCCATTCGGCGATGTGGGCCGCCATGCGCACATTGCCCGCGTCGAGCAGCTCACGGCCGCGGGCGACGAGATTCTCCGTGCCGCCGGCGGCTTTGCTGATCTCTCGCGCTTGCTCGTCCGGAGGCGCAGGCAAGAGGTCAGCGGGATTACCGTTCCACCACCCTCCCCACAGTCTCGTGAGATTGCGCACGATGAATTTGGGGTGGTCGTAGTTGGCGTTCAGGAAAGGCCGCGTCGACAGCTCCGGATCGGGTTCGACCGCGTGGAAAATCTCGTCGGGCAGCTCGCCACGATTCATGCGTTCGAGCACTTGGCTCGCCAGATCGCGAAGGAACGCTGCTGTCTCCGTCAGCATCACGCGGATCGCTTCCTCGCCGTGCACCACGAGCCCGTGTCCGGGAAAGAGCCACTCCGCGCCGAGGCCCGCCATCTCTTCGAGAGCGTCCGCCCACTCTACCGGGTAGCGTTGAACTTTCTGTGGGTTGCCGCAGTTCGGCATGGCCCAGATGACCAAGTCACCCGTGAACAGATACCTTTTCTCTGGAATCCAGATGTAGCACGCGTCGTCGGTCTCCCCTTTGGCGGCGCGAAACTGCACTTCGACGTCGCCGAGGCGCTGAGTCAGCGAGTCGCGAAAAGTCAGCGTGGGCCAGTCGAACTGGTCCGGCCATTTCAGCCCTGTGCCGAATTGCCGAGCGTTGATGTTTTGGTTCCACCCGTTGGTGAGGCGGTAACGCTCGAATCGATTCTTGCAATTCTCCTGCGCGATGATCTGCGGAGTGTCTCCGGCCTCGAGGAACGCGCGCATCCCGAAGGCATGGTCGAAGTGACCGTGCGTGTAGACCGCAGTCACGACCGGTGCGTCGCTCCACTCCCGGACCCCTTCTTGAACGGCTGTGCTGCCCATCGCGAGGCCGGGATCGACGAGCAGCAAGCCCGCTTCGCATCGGAAGGCATACGTGTTCACGAACGCCGGGAACATGAACACGTTGGGGGCGACCTCTTCTCGAGGTCCGAAAATCCGCGTTTCGGCGGTCATCGGGTCGGTCGTCACCATCGGGGATTCGGTCTTGCTCATGGTGGATGCTCCGCGCGGGCGGTATGAAGTGAGGCGTGTCGGAGCCTAACAAACCCGATGGCGGCGCGAATCCGCCTCGTTCGAAGGGGCGCTGGCGCAGGCGTTTGCTGGTCGCGCTCGGCGTGATT
>JAJDAH010000202.1 GCA_029261965.1 Polyangiaceae bacterium
CTCGTCGCTCTTTCGATGAGAAAGTCGCTCCGGAACCGACCGCCGGCGCCGTGGGACCTTCGGTGGGCAACCGACCGCCTCGCCCAGGAGCCCGACGAGCGTTTTCCTGCGGAACGCGCGATGGAGACGGCGCTGAAGATCTACCGCGCCTTCGGCATCGATCTCGAAAAACCACCGCTCGACGTGACAGTCCGCGATTTTGCGTTCGGTGGTCAGGCGATTGCCATCCGCGTGCCCGACGACGTGCGAGTCGTGGTGCGCCCGAGTCCTGGCGCGAGGTTTCTGGGCACCTTGCTGCACGAGCTCGGTCACGCCTACGCGGCGACTCGAACCGGGGCGACGCACCCGCTCTACAAGGGGTACGAGTGGGTGCCGGGCCTCATCGAGCCCGGTTTCGTCGAAGGCATGGCGGAGTTGTTCGGCCGCCTGCTCGACGAGCCACGAGTGCTTCGCGAGTTCGTCGGGCTCACCGAGAAAGAAGCGGAGCAAGTCGTGCTCGCGCGCCGCATTCGATCGATACTCTCCGTGCGGCGCGCGATCATCCGCTCGAGGTTCGAACAGACCGCCCACGAGCGCACCGACGTCGACCTCGACATCGTCAGTCTCGTGCTCGAGCGCCGGATCGGCGGGGTGTACGCGCCGCGAGGGACCGAGCCCGTCTGGGCCGCGTCCCCATTCTTGGCGACCTACCCCGCGTACACCCAGAGCTACCTGTACGCCGGAATGACCGCGGTGCAGATCCGCACCGCGCTGAAGCGCCGCTTCGGCGATCGATGGATTTCACCGGAAGCGGGGGCCTTCATCACCGAGACTCTCGTCTCGGACGGGGCCAGGTGGACGTTCGCCGAAAAGATGATTCGGGCGACCGGAGCGCCCGTACGTGTCTACGAGTACGCTCGTTTTCTCAACGGCACCGCGTCGTGATGGAGAGTCGGTGAAATCGAGCCAACGTCAGTCCGCCGCGCCGCTCGAGCTCGTCCGAGCGGCCATAGGCGGGCCTCGACAGATTCGCGACAAGATCGTCCGCGTCCGCCGAACCGTTCGCCTCTACCGAACGTGGCGCGAGGTGGACGAACGTCTTCGCACGCTCGAGCAGAAGGGCCACGTGCGGTCGCGCCCGACGAGACTACAGATCGTTTTTGGCTCGCTCGACATGCTCAGATTCGTCATCGTTCCGTTTGCCAAGGACTACTACGAGCAGCAGGGCATCAACTTTCAGTTCCATCAGTTGCTTCGGTTTCTGGACGACCCGGTCAGCATCATCGACCCGACCGGGCTGCTCAGCGATCGCGACACCATCATGGGGCACGTCATGCAGGTCGTTCACCTGAACCCCGTTTACGATCTGCAACTGCTCGAAATGTGGCCAGACGGGCTCGAGGTCTTCGAGCGCGAGGTCGAGAGCATGATCGCCGGAACCCACCCGAGGGCCGGCACCATCGGGGCGATCATCGAGGACCCGGACTATCACTCGCGTCTGCTCGCCTACATTCGCGCTTGGCGATCGTCGACCGCCACGCCGGATCTGGTGAGGGAGAGCTCGCTTCGAGACGATCCGCACGCCGTGGCGGCGGAGCGAACTTTCGCGAGTCTGCCGGGTTTCATCGACTACTGCAGCCGATTGCCGGTCGAAGCCACGACGCTGCTCGAACGCTATCGCGCCACGGAGAAGTTCCCCCTCGACATGGCCGAGGCTTGTTATACGAACGAGGCGTGACCTCCCGAGTGCTCGTCGTCGCCGGCTCCGATTCGGGGGGAGGAGCCGGAATTCAAGCAGACATCAAGACCATCACCGCCCTCGGCGGTTATGCGGCCACGGCCATCACCGCGCTGACCGCTCAGAACACGCTCGGGGTGCACGGCGTCGTCGGAGTCGCTCCCGAGTTCGTCGCGCTTCAGATGACGTGCGTGCTCGACGACATCGGAGCCGACGCGATCAAGACTGGCATGCTGCACACTGCCGAGGTCATCGAGGCGGTCGCGGAAGTCTACGAGAGCCACGCGGATCGCGTACCGCTCGTCGTGGACCCGGTCATGATCGCCAAGGGCGGTGGAAAGTTGCTCGAAGACAGCGCCTGCGACGCGCTCATCGGGCGCCTCGTCAAGCTGGCGACGCTGATCACGCCGAACGTGCCCGAAGCGGAGACCCTGAGCGGCCAGAAAATCGAAGGCATCGACGACATGCGGCGTGCTGCGGAGCAACTGCTACTTCGCGGTCCGCAGGCAGTGCTGGTCAAGGGCGGGCACCTGCCGGGGGACGTCGTGAGCGATTTGCTGCTCACCGCCGATGGCGCCGAACATCTGGTGGAGGCGCCGCGAATCGACACCAAGAGTAGCCACGGCACGGGTTGCACGCTGGCGTCGGCGATCGCGACGGGCCTTGCCGACGGGCTGTCGCTCCGCGACTCGCTCGAGCGCGCGCGCGCCTACTTGAGAAAGGCTTTGCGCACGGCGCCAGGCCTCGGAAAGGGCCACGGCCCGTTGAATCACGCACACACCGTGGACCGACCATGACTGCGTTCGTGATCCCGGACGCACCAGGCGCCGACGTCGCCCATGTGGGCCGTGGCAAGACGTACTATCGGTACGAGGACGTTGCGCAGGACGGTCGTCTGCGCATCGAGGGGGTTTGGCCGTCGATGGGTCGTGTGCTCTTCGGTGAATCCAACCTTCGACCGGCCCTGAGTCGCATGGCCCGAGAGCATGGAATCCGGAGCGTGCTCACCCGCGTGGTCATGCGCGGAGGAAACGAGCCGATCTCGCTGCGCGAGCCCGCGCTCACCGAAGTCCGCTGGCAGCTCGAGCACGCCTTGGACGACGAGGGACGAGTCAACAGACTCCTACTCAACACCTGGCTCGAGACCACCGCGCCGAAACGCGAATCCGACAACCCGGTCGCGCGCGGGACCGACGAGAGGGTGCTGGCTGCCCGCGCCTACGGGCAGCACGTCTTCACCAAACCGCTGGAAAAACCGCCACATCACCGCGTTCTCGAGCTCGAAGATCCCGAATTGCCCGCGGTTCCCGAAGCCGAGGGTCACTGGCGGCCGCCCGAAGAGCTCCTCGCTGTCCCCGACGGCGCCGAGCCGCTCGAAGCGGCGCCGAGTCTCGACGTCGCGCCGGTGGTGTTCGGTCTTGCTCACACCGACGGCAATCGCCACGTGAACTTTCTCACGTATCCGCGGCTCGTCGAAGACGTGGCGCTTCGACGACTCGCAAGTCTCGGTGTGACGGAGCCGCTGCTCGGGCGTAGCGCCGAGGTGGGTTATCGCAAGCCGTGTTTCGCCGGCGAGCGCGTGCGTATCGCGTGTCGTGCGTTTCGGCTCGGCGAGGATTACGGGGTCGCCGCCGCCTTCCTGCGCGAGGACGGTCTGCCCGAGAGCGCAGAAGACTTTTCGGGGTTCGGCCGAGCGAGCTGCACGGCGCGCGTGCTGCTTTCCCGTTGACCGGTCGGGCTCAGGCTCAGGCCCAGGCGCGGTCCAAGGCTTTGAAGGTCCGCGTCAGTCCGGAGTGAACCGACTGGTGAAACGGCGAAGCTTCGGCAATGCCGCCCTCGGGGTGAACGAAGTCGATCACGTGTTCCCCCCATCGGCCCTTGGTGAGGACCGCGCCGAGCACGTCACCCTGTTCGTCGGCCATCTGTCGGACGATCTCGTCTTGCATGTGCGTCACTCGGCTCGCCATCTGCCGTTGGTTCATTCCGAGCCGCTTGAAGTCCTCGTGTAGCGTGAAACCCGACGCAGCGAGGAGCGCGATGCACTCGAGCTGAAACTTTCGCGTCAACAGCGCCTCTCGCCGGCCCATTTTCTTGACGAGGCGCGGTACGTACATGACTCCCAGGCCGACGTGTCGTGATTCGTCCCGCTCGAAGTACGGCAGCAGCACTTCCAGGATTGGGCAGATGCCGGACTCGCCGATCCGTCGGAACATCACGACGGCGTTCGTTTCGAACAAGAGCTGCATGCCGACGAGCTTGCAGGCGAGGGTGGGGGCGTCGAGCACCTTGGTGAGCAGACGTTTCGGCAGCCCGCCGAGCTGTTTCGCTGGGCCGAGGGCCAGCACGTAGTCGCGCATGACGTAGAAGTGTCGCGCTTCGTCGAAGACCTGGCCGGTCGCGGCCATCTTGGCGTCCATGTCGTCTATTTCGAGCGCCAGATCCGCCGAGATGTTCCAGGCGGCGAGCTCTCCCCACATGAGTACCGTCATCAGCTTCGACAGAGACTCGCGAACTTCGGGGTCCATGTTCGTGCCAGGAGGCCCATGTTTCTCGACGAGCTGACCGAACAGCTCCTTGCCGTCCCAAGCGTGGGATTGAGTGAGGTGGTACAGGCGCTCGAGCTTGCGCGTCTTGTGGGCGGTCTGCTCGACGATGGTCTTGTCGATGAGCTCATAGGGCGGGAATTCTCTGGGCTTGCTGAACATTTTTTGTCTCCGGTGTTCGGTGAATCAATCGGCGAGGATCCCTCGCGCTTCGAGCACGGCGGCCTCTCGAGCAATGTTTTCGATGTCGATCGGACGGTCGTCGTCGAGGCAGCTCAAGACGAGTTTTTCGACGCCACCCATGAAAAAGCGTGCGACGAGCCGTTCGTCGAGCGGCCGAACGATGCCCGCGTCGATCGCTGCGCGCAGGTCGGCCTCGATGACCCCAACGACTCTCTCGTCGATACGGCGCAGGATCTGATCGACGACTCCATCGGCGCCGCGACCCGCTTTGAGGATGACGCGAGCCGTGGCCTCGTCCTCGAAGATCACCGTCAAGAACTCGACGAAGCGGTCCTGGATGAACGCCACCGCTTCGTCGCCGGTGGGCTTGAGTCCGTCGGGGATCTGCAGTCGCGGACGCTTGTCGACCAGATCGGTGATGCGACCGGCGATGCGCTCGGCCAAAGCGACGAGCAGATCGCGCTTGTCTTCGAAGTATTGGTACAGGGTGCCGCGACCGATGCCAGCGCGCTGGCACACGTCCGCTACGCTCGTCTGGTGGTACCCGCTTTCGCTGAAAGCCTCGAGCGCGCAGTCGAGGATCTGCTCGCGACGCTCGGCGGCGCGCTTGTAAGTGCGCCGGGAGCGAGAGCTAGGCTCCTGGACCAGAACTGACATGTCAGTTCTGAACTTAGGGACGTCTCGCCCGGCGTCAAGGCGCCGACGTGAGATGCTCGGAGAGCAAGGTATTTCATATAGTTATGAGCCAACGGCTAGTGAATCATCCCCCGCCGCCCGCCAGCGGCTCGAGTTCGTCGTACACCTGAGTCGTGGTGGCGCGCGGCATTCTCCCGGGGCTCGCCGTTTTGCTCGGGGTGTTCGAGTTGGCTGGGTGCGGAACCGATTCGAGCGGCCTTGGCGGTCGGCGCGGTTTGCCGGAAGCGGGGAGCGCTGGCGCGCCCGCGGCCGACGCACAGGCTGCCGACGCGGCCATGCCGCCCGATGCCGGCGGGGTGAGCGATGGCTCGGCGCCGGACACGGGGGCGGCGGACGTCGACGCGGCGGTGGGACCGAGCACGCTGACGATCGTGCACGGCGTCTCGGACTCGCCGACCATTGCCATTTGCTTTGCACGGGTGAGCACCGGCCTGACGTTCGTCGGCGATCCGTTTCCGCCAGGCGGATTGTCCTTCGGCCAATCGGTACCGGCGCTGGCAGTGCCTGGGTTCGACTTCGAAACGGACGCTGTGCAGCCCGTAGTCATCGCGGGAAATCTCGCGTTGGTCGCGGGGATGAGCTGCGAGCAAGCCATCGCGGAGATAGAGCGCATCACCCTCGAGCTCGCGGATGCGGGAGCAGTCGGCGACGCCGGCGGGGATGCATCGACGCCCGACGCCTCGATGATGACCGACGCTGCCTTCGACGGAGGCATCGACGCGGGCGCCACCACTGACGGCGCCTCGTTCGACTCCGGTTCGGACGCCACTGCGAGCTCGGACGCCACAGTGTCGGACGCCGCCACCGATGGAGGCATCGCCGATGCGGCGCCGGACGCGTTGCTGCCGCCGCCACCACCGCCGCCGGTGGCGCCACCGATTCGCGCGCTCGGAATGGCGATCTTGCCTGGAGGAACGTTCACCGGTGGAAAGAACTTCTTGTTCGTGCCGACGGGGTGCCTCGGCGGTCCAGCGTTCACGAGCTCGGTGGATCAGATCGTCTGTGGTCCGGGCTACTCGGCGACGTCGCCGACGCTCCGGCCGGTAGTCGTTTCGATGTCTGCTCGCACGTCGCCAAATCGCTTGGGGCTCCAGGTCCTCAACGCCGCGGCCACGCCGGACCGACTCAAGGTGGAGAGTGTGCCGAATGGATCGGGGATCACGATTGAGATCGTCGACGAATTGGTTTCCGGCGCCATCGGACCGGCGTCGCCGATGGACGATTTCCCCCGGGACAGCTTCGGCACTCCCATCACGGAATCCAGCATAGAAGTCGGCCTTTCGAACGCGACCACGGCGCAATTGATGGTGCCGTGGGCAGACGTCTTGGATCGCGGCGATCTGACGAGCGTGGCCAACGAGACCGGCTACACGCTGGTTGTCATCGGTCCGCGGGCGGGGTTGTCGGCTGGCAGCTGGTGGAACGGGTCGACCGTGACGATTGTGCCCAACGTGCCATTCTGACGACGCTCAGACCGCGTGCGCCCCTTCGGTCAATGACGCAGCTGCACGTCGGCGAGCCGGATGCGCGCATCGTTGATGTGGGGACTCGAAGGGAAACGACGAATGAACGAGCGTAGGGTGTTCTTGGCGTCGTTCCAGGCCTGAATGTCGACTTGAGACTCCGCCAAGAGCAGCGTGGCTTCGTCCATCACTTCGCGATCGGCAGAGGCTTCGCTCAATCGGATGAGCATGGGGATAGCCTCGCGCTGCCGACCGAGGGCTTTGAGAGCGCGAGCGAGTTGGTATCGCGCCTGCGGCGAATGCGCGGCGTCGTCTTTGTACTTGAGCGACTCGGCCAAGGATTGCTGGGCCTCGTGCCAGCGGCCGGTGCGAGCGTGGTCGAGCCCCTCTTGGTACCGAACGAGCGAAAGCTCGTTGCGGGACTGTTCGACCGCGCGCTCGAACACCGTCCGCTCCGTCCGCGTGAGCTCGACTTTGGCCACCTCGTCGTAGCCGTTGATGATCTCGCTCCGCTTGTTCTGCCGGATGAGCTCGTAGAACTGAGCAGCCGCAGCGGTGGCTCTGAGGCGTTCCTGCTCCCGCTGCTGGGCCTCTTTGAGGTCCTTCTCCAGCTGCGCGAACTTGTCGCGGGTGTTCTTGGTCTCCGCGCGGACGGCGTCGAGTCGGGCGTCCCAAGCAAACTTGAGCACGACGAACAGAATCGCGATGGTGACGACGTAGGCGGCCGCGCTGTTGAAGAATATTCGCCGCTCGTAGTTCTGCTGCCGCTTGGCGATGCTCTTCAAGTCTGCACTGAGGGCGTTGACCAGGTTGTTGGTCTTGATCGTCAATGCGCGCGATTCGACGATCTCGCGTTTGACCTCCTCGAGCTCGTTCCCAAACTCTTCCATCCGGCTTCTCACCAGGGGGTATCGCCTTAGGGACACCTGGGCAAGAAGGCGGGGATCCAGCCGAACCCCGGTGGCGCGGCATCCCGGGCTTGAATGCGGAGCCGTCGCTCGGTAAGTGGCAGGGAACGGCGGCCCCCCTCGGGCCCCTCTGGAGCGAAATGGATACGAGCGACATCAAGAAGGGCCTGAAAATGATGCTCGACGGCCAGCCGTTTACCGTCGTGGAGTTTCAGTTCGTCAAGCCCGGCAAGGGTCAGGCGTTCACGCGGACCAAGATGAAGAACCTTCTGACCGGGGGGGTGATTGAACGAAACCTGCGCTCGGGCGAGAAGTTCGAAGCCGCCGACGTCGAAGAACGTAGCGTGCAGTACATCTATCCGGACGGCGAGATGTACGTGTTCATGGACGCCAACACCGGAGAGCAAATCAGCGTGAACTCCGAGGCCGTCGGCGAAGACGCCGATCTGCTGACCGACGGCATCAACGTCAATGTCACCGTCTACAAGGGCAACCCCGTCGGGATCTCGTTGCCTCCCCATATCACGGTCGAAATCACCGAGACCGAGCCAGGGGCCAAAGGCGACACGGCTAGCAACGTGACCAAACCCGCGAAAATTTCCACCGGTGCCACGATTCAAGTGCCGTTGTTCATCGCCGAGGGCGAATGGGTCAAGGTAGACACGCGGACCCGCAGCTACCTCGAGCGCGTCAAGAATCCCTGAAGCTCACGCCCTCTTCACTCGGGCTCGAGCCACAGCACCCGCGTCCCATCGACGCAGGCGGCGGCAAGTGCACCGTTCGCGACGACGCAATCTCCGAGCCCGAGGGGGTCGGGGATTGTGTCTCCTCGCCAGAGTTCGGGTTTGGCGCCGCCGGTGACCAAGAGTCCACGGCGGTTCGACCTGATGGTCAGTCGGCCGTCTGGAGAGCGGGGCGTTCCTGGTTTGGCCGAACCCCGGCTCGACGGAGCGAGCGAAGAGCCCGCGACGATCGCGTCGAGTCCCTCGTCGGTCCAACCAAGCGCGGCTGGTAGCGGTGTCGCCGGCGGTCTCGTCGGGCACGGCCGCGGTGACAATATCGATGTTTCGATGGGGTCGGCGGGGCTACCGTCGGCGTTTTCGACGAGCAGCAAAACGCCCGGCCGGTGGCAGGGAAAGTTGACTCCTTTCCAAGTCGCGCCACTGGGCGAGGTGAAAAAAAGGCTCCAGGCTCGAACAGCCGCGTCGGAGGACACGGGCTCCGTGGAAGAACCCCCGGCCTTCGTGCGTGTCAGGCCCGAACGCGACACCACGAGCAAGTCGCCGTTTGCCTCGAAGGCGAGTGGCGAAAAGCGCGGGCCGGTTCGTCGCTGAACCGTCACGTTCGGCAAGACGGGTGGACCGACTGAACGGGTTGTCACGGTCGACAGCACCTTTTTTTCCAAGGCGGCGACGGACTTCTCGTCGACGGGTTGCGCATACCAGGCCGACCGATCGAGCGCGGCGAACGCCTCGGCGGTCTGCCCGAGCGAAAGGGCCGCGCCGACCTCGGCGCCGAGGAGTCGCGCGACGGTTTTTGTCAGATCACCACACTCGATCGTCTGTCCATCCCAAGTGGTGACGCGAGCCGCGTCGCTCTCGCCGCACAGCGTGGAATAGAGCCTTCGCACGGCGCCAACCTGGGCGGCGACGGTCGTGCCGGACTTCGGTTTTCTCGACCGGACATTTTCTACCGAGGCCCGTTTCGCGAGCGCCAACGCTGGCTCGGTGGCGTCCCGAGCTGCGCCGGTGGCTCGGTCGAACCACGAGAGCGGGGCGGTCGCGCGGGCGTCGCCCGCGGCCAGGGTCGCGGTGACGAACACGTCGTCGCGTCCATCTTCGTCGCGATCGGTCGACTCCACGTTCCACGTGACTGTCTCGCCGGGTGGAGGATCGACGATGCGTAGACCCACCACGAGCGGTGAAGACTCGTGGGGAGCGACGATGGCGAGAGCGCGTGTCGCCGATCCCGCGAGCGCCGGAGTTTTGCATCGAGCGGCGACGTCGACGGTCGCCGTCTTCGGCCCGGTCTGAGTGAGCGACGTCGTCAGGTCGCACCCCGGTGCCGAAGGGATGAAACTTGGCATCGGCAGCGCCCGGCGAGGCTCCCCGGTTTTCGGATAAAACCAGAGCTCCCCCCGTGGGGTGAGCGGTGGGGCGTCCGCGGCGGGCACCGTCCAGACGAGCGCATCCTCGCCGCCGTCGCCGTCGAAGTCCGCGAGCACGCCGCGCTCGAACACGCGCTTCTCGGGGGCGTCGCGCGCGCGGCCGCCGAGCTTCCACGAGCTGGCGGCGCGCGGGGCCACCACCGCCCGCTTTGGAGCGAACTTCCCGGCGTCGCTCGCCTCAGCGACGATCGCACTTGCGCTCGGCAACGCCGACGGCGCGGCCGAGGCCACACCAAATGGTGTGTACGGCTTCTCGTCCTCGCACCCCAAGACGAGGGCGGCAGCGATCAAACCCTCAACGCTTCTTCCGAGACGACTCAACGGCCCTCAAACTTCGGTGCGCGCTTCTCCAAGAAAGCGCGAGTCCCCTCGCGCGCATCTTCAGTTCCGAAAAGGCCGTGGAACGCCGAGGCCTCGAGCTCACATGCCGTGGCCAAGTCCGTGTCGGCGCCGAGCGCCATCACACGCTTGCACCTGGCGATCGCCACTGGCGCCTTGGAGGAGATCTTCGCGGCGACCTCACGGGCGGCGACCATCAACTCCCCGGGAGGGACGACGCGGTTGATGAGGCCGATCCGGAGCGATTCGTCCGCATTTACCAGGTCGCCGGTGTAGACGAGCTCGCGCGCGCGGCCGATGCCGATTCGACGTGCGAGTCGCTGGGTTCCTCCGAAACCCGGCATCAGTCCGAGGTTTACTTCCGGTTGCCCGAATCGAGCTTTCTCGGACGCGTAGATGAAGTCGCAGGCCAGCGCGAGCTCGGTGCCGCCGCCGAGGGCGAAGCCATTGACCGCGGCGATGAACGGGACGGCGGATTGCTCGATGTGCCATGCCAAACGGTGGCCCGCATCGCTGAAAGCCTTGGCCTCGGTCGTGCTCATCTTGCTCATGGCCGCGATGTCGGCGCCGGCGACGAACGCCTTGTCCCCCGCTCCCGTCACGATCGCTGCGCCCGCATCGGAATTGCTCACCTCGTACACGGCGCGCGTCAGCTCGCGAATGACGGTCGGATTGAGCGCGTTGAGCTTGTCGGGCCGATTGACGGTGATCGTCGCCGTCTTGTCCTGGACTTCGAAGAGCAGCGTTTCGTAGGTGGTGGCCATCTCGTCCTTTTTTGCGTCAGCGCTCGAAAGCGCGTCCGGTCTTGTTGCCCTTCTCGTCGTACAGATAGAAGCCGCGTCCGGACTTGCGTCCGTACCATCCCGCGGCAACGAGATTTCGAAGGAGCGTTGCTGGTCGATACTTGTCGTCTCCGAACTCGCGATGCAGAACCTCCGCGATGAACAGGAGCGTGTCGAGACCGATGAGATCTGCGAGCTCGAGCGGGCCCATCGGATGATTCAGGCCGAGCTTGGCGCCCTGGTCGATGTCTTCCGGGGTACCGAGCCCCTCTTGAAGCGCGAAGCACGCTTCGTTGAGGAAGGGGACGAGCATGCGGTTGACCACGAAGCCGGGCTGGTCCTTGCTGGTGATGACCGTCTTGCCCATGCGTTCGGCGATTTCGCTCGTCGTCTCGTAGGTGCTTTGGCTGGTCTGCACGCCGCGCACGATCTCGACGAGCTTCATGACCGGGACGGGATTCATGAAATGCATCCCGATGACTCGGTCGGGCCCCGCGGCTTGGCCGGCGATGCGTGTGATCGATATCGAGGACGTGTTCGACGCGAGAATGGCGTCGGGTTTCGACACCTCGGCGAGCTTGCGGAAGATGGCGAGCTTCACTTCTCGATCTTCGGTCGCCGCCTCGATGACGAGATCGGCGTCTTTGCAGTCGTCGATACCGTCCACCGACGTGATTCGCTTGAGCGTCGCGGCCTTGACCTCTTCGCTGAGCTTGCCCTTGTTGACGAGCTTGCCGAGCTGCGCCTCGATGTTCTGTTTCCCTTTTTCCGCCCGATCGCGGTCGGCGTCGACGAGCAACACCCGATAGCCGCGACGAGCGCTCACCTGGGCGATGCCGCCTCCCATTTGTCCCGCGCCGACGACGGCGATGATCTTGATTTGCTCGGCATCCATAGGCGGAGTTTCTACGGAAGAATGCAATGGGCGGCTAGTCTGGTCCACCACACTGGAGGCCATTAGAATCAGCGACAGGCGGTTCGATGAGCCGACTGGCGACTCGATGAGTACTCATAGCTGTCGAAATCCCACCGAGCCTGGCCGGCTCGGCCCCAGGCCCGGCAGCACTTTGTTCGCTTGGGCACGGCTCTGGTGTTGGGCGCTCGTCCTGGCGGTTCTCTCGGCGTGCCACGCGAACGCCCCCGGCGCCGTGGAACGGGCCACGATGCTCACGCGGAAGGGTCAGGAGCTCGAAGCGATCGCCGTCCTTCGCGAGCACCTCGCTACCCATCCGGAGGCGTTGGAGGAGCGCCAGCTGCTCGTGCGCGTGCTCGCCATCACCGGAGACCTCGGCGCGGCGAAGCGTGAGGCGGAGCAGCTGGCCAAGCACGCTGGAGCCGACAGCCCGCTGCCGTGGATCGAGCTCGGCCACGCGTTCGAGCTCGCCCATCGGTACGAGCGGGCGCTCGACATGTACGACCGGGCCGCCCGCATCGCCCCGTCGGATCCCGCCGGCCCGCGGGTCGGTGGTCTCCGCGCCGCTCGATGGGGGGAGGTGGAGCTGGCGGAGCCACGCCTCGTCGAGGCCCTACGGCGCGAACCGACCAACTCCACGGTTTGGCACGCGCTCGGCGTCGTGCGGGTGCACCTCGGTGACCTCGATGGTGCGGCCCTGGCGTACCGGTCCGGGCTGAAAGCGGATCCCCGCGCGCTCGAAAACCGCATCGGGCTGGCGACGATCGCGGTCAAAAGCGGCGACGCCGCGGGGGCGCTACGCCAATACGAGGCCGTCCTCGCCGGCCGTCCCAAGTTCGCCGACGGTTACCTCGGTAAATCGTGGGCACTGCTCGAGCTGGGTCGGTTGGACGAAGCCGAGGCGGCCATCGACACGGCCGTCCGTCTCGGTGCCGACCGAGACGCTGCCCGCGCCCAGCTCGAGGAGCTCTGGCGGCGCCGGAGGAGGTGACCGCCCCGTCCTCGGCCACCGGCGCCGAACGCATTGGAACGCCGGTAAAATCGCGAGTTTCCTAGGCTTGTAACGCCTCGGCGCGCGGCCTATTCTCGGCGACCCCGCTGCTCGCGACGCGCCGATTAGGGCTCCTCGCTTCGTCGTGTTCACGAGCGCGCGGAGGACGAAAGAGATGGATAACATTCGCGAGTCCCTCGGCAAGTTGCAGGAGGACCCCGACGCGCAAGACGCGTGGGAGTCCCTCAAACAAGAGGTTCAAGCTGAAGGGGGTGATCTCGATTCGGTCGAGCTCCTTCGACTGCTTGCGGCGGCTCGCGGCGCTCACGCCGGGCGAGGCGAGTGGCAAGCCGTGGCGCGTCTCTTGGAGATAGAGACGGGAGTCGCTTCCGACGGACCGGAAGAAGCCGCCTTGGTGGTCGAGCAAGCCCGAGTACTCGACCAAGAGTTGCTCGACACGACCGCTGCGGAGGTCGCCTACCTCCGGGTTCTCGAGCTTTCGCCTGACGAACCCACCGCGACGAGCGCTGTCGAAGAGATCGACAGCAAGCGCGAGAAGTGGAACGAGCTCGTCGAGACCTACGCCGGCGAAGCCGAGGAAGCGCCGGACGACGTTTATCGAAGCTCGATGCTGATGCGGGCGGCCGAGATGGCCATCCGGTTCGGCGCCGACGAAGCCAGTCGCGACCAGTACGTGGATCGGCTGGAGCAAGCGGCGAAGCTCGATCCGAGCAACGACCGCGCCGGTCGAATGCTCGAGATCGTCTACCGGCGAGAAGACAACTGGGACGAGGCTGCCCGTGTTCTCGCGAGGATGGCCTCGAGAAGCGAGTCTGCGGAAGCGCGCCTCAAGGCGGGCGTTCGACTGGCGCGGCTTCAGCGGCTCAAGCGTGCCGACAACGCGGCTGCGGCCAAGGCCTATGGTGAGATCCTGCGGGAGAGCGCTGACCACGAAGAAGCGAAGAGCTTCCTCATCGAGTTCTACTCGGAAGAGGAAGACTGGGACCAGCTCGTCAAGGTCTACGAGAAGGAGCTCGAAAACGTCGACCTGAGCGGCGCCGAGCGGCTGGGCGACATGTTCCAGATCGGCATGCTGCACTGGCGAAAGCGAGAGAACCACGACGATGCCGATCCTTGGTTCGAGCGGATTAGGAAGCTCGAGCCCGGTCACGAAGGCATGCTCAACTTCTATCGCGAGTACTGCGAGAAGACCGGCGACGAAGGCCGATTGCTCAACGTGCTGCAGGCCGCGCAAAAGGCGGTCGACAGCGACGAGCAGAAACAAGCGCTCGCGCAAGAGGTAGCCGATCTCGCCGAGCGTCAAAAGGACGCGCAAAAGGCGATCGAGCAGTACAAGGGAATGCTTCGGCAGGACCCCGACAACGACGAGGCGCGGGACTCACTCAAGCGCCTCTACCGCCAGACCGAGGGCTACAATGCGCTCGTCGAGCTTCTCCGGCAACAACTCGAGCGCATTCCGTCCGAGGAGAAAGAGGCGAGGGTGGTCGTCCTGCGCGAGGTCGCGGACGTCTATCGGCAGTTCATCAAGAGCGACACGGCGCTGGTCTCGGTTTTGAACCAGATCGTTCAGCTCGACGAGAACGACATCGATACGACTCGTCAGCTCGTCGGGCTCTACGAGCAACTCGGGCGCTGGCGCGATCTCTTGACGCACCAGCAGCGACTCGCCGGCCTGGTCGAGGACACCGGGGCGAAAGTCGAGCTCTATCGTTCGGTGGCGAGGCGG